>JAGOKF010000137.1 GCA_017994695.1 Myxococcota bacterium | reverse complement strand
GGGCATGGAGGCAGCGCAACGGGGCATGGGGGCGGGTGGTGTCCGGGCCGGGGGTGATGGTGCAGCGGATCACGACGCAGCCCCCCGAACGGGACCAGCAGGAGGTGGCCATCGTGGCCCTGCGGTCCGCGATGGATCCCGGCGCCTTCGGAGGCGGCGAGGAGGCGATCCGGACCTTCCCGGGCTACGGGGAGTTCGAGGCCTGGATCGGGTCGTCCCGGGAGGAGGCGTGATGGAGATCTCCGACGCCCTCCGGCGGCTCCAGGTGGTCGAGGAGCGGTACCGCCACCTCGAGGAGGAGATGGGCCGGCCCGAGGTGTACCTCCACCCCGACCGGATCCGGGAGGTCTCCCGGGAGCGATCGGACCTGGAGGAACGGGTCCAGGCCTACCGGGAATACCTCGCCCTGCAGAAGGCCCTGGCCGAGAACGAGGAACTGGCGCGGCACGACGCGGACCTGCGGGACCTGGCCCAGGAGGAGGTCGAGCGCATCCGCACGCGGATGGCCGAGGTCGAACAGCGCCTCTTCGAACTGCTGGTCCCGGAGGATCCCCTGGATCGCCGGGACGTGGTGCTGGAGATCCGGGCCGGGACCGGGGGGGAGGAGGCGGCCCTGTTCGCGGCGGACCTCTTCCGGATGTACGTCCGGTACGCCGAGGGGAAGCGCTGGCAGGTCGAGGTGGTGGAGCAGAACGACACCGAACTGGGGGGGATCAAGGAGGTCGTGGCGATGATCCGGGGACACCGGGTGTACAGCGCCCTGAAGTACGAGGGCGGGGTGCACCGGGTGCAGCGGGTGCCGGCCACCGAGGCCCAGGGGCGCATCCACACGTCGGCGGTGACCGTCGCCGTGCTCCCCGAGGCCGAGGACCTGGACGTCCGGATCGACGAATCCGAACTGCGGATCGACCTCTTCCGGGCCGGCGGGGCCGGGGGACAGCACGTGAACAAGACCGACTCGGCTGTGCGCCTGACCCACCTTCCCACGGGCATCGTTGTGGTCTGCCAGGACGAGCGCAGCCAGCAGAAGAACCGGGCCAAGGCGATCCGCGTGCTGAAGACCCGCCTGGCGGACCTGGCCCGCCAGGAGCAGGAGCGGAAGGAGCAGGACGCCCGCCGGTCGATGGTGGGCACCGGGGACCGCAGCGAGCGCATCCGGACCTACAACTTCCCCCAGAACCGCCTGACGGACCACCGGATCGGCCTGACCCTCTACAAGCTGGACCGGGTGATGGAGGGGGACCTCGACGAGTTGATCGCCGCCCTCCAGGCCTCCTTCGCCGCCGAGGCCCTGGCCCGGGGCGTGGAGCGGTCCGAGGCGCGGTAGGGCCGGGACGCCTTCCTGGAACGACCCTTTCCCTCGGAACGATCGGTGGCCGGGAGGATGTTCCGTCGGCCCCCGGGGACCGGTTCGGCTACAATTGGTCCGCCGGCGGGGAATCCGCCCGTCCGGGAGAGGGCGTCCGATGCTTTCCACGCTGCACGTGGCGAACCTGGGAGTCTTCGAGGACCTGGAGGTCGGGTTCCCGGGCGGGCTGATCTGCCTGACCGGGGAGACCGGCGCCGGGAAGTCCCTGCTGGTGGACGCCATCGAACTGCTGCTGGGGGCCCGGGCCGAGGAGGGCACCGTGCGCCCCGGGGCGAGGGAGGCCCTGGTCGAGGCGATCCTGGAGGTTCCCGAGGGGATGCGGGAGGCCTTCGAGGAGGCCGGGTACCCGGCGGAGGACGGCGAGGTGCACCTCCGGAGGACCGTGGGGGCCGACGGGCGCAGCCGGGCCTGGATCCAGGGGCGCATGGCGACGCTGAAGGAACTGCGGGAACTGGGCGGCCGGATCGTGTCGGTGGCCGGGCAGCACGCCTTCCTGACCCTGTCGTCGCCCCGGGAACGCCTGGCGATGGTGGACGTCTTCGGGGAGTGCCTTCCTTTGCTGCAGGAATACCGGCAGGCCTGGGACCGGTGGAGGGACCTGGACAGGCGGGTCGCCCAGGGAAGGGCCTCCGAGGCCGACCGCGAACGACGGCTGGCCGACCTCCGCTACCTGCTGGAACAGGTGGATCGGTGGGAACCCCGGGACGGGGAGGACCGGGAGATCGAGGACCGGATCCAGCTGCTCCGGGGGGTGGAAAAGTACCGGGAGGCGGCGGGACGCATCGAGGAGGGGCTCTACGAGGGGGGGGGATCGATCTTCGAGCAGGCGGGGCGCCTGGCGGTCCATGCCCGGGAGATGGCGCGGCTGGACGAGGGCAGCCGCGAGGTCCTGGATCGCCTGGAGGCCCTGCAGATCGAGGCCCGGGAACTGGCCCGGGAAGCGTCCCGACGGGCGGCGGCACTGCGGTCGGACCCCGGGGAACTGGCCCGGCTGGAGGACCGGCTGGACGGGCTGAAGACCCTGGCCCGGCGGTACGGGGGCAGCCTCCAGGCGGTGCTGGCCGCCCGGGAGGAAGCCCGGACGGAAATGGCGGAACTGGAGGCCGCCGGGTCCCGGATGCCGGAGTGGGAGCGGGAACTGGAGGCCGCCCGGCAGGAGCGGGACCGGCTGGGCGAGGCCCTGTCCCGGCGCAGGCGCCAGGCGGCGGAAGCGATGGGGGCCCGGGTCACCGAGGCCGTGCGGCAACTGGCCATGCCCGCCGCGACCGTGGAGGTCCTCGTGGAGGCGCAGGAACCGGGGGAGCGGGGCCTCGACCGGGTCGAGTTCCGGGTCCAGACGAATCCCGGCATGGGGTTCGGGGACCTGGCGGACGTGGCCTCGGGCGGCGAGCTGTCCCGGCTGATGCTGGCCTTTGACTCGGTGCTGCGGTCGTCGGTGGGGACCCCGGTGGTGGTCTATGACGAGATCGACGCCGGACTGTCCGGGGCCGTGGCCGAGCGGATGGCCGAGGTGCTTTCCGGCACCGCCCGGAGGCGCCAGGTCCTGGTCGTGACCCACCACGGGCAGGTGGCGGCCCGGGCCGACGCCCACTTCGGGGTCGAGAAGGAGGTGGCCGACGGGACCACCACGGCCCGGGTCCGGAGGCTTCAGGGCGAGGACCGCCTGCGGGAGATCGCGCGCCTGATCGGGGGGCGGGAAATGACGCCGGCCGTGCTGGCCCACGCGGCGGAACTGCTGGCATCCTCGGGCATGGCGGGCTGAACGAGTCGGACACTCCAGGCAGGTGCAGGGGCCGGGTCGCCGCAGGGGCGGCATGGGCCGGTGGGGGCAGCCCGGTCTGCCCCTGGTGCCCGTCGGGGGCCATCCAGGCAGAACCATCGAGGAAAGGGCGCCAATCCGGGAGCCACCAGGGGCGCCGTTGCATTTTTCCCGGGCGGCGGTAGCATCAAAGGCAAGATCCACAAGGAAGACGGTCGGCGCGACCGGAAGGAGGCGAAGATGAGGCCGAGGACTCCCATCCTGGTGCTGTCCGGGTGTCTTTCGCTCGCTGCCTGCCAGGGAGGGCAGGGGCCGCTGTCCCTGGAACTGTGGTGCCTGTCGGACCATGGGATCCCCTCGGACGTTCCCCTCGACGTGATCGGCCCCGTGGATGCCGAGGACGCCTGGGATCCCGGGCCGCGGCCCGATGCGTTGCCGGACCTGGGATCGGACGTCGAGGAGGTCCCCCCGACGCCCGGCGGGCTCGGCTATCCCTGCCGGTCCAACGGGGAATGCCTGAGCAATGCCTGCATCGAGGGCGTGGAAGGCTTCGTCTGCACGATCACCTGCGAGACCGAGTGCCCGGACGGATGGTACTGCCGGGCCTACCAGGTCGGCCCTGACGTCCGGTCCCTGTGCACCCCCGCCGGGGCGAACCTCTGCAAGCCCTGCAAGAACGATCTCCAGTGCGGCGACGGGGTCTGCATGGACCTCCCGGAGGGCCGGTTCTGCGGCCGGGACTGCACGGGCGGGAACTGCCCCGAGGGATACGCCTGCGTGGACGAGGTCCGGGAGGACGGCCAGCCGTCAAGGCAGTGCCGCCCGGTCAACGGGACCTGTTCCTGCCGGGTCTCCTCCGAGGGCCAGGAACGGACCTGCGTCCGGCAGAACGACGTGGGCACCTGCTTCGGATACGAGACCTGCAACCTGGCCCTGGGCTGGGTGGGATGCACCGCCCGGGAACCGGTGCCGGAGATCTGCAACGGGGTGGACGACGACTGCAACGGGGTCGCGGACGACAACCCCTCCCGTCCCGAGGAGACCTGCCGGAACGAGATCCCCGGCGTCGGATCCTGCCCCGGCACCCCGGTCTGCCGGGGGGAGGCGGGCTGGGTCTGCGTGGGGCCGACCCCGGTCCCCGAGACCTGCAACTACGTCGACGACGATTGCGACGGCCAGGTGGACGAGGACTTCGTCGGCCCCGACGGGCGGTACCTGTCGCTGGACCACTGCGGGGCGTGTGGGGTCTCCTGCGAAGGAAGGATTCCCTTCGCGGCAGAAGTGGCGTGCGCCGACGAGAGCGGGACCCCGGCGTGCCAGGTGGTCCGCTGCCAGGACGGCTACATCAAGGTGGCCCCCGCGGTCTGCTCGCCGGCCATCAGCAACCTGTGCCTGCCCTGCACCGAGGACGCCAACTGCGGCTTCGGCACCGATCGATGCGTCCAGATCGGGGAACGGTCCTTCTGCGGAAGGGACTGCTCGCCCTCGGCCCCGATGGGCACCGAGTGCCCCGCGGGGTACGAGTGCGTGGACTTCGGGGGATCCATCGAGCAGTGCATCCCGACCTCCCGGACCTGCGACTGCACGCTGGCCAGCACCGGGGCCCTCCGGGTCTGCCAGGTCCGCAACTCCTTCGGGGTCTGCAGCGGGACCGAGACCTGCGACCCCGCCGTGGGGTGGGTGAACTGCACCGCGCGGACCCCCGCACCGGAGGTCTGCAACGGCCTGGACGACAACTGCAACGGCCTGACCGACGACGAGGTCGTGGCGCCGTCCCAGCCCTGCGAGAAGTCCTGGACGGACCCGGACAGCGGCCGGACCTACACCTGCTCGGCTCCCTGGGTCTGCGAGGCGACCGCCACGGGGGTCCGGTGGAACTGCAAGGCCGCGGACCCGGGGCCCGAGGTCTGCAACGGCCTCGACGACAACTGCGACGGGCGCACCGACGAGGATTTCAAGGTCCCGGGGACCGACAAGTACGGGAGGATCGACCACTGTGGCGGGTGCGGGATCTCGTGCGTCGGGCTGGTGCCCCACGCCACGATGAAGTGCAACACCGTGCCGGAACGGCCCGTCTGCGAGGTGGAATCCTGCGATCCCGGCTACTGGAAATCGTCCCCGCTGGCGTGCAGTCCCCTGCCGGATACGCAGTGCCTTGCGTGCTCCTCCGACGCGGCCTGCCAGGTCCCGGGGGACGTCTGCCTGGCCCTGCAGCCCCGGGGCGATTCCCATTGCCTCTGGGACTGCTCTCCGACGTCGCTGCACCCGGTGCAGGATCCCGTCCGGGGACGCTGCCCCCAGGGATACCGGTGCGCGGCCACCGACGCGGGGGGGAACCCCTTCAACAAGTGCGTCCCGGAGTCGGGGGACTGCTCGTGCCTGGAGCGGAACCGGGGCGAGAGCCGCATCTGCGAGGCTTCCAATTCCTTCGGGCGGTGCGTCGGCGTCGAGACCTGCGATCCCGCCCGGGGATGGATCGGCTGCACGGCCCGGACCCCGGGCAGCGAGAAGTGCAACGGCATCGACGACGACTGCAACGGGCTGACGGACGAGTCCTGGCCGGCCCTGGGGGGTGTCTGCTCCGTCGGCCAGGGGGCCTGCGCGGCGAACG
>JAGOKF010000048.1 GCA_017994695.1 Myxococcota bacterium | reverse complement strand
CCTGCCGACTTCCCGCTGCCCGTGCCACTCTGCCAGACCCTGGGAGCGTCCGGCGGGGCCGCCTGCCGGACCGATGCCGATTGCAGCGGCGGATCCTGCGCGCCCTTCGTCCTGGTGGACCGTCCGATCGAGGTCGCCTGGATCTGCCGGGAAGAGGGGGCTTCGGACCAGCCGGCGGGGGCGCCCTGCGGGTCCGGCCAGCTGCCCTGTGCCGGAATCCTGTGCCTGGACGAGGACGCGGCCAACCAGGTCCCGGGCTTCTGCGCGGCGCCCTGTTCCCGCAACGAGGACTGCCCCCCGGAAGGGTTCTGGAGGGACCGGTCGCTGCGGTTCCTGTGCGAGTCCCGGGTGGTCCACCGCATGGGATCGTGGTACGCCGGGGACGACCTTTGGGCCTCGGTCTGCGTGGCGGTTCCCGGGGACAGCAGCCTGGAACCCTGCGACTTCTCCTCGGCATCGTGCCGGGACCCCCGGGAGTTCTGCCGTCCCGCGGTGGTCTTCGGACCCCCGGCCTCCGGGCCGGTGCTGGGGGGATTCTGCGTGCGCCCGGACGGGGAGGGGGCGTCCCCGGGGGGTCTCTGCGACCCTTCGAAGAACGGCCGGGACTGCGCCATGGGGTTCTGCGAGCGGTCGGTCTTCCCGGGGGCGGGCTTCTGCACCTGGGCCTGCCGGGAGGACCGGGACTGCTGGCCCCTTTCGTCCTGGGGGGCCACCTGCGCTTCCCGGGTGGTGGTCCCGGGGGAACCGGATCCCTGGACCGTCCCCCTCTGCCGGCAGGCGGTGCCGTGCGTGGCGTGCAGCCGGGACGAGGACTGCTCCGGGGGCATGCGCTGCCTGGATGCCGCCCAGAGCCCCTACGAGCAGGACCTCCGCTGCGTGCCGACCTGCGAGGACGACCAGGATTGCGCGGGCCAGGGGACGGGCGTCACGTGCCAGGAGGTCCGGGCGCCCCTGATTTCGTCCCGGTCCGGCCGGGAGAAGGGGTGCCTGCCCCTGGCCTGTCCCTGATTCTGCCATCGGAACGTCTGGAGGATGACCGTGCGGTGCGTGGTGCAGCGGGTGCGGGAGGCCCGGGTGCTGGTGGAGGGCCGCCCGGCGGCCTCCCTGGGGGTCGGCCTGGTGGTGCTGGTCGGCCTCGCCCGGGGCGACGACGACGGGGACCTGGAGTGGCTGGCGGGCAAGGTCGCCCGCCTGAGGGTCTTCGACGACCCCGCGGGGCGGATGAACCTGTCGGTGGACCAGGTCGGGGGCGGGATCTGCGTGGTCAGCCAGTTCACCCTGCTGGGCGACTGTCGCCGGGGCAACCGGCCGTCCTACACGGAGGCGATGCCGGTCGAGGAGGCCCGGGCCTTCTGGCCAAGGGTCGAGGCGGCCTTCCGGGCCACCGGGATCCCCTGCGTCTTCGGGGAATTCCAGGCGCAGATGACCGTGGAACTGGCCAACGACGGGCCGGTCACGCTGGTGCTGGACAGCCGGTTGCGTGAGCGCCCGTAGGCGGGAGAGGGGAAGGAGTCGGACCCGGCGATGCCGGGCCCCGGGGCGGCTAGTTGCAGGTCATCTTCCGGAGCTCGGCGTCGAACTCCCGGGCGAACTTCTCGTCCTTGCGCAGTTCCTGGTCGATGACGTTGAACTCCTCGAAGGTCTTGAAGCCGTTCCGGTTCAGGATCTCGATGAAGAGCCCGCTCTCGGTGTCCTCGGAAACCTTCTTGCCGGCCTTGCGCTTCGCCTCGATCTCCCGGCGGATGCACTCCCAGTCCTGGAGGGCCTTCTGGTAGTTCGCCCGGGCGGTCTCGGGCTTCGGCAGCAGGTCCGCTCCCTGGAAGTTCACCATCCACACGTTCGGGCCCTTCTGCTCCCAGTACAGCGTCTCCCAGCCCTCGCCCATCTGCCGTTCCCGGTCCGCCGTCAGGAAGAACCGGCGGGGGTGGTATCCGTCGGCCTCGATCGTGATCAGCATCTCGTAGCGGTACATCGTGCGCCGGTCGTCCGACCCCTCCTGGATCGGGATGTCGTTCAGGGGGATCTGCTCGACCACCTCCCGCTTGGACCGATCCAGGTGCAGGGACGGGTTGTCCACCTGGGTCTCCACGGGGGTCTGGGAGTAGTCCACCTTGCCTTTCAGGCACTGGAGCAGGGCATCCTCGCCCTGGGCCTTCGTGCAGTCCAGCGCGTACTTCCGCTGCACGATCGTGACCTTCGCGTCCCGGGGGCTGTAGAAGAGGGTCAGGGATCCGTACCGGTTGCCGGTGACGGACTCGATCTCCCGGACCTTCTCGACCTTGGCCTTGCGCATCTGCTCCTTGTAGGCCCCCAGTTCCCCGCGGAGCATCGCCTCGAACTGTTCCCGGAGGCCGGCGCTGCTGTAGATCACCAGCAGTCCCAGGGCCGTCAGCGCGACGGTGACCATCACCACGATGACCGGGATGGTGAAGAACTTCTCCCGCTTGGGACGCCGGGCGTCCAACACCGGTCCGTCCGCGACCGGACGGGCCTCCTCCTCCTCGCGGTGCAGCAGCAGGTCATGGACGTCCTTGGGGAGCCGATCCGGGTTGGTGTCGCTCATCTTCCTTTTCCGTCCTTCGAGAGCCGGCCGTCATGTCCCCGATGTCCCGGGGGCGGCTAACTCTATCGGGGCATTTCCGGCGCGTCAAGGCAAAAGAACCCGGTTTCCGGTGGACATTCCGGCGGATCGAGGAAGCGGGGTTCTCCCGCGCCGGTGCTGGAATCGGGCCCGCTCCGATGCTAGGATGTCACCATGGAGCGCGGGTTCGTCCTCTTCCTTCCCTCGAATCGTGGAGCCACCGGATGAAAAGCAAGGGTTTCCTCGTCGTTCTGCTGTCCCTCACGGCGATGCTCGGAGCGACCTGCGATCCGGGGCCGCAGCCGTCCGATGCGTCGCTGGCCGTCGAGGACCAGGGAACCGGGTCCCAGGATGCATGGGACGCTGCCCTTCCGGACATCCCGGTTCCAGACCCCGGGACGGAACCTGAGGAGACCACGTCCGGACCGGAGACCGTCGTGGCCTTCGATTTCGGACCGTCTCCGGAGATTCCGGGGCCGCCGCCGGAAGAATCGCCGTACTTCCAGCCCTGCCAGGATCCGGACGTGCCGGGGCTGTCTTCCAGGCCTCTCTGGGGCCGGATCGTCCAGCCGGGGGCCGACGGAGGGGAGGCGATCCCCGATTACGTGAACGTGTCGAACAACTTCAACCTGGTGAAGAGCCTGAAGGTGATCGCCTCGGTGATGAGCAAGGCCTCCAGGCGCATGAAGGTCGATTCCGACGATCCCCTGTCGGGGCTGGTGGACTCGTTTCCGCCGGAGGCCTCGGGCCATTGCATCTGCAACGGATGCGACGTGGCGGCTGGGGTGGCGACCGCCTGGGAACAGGCGGAACAGCAGGTCGCGACGCTGCTCCAGGGCGACGGGGGCAGCGTCCCGCCGCTGGCCGCATTCCTGCAGGACTTCATGGATTCCTTCGTGAACCTGCTGGTGGAACGATTGTCGGAAACCCTGCATCGGATATCGACCGCCGCGCCGATCCGCTTCGAGGTCGAGTCCCGGCAGCGGGTGGCGGAGAGCGTGAACGATTTCCTGGCCGCCTGCCAGGTGCCGGCCCTTCCCCAGCAGGAAGTCGCCGCGTTGACCCAGCAGGTCCAGGATCTGGGCCAGTCCTTCCGTTCGGAGATGGGCCAGGTCCTGGAGGTGCTGCGCGACGTGGACCTTCCGGCCCTCCGGCAGCAGGCGAGGTCGCTGCTCGAGGACGCCAGGGCCCTCTGGCGCCGTTTCCGGGACGTGCGGACCCTTTCGGACCTGCTGGATCAGGCCCGCTGGGAGGAGGTCCGGTCCGCGGTCCAGGGGCTGATCCCGCGGGCCCGGGACATTGCCCAGCAGATGGGCCCCCTGGCGGACGCCATCGGGCAGTCGGCCGACGTGCTGCTGCCCCAGATCCAGCAGACGGCGGGGGTCCTCCAGGACCTGGAGGACCGGCTGCAATCCATCGTCCAGGGGGTTTCCCAGAGCCCCTGCGCCTCCGACGCGGGGCTTCTGGACGGGCACCTGCAGGCGCTGCACCAGCAGGTCGAGCAGGATCTCCGGGACGCCGCCCACGTCGTGCTGGACGGGATCGCGGCGGACCTGCGGCAGGCCGGCCAGTCGGTGCTGCAGGACGGTCTGAGCGGGTTCCAGCAGGCCGGCCTCGACCTGCTGGAACAGCAGATCGTCCAGCCCTACCTGGACACCCTGAACAGCGGCCTGGCCGGTTGCCATCTCCGGGATACCCGGGAGGCGTGCGACGCCTATTGCGCCGGGTACGGCGGCACGCTGGTCTGGCTTCCGAACGACTACTTCAAGAGCCCCAGGGTGACCCCGGCCACGGCGGGCCAGGCGGCCCTCTTCGTGCTGAAGCAGATCGGGTGGCTGGATCAGGTCGTCCAGGGGATCCAGCAGTCGGGCTTCGGGGGATCGCTGCTCGAGGGGATCGGGCAGGCAGCCCAGGTGGTGGGCAACGCGGCCCAGGTCCTGGCCAACTTCGCGGACCTGCTGGAAAGGCTCCTCCGGCACGTGGACACCTTCACGGAAGGCTACCACCTGGGGGCCTACGACGTGTTGCGGCCGAGGCTCCACCAGTGCATCGGCTATGCGGGCCACGGCACCTTCGCCCAGATGGGCAACGTCGGGGGCACGGGCTTCCGGATCGGGGCGCGGTACACCGCGCACAACCTGAGCCGCACCCACCGGGTCCAGGTGCGCACCGGGGGGTTCGGCGTCAGCGTGCTGGGACGCAGCCTGAGCCTGGCCCCGAGCATCGAGATCAACACGCAGATCGAGGGGTGGAAACTCTGGGACCCCTCCAGGCCTTTCGGCCTTCCGTTCTCGACCTCCATCGATCTGGGCCAGGTCCAGCGCTACGACGCCTTCCACCTGGTGGACGCGTCGGAACTGCAGTCGGCCGGGCTGGTGGACGGTTCCGGCCACGTGAACCTCTTCGTCCGTCCCCTGTACCCCACGCGCTACCGGGACGACCAGGACCAGGATCGGACCTGGCCGCGGCCCGAGGTCCAGGCCCTCGTGCCCACCGAGGGGAGCAGCGTGGCGGTCTTCGGCGCCGGCCTGAACCTGGATCCGCAGTTGAAGCCGATCCGCAAGGATCTCCCGACCATCCAGATCTGGCCGCCCTGGGCGGTCGCGACCCCGTGGTTCCAGCTGGCGGCGGGGCTCGAGTGGTTCTTCCAGGCCAACCGCTTCCTGGACCGGATCCTGGAGAAGGTGAACGAGAACCTGCCGCCTTCGGATCACCTGACCCCGGACGATTGGAAGCGGGACATGCACGCCTTCCAGGCCCCGGATCTGTCGGGGGACGACGGCACGGCGGTGCGGGTGGAACCCTCGGCAGGGGTGGATCTGACGGTGGGATTCAACGTCGGGAAGATCCGCTTCGGGATCACGCTGGGCATGGCCCTGGAGGTCTCGATCGTTCCCGGCGGTGCCGGGGGCATCGTGGACCTGAACGCCTCCCTGGTGGACGTCCTGCGGCATTCGAACCCCCCGGAGGACGCCCCCTGCACGCCGGTCTACCAGTCGGAAACCGAGTACCGGTGCAACAACCGGTCCTTCCGCAATGCCGACGGCCAGCCGTGGTCCACGACGGAATACTCCTGCGTTTCCGGGGAGGAGGGGTCCTGCTGCATCACGATCCGCTGCGATCCCCAGAATCCGGCGAAATGCCAGGAAATCTCGGGCAAGTGGCAGGTGAGTCTCCCCCTGACCCTCTGCCTGGACGCCTGGACCGGCATGACCGCGGAGGCCTGCGGCTGGATCGACCAGGGCAGGGTGGATGGCATCCTCCAGGCCATCCAGTCCGCGGTCCAGTTCCTGGGGCACCTCCCCTTCGGCACCGGGGCGCTCCGGGACTTCCTGGTCCAGGTCAAGAGCCAGATTTCGCTGTTCCAGTTCGCATCCTCCCACGGTGCCGAACGGTGTTCCCGGTCCGGGTGCGACACCTCCTTCAGCACGGGGTGGCTGAACCAGGCGCCTCCCACGGAATGCGAACGGCACGGCTACTGCGTGGGGGAGGACGGGCAACCCCGGCATGACCTCACGGAAGGGCAGTGCGGGAGAGGGGAGACGTTCCTGGCGTACCAGTGCGTCGCCTCGATCCGGGAGACGCTCCAGGGCTGGGAGGGGGCGGGGTGCTCCCCGCTGCAGCACGGCTATCCCTCCGCCTGCGGGTGCCGGGGCGATCCGGACTGCGTGGAGGGGCTCGAGGTCTGCGACATGGCCACCGGGAGATGCGTCTCGGCCCTGGACGGATCGGCCCTGTCCTGTGTCGTGCAGGACGGGGTCTGCCCGCCCGGGAGGACTCCCGTCGGGGGGGCCTGCCTGAAGCCCTGCCAGCAGGACGGCCAGTGCGCCGGGCCCCGGATGGTCTGCTTCCAGGGATTCTGCCGGCCGGCCTGGTCGATCCCCACGGCCGAGGAGGTCGTGTCCGGGGTCCGGGGCGTCGAGGCGCCGCTCCACGCCGTGTCCACCTATGCCCTGAGCACGCTGGACTTCACCAGCCGCTTCCGCCTGGGCCTGACCATCGGCGCCCGGATCAAGATCTTCGGCAAGGAGAAGATCTGGAAACTGCTGGAGATGGCCAAGGCCTGGGACATCGGCCACCCGGCCAGCAAGGCCTGGTACCAGCCGGGCCTGGAGGCCCGCTACCAGCACCAGTGCCAGTCGGTCCTGGGAGAGGGGGTGACGAACTACTTCCCCCACGGCCGGACCGAGGACGTGACCGGCCTGCTGGACCTGGCCGGTGCGACGGACCCGCAACTGTGCCTGGCCGCGGCGAACGTCTGCCGCTATCCCCGGGAAGCCTCCTTCTTCGGCCAGTACCCGTCCTTCGTGCCTCCGGACCAGATCTCGCCGAGGAATGCGTGCACCTCCGAGAACCCCCAGTCGTGCGAACTGGGATCCTTCCTGGACTGGTGCCTGGGCACGATGCCGGAACGGGTGTCCAATCCGGAACCCTCCACCAGCGAGGACGTCTGGCAGGGGGTGAGCGACACGGTCCAGTGGGGCACCGATGTCGGGACGGACCTGTTGAACAGCGCCCAGTTGTGCATCAACGGGCGCGTCTGGACGGACACGCTGCTGCATCTTCCGGGCGCCCTCCAGGCGATGGACTGCCGCTACGAGGACCCGGCCACCGGACTGCAGTGGACGTTCCCCTGCGGGGATCTCCAGGAGGAGATGCTGCGGATCTGGGGATGCCTGGACGTTCACGGGAGCGTGCCCTTCGCGGACCAGGTCGCGGGCTACCCGGCGGCCCAGGTCTGGACGGACTGGAACCAGAAGCAGGTGCTGCTGCTGGAGTCCCTGTTCGATCCGGTGCCCGTCACCGACCCGCACCACGCCATGCCGGGGTCCGTCGAGTGGGACCTTTCGCCCCTGCACCTGAAACCGGATGTCCGCCAGCATTTCCAGACGGGGTTCGGGATCAACCTGGCGGACCTCTGGGTCCAGGGGGTCGCCGACTGCTTCCATCGCCGCTTCGAGGACCCCCTGGAGACGCGCTGCGAGTGCCAGCAGGACTCCGACTGCCGGGCATCGACGGACGACCACCGGCTGGTCCGGTGTGCCGGTGGCGCCTGCGAGGCCTTCGGGGACGGCCCGGAAGGGCCGCAGACCTGGCTGCGGCTTCAGTGCCCCATCGTCGAACTGGGCACCGAGGTTCCCATCGGTCCCTGTTGCGGGGACGGTCGGTTGCAGTTCTCGGACACCCCGCCCTACTTCGAGGAGTGCGACGACGGCAACACCATCGACGGGGACGGGTGCTCCTCCCTGTGCCGGCTCGAGGCGGGAAGCCTCCCTCCCCGGGACGCCTGTTTCATCGAAGTGAACCCGAAGTGCGAGCCCCGGGCCTGCCGGCTTGCCGAGGGCCGGATCGGCCGCTGCGGGGCCCGGGTGGACATCCCCTGCGGGTGTTCGGAACCCTGAACGCGACAGTTCCAGGCCTTTCCGGGGAACAGCCCGGCGGCGGAACCGGGGGATCGCGGGACTCACGGCCCTCCTCCCAGGCGGTATAATGATCCGGGTCTGCGTTCCCGACGCCTTCCGACGAGGTGCACGATGCGGCGGACGGTCCGGTGGCTGGGATGGTCCCTGTGCCTGACTCTGGCCTGCGGAGGCGGCGGGAAGACCCGGCCTCCCTGGTGGGACGACGACCTGGGTTCGGAAGAGGACCTCGGCATCCAGGATCTCGGGACCGACGGGGCGATCGACGGCGTCGTGGATCCCGGGGAGGGGCGGGACCTGCCCGACGGGCGGGACGTCCGGGACAACGGGCGGAAGGACCCGGGAGCGACCGAGGATCCGGGCGATGAGGACCCGGGGGAGGGGACCGAGGACCTGAAGGAGGACCGGGTGGACCCGGGGGCGGACCCCGGGGACCCGGGGCCCGGGGATGCCGATGCGGGGGACGAGGGAGGATTCCGCTGCAACCGGGACGAGGAGTGCCTGGGGCTGCTGCCGCCGGTCGCCTGCCAGGTGGTCCGGTGCCTGGCCGGTATCTGCGGGTACGAGGCGCAGCGGAACTACGTCCGATGCGATGACGGAGACGCCTGCACCTCCTCGGACCAGTGCCTCGACGGCCGCTGCACCGGGCAGCCCGTGACCTGCGACGACGGCCGTCTCTGCACGCTGGACCTGTGCAGCTCTTCGCTGGGATGCCAGTACACCGTCGTGGACGGCGAGTGCGACGACGGGAACTTCTGCTCGGTGGACGACCGCTGCCAGGGAGGGGAGTGCATCGGGAGCCTCCGGGACTGCCGGGACGACAATCCCTGCACCAGCGACTGGTGCGATTCCGTCGCGGGGGAATGCCGTCACTCGCCCCTGACCGGGGCGGCCTGCGACGACGGCCTGGACTGCACCGACCAGGACCGGTGCCAGGCGGGCGTCTGCCGGGGGCAATCCACGTGCGATGACGGGAATCCGTGCACGGACGACGCCTGCACCCCGACCGGCTGCCGGAATGCTCCGCGGACCGGGGACTGCAGCGACGGGGACCCGTGCACCCTCGGGGACACCTGCGTCGAGGGGCGATGCCAGGGGGCTCCCCTGGCCTGCGACGACGACAATTCCTGCACCCGGGACTTCTGCCTGGGGGGATCGTGCCGGACCGAGCCCCTTGTGGGACCCTGCGATGACGGGGATGCCTGCACCGACGGGGATGCGTGCCTGAACGGACGTTGCCAGGGGTCCGCACGGATTTGCGGGGACCCTCCGACGGCGTGGTGCGACGGCGACACGCGGGTTTCCTACTCTGTCGCGGGCCAGTGCCGGGACGGGGACTGCCTGTATCCCGAGTCCCGTCACCTCTGCAGCCGCGGGTGCCAGGACGGGACGTGCCTGGGGGATCCCTGCGAGGGCGTGGACTGCTCGGTGCCACCCGGTCCCTGCCAGGGCCCGGGGACCTGCCGTGAAGGCCTCTGCGAGTATCCCCTGGCCGACGGCGCTCCCTGCGAGGACGGCGACTGGTGCACGGTGGGGGACACCTGCGCCGGCGGCACGTGCCGGACCGGAGAGGAACGTTCCTGCGACGACGGGAATCCCTGCACCGCCGACTCGTGCAGTTCGGCTGGCCGGGCATGCCTGCACGCGGCGGTCGGTGGGCTCTGCGACGACGGGGACCCGTGCACTCTCGGGGATCATTGCAACCTGGGATCCTGCGTCGGGGGAAGCGTGGACCCCTGCGACGACGACAACCCGTGCACCCGGGACGGGTGCCTGCCGGGAGAAGGTTGCCGCCATGCGCCGACCGGCGAGGGGCTGCCCTGCGACGACCGGAACGGGTGCACCGCCGGCGACCGGTGCGTCCAGGGCGAATGCCGGGGCCAGGGACTCGACTGCAATGACGGCAATCCCTGCACGCTGGACCTTTGCGACGACCCGCAGGTCGGCTGCTACCACCGGCCCCGGACAGGGTCCTGCGACGACGGGGACCCCTGCACCGAGGGGGACGCGTGTGTCGACGGGGAGTGCCGGGGCGGGTCCCTCCGGTCCTGCGACGACGGGGACCCCTGCACCGCCGATCGGTGCGAGGCGGGGTTCGGCTGCGTGCAGGAACCGGCCAGCGGCGGGGCGTGCAGCGACGGGGATCCCTGCACCCGGAACGACACCTGCGTCGAGGGCCTGTGCCGGGGCGTCCCCCTGTGCGACGACGGCAATGTCTGCACCGACGATCGGTGCAGCGGCGGGGCCTGCGACTACGTGCCCCTGGATGGCGGTTCCTGCGACGACGGCAACGACTGCACCGTGAACGATCGGTGCAGCGGGGGAGCCTGCCGGGGGACGCCCCTGGACTGCAACGATGGCGACCCCTGCACCGCGGACTTCTGCCAGCGGGGACAGGGGTGCGTCCACGCGCCCGTGTCCGGGGACCCCTGCGACGACGGGAACCCTTGCACGCTGGCGGACGCCTGCGACCAGGGGCGGTGCCGGGGGTGGCCCATGCCCTGCGAGACCCCTCCCCCGAACGTCTGCCTGGAGGACGACGGGGTGATCATCTCCTACAGCCAGCAGGGCACCTGCGTGGCCGGGGAGTGCCGCTACCAGCGGCAGGAATGGGTCTGCACCTACGGCTGCTCGGGGACGACCTGCGTCGGGGATCCCTGCGAGGGGATCGACTGCTCGGTGGCGCCGAACCCCTGCTACCAGGCGCCCGGGATCTGCGTGATGGGGCAGTGCCGCTACGATCCCCGCAACGGCGCTCCCTGCGACGACGGGGATCCCTGTTCCGTGGGCGACACCTGCCTGTCCGGCACCTGCCTGGCGGGTGCCGCCGCGGACTGCGACGACCGGGAGGCCTGCACCCGGGACTCCTGCGTGCCCGGGTCGGGCTGCCGCCACGACCCGATCCCGGGGCCCTGCGACGACGGGGACCGGTGCACCACCGGGGATTCCTGCGCGGACGGCCGCTGCGTCGGCGGACCCCGGAGGGTCTGCGACGACGACAATCCCTGCACGACCGATCACTGCGATCCCCTGGAAGGCTGCTACTTCCGGAACCTCGGGGACGGCTTCCCCTGCAACGACGGCAACCAGTGCACCCGGGACGACCGTTGCGTCGGGGGACGGTGCACCGGGGACGGACTCGACTGCAACGACGGGAATCCCTGTACCGACGACCTGTGCGACGACCCGATCCTGGGGTGCTACCACCGGAACAACGCGCTGCCCTGCGAGGACGGGAGCCCCTGCACGGCGAACGACCGCTGCCAGGACGGGACCTGCCGTCCCGGGGAGGCGGTCTCCTGCGACGACGGCAACTACTGCACCAGCGATTCCTGCGACCCGGTCCAGGGCTGCGTCCACTCGTTCAACGCCCTGCCCTGCGCCGAGGCCCGGTGCGACGGGGGCGTGTTCTACCCGGCCCGGTCCTGCGAGGCGGGGAGATGCCCGGAACCCACCCGGGTCTTCTGCACCGACGCGGTGGCCTGCACGCGGGACCTGTGCACCGCGGAGGGGTGCCGGAACGAGCCGGACGACTCCCTCTGCCCCGAGGACGGCGATCCCTGCACCCAGGCCCGATGTCACCCGATCCGGGGCTGCGAGTCGGTGTCCGTGGAGGGCCCCTGCAATGACGGGAATCCCTGCACCGTCGGGGATGCCTGCCAGTCCGGGGGATCCTGCGCCGGACTGCCCTACCACTGCGACGACGGCCTGGACTGCACCCGGGAGTCCTGCGACGGCCTGGGCGGCTGCCAGGTGCTGGTCGTCGAGGGCACCTGCCTGATCGAAGGACAATGCTACGGGGCGGGACAGGGGAATCCCCTGGAGCCCTGCCAGGTCTGCAATCCCGTCCGGGATGCCCGGGACTGGTCCCCCCGGGGGCCGGTGCCCTGCGACGACGGGGACGACTGCACGCTGGAGGACCGCTGCCAGGAGGGATCGTGCGTCGGGGTGGCGATCGACTGCGACGACCGGAATCCCTGCACCGACGACCAGTGCGTGGCCGGGATCGGGTGCGTCCACGCCCCGAACGCCGGCCCCTGCGAGGACGGCAACCTCTGCACGGTGTCGGACCGCTGCTACCAGGGAACCTGCGTTCCGGGATTCCTGGCGGACTGCAATGACGGGAACCCCTGCACCGCCGACGACTGCCTCCCGGCGACCGGGTGCCGCCACCTGGACCTGGAAATCCCCTGCAGCGACGGGGATCCCTGCACGGTGGGCGACTTCTGCCTGTCGGGGACCTGCCGGCCGGGCGCCCAGGATTCCTGTGACGACGGCAACCCCTGCACCGAGGACAACTGTCTTGCCGAGGTCGGGGGGTGCTTCCACGTCCCGATGGCCGACGGCTGGCCCTGCGACGACGGCAACGGCTGCACGGTCGGGGAGTCCTGCGACGGCGGGCGTTGCGTGGGGCAGGGGCCGGACTGCGACGACCACAACCCCTGCACCGACGACCGGTGCGACGACCTCCAGGTCGGGTGCTACCACGTTCCCAACACCCGCCCCTGCAACGACGGGTCGGCCTGCACCCGGACGGACCGCTGCCAGGACGGGCAGTGCGTCGGGGCGGACCCGGTGACGTGCGACGACGGGAATCTCTGCACCGACGATGACTGCGACCCGGCGTCGGGATGCCGTTTCACCCCCAACGCCGCTTCCTGCGACGACGGCAATGAATGCACCCTGGGCGATACCTGCTTCCTGGGTCGGTGCCTGGGGGGATCGCCCCGGACCTGCGACGACGGGAATCCCTGCACCCAGGACCTCTGTCTGCCGGACCAGGGATGCACGGTGCTGTTCCTGGCCACCCCGTGCAACGACGGGGATCCCTGCACCTACTCGGACCGCTGCAGGGAGGGGGCCTGCGAGGGGACCCCCTACGCCTGCGACGACGGGCTTGCCTGCACCGCCGACGCCTGCGATGGCCAGGGGGGGTGCAGCCACCTGATCCAGGCCGATTCCTGCCTGATCCTGGGCGCCTGCATCGACGGGGGATCGCTGCACCCCGAAAATCCCTGCCGCTTCTGCGACCCCTCCCGTTCGTGGACCTCCTGGTCGGATCGCGACGGAGCGGCCTGCGAGGACGGGTTGCCCTGCACCTTCGGCGACCGGTGCCAGGGAGGACGGTGCCAGGGCACGGGGTACGGGTGCAACGACGGCCTCGCCTGCACGGCGGACTCCTGCGACGGGACGGGGGGATGCCGCTTCGAGGTGGCCCCGGGCTGGTGCGCCATCGACGGGCAGTGCTGGCAGGCGGGCCAGGTGCAGCCGGGCAATCCGTGCCGGTGGTGCGCGGCGGGCGATCCGGCGGCCTGGTCCGACCGGGACGGGGCGGCCTGCGACGACGGGGACCCCTGCACCGTGATGGATTCCTGCCGGGGCGGTTCCTGCGCCCCGGGGTTGCCGAGGCAGTGCGACGACGGCAACGTGTGCACCGACGACACCTGCGATCCCCAGGGCGGAGGCTGCCTCTACACGGCGAACCAGGCCGTCTGCCAGCCGGCCTCCTGCGCGGGGCTCGTGTACCACCCGGCCCGGGTCTGCGGGGACAAGATCTGCCAGCCGTCCACCCTCGTCAGTTGCGACGACGGGGATCCCTGCACCGAGGACTCCTGCGCTCCGGACGGCTGCCACCACCTGCCCGTCACCGGGGCCTGCGACGACGGCAATCCCTGCACCTACGGCGACACCTGCGCCACGGGCACCTGCCAGGGGACCGCCTACGTCTGCCCGGTCACCGAGTGCCTCTCCCGGAACGTCTGCGACGGCCAGGGGGGCTGTACCCCGACGCCTCGGCCCGACGGGTCCGCGTGCTCGCCGGACACCAACCCCTGCACCAACGACATCTGCCAGGGGGGCGCCTGCGGACATCCCCCGAAGGCGGACGGGACGGCCTGCAATGACGGGAACGCGTGCACCCGGAACGACTCCTGTCAGGCGGGGACCTGTACCGGCGGGTCCGCGGTCACCTGTCCGGCCCCGGACTCGTGCCACCTGGACGGGACCTGCGATCCGGCGACGGGGTTGTGCGTGCCTCCGCCGAAGGGGGACGGGAGCCCCTGCGACGACGGCAACCTCTGCACCACGACCGACCAGTGCCTCGGCGGGACGTGCGTGGGGTCGAATCCCAGGACCTGCGAGGCCGTCGACGACTGCCACCTGGCGGGGGTCTGCTACCCGGCGACCGGGGAGTGCACCCGGCCCGTGAAGCCCAACGGGGCTCCCTGCGACGACGGGAACCCTTGCACCCGGGTGGACTCCTGCCAGGCGGGAGTCTGCACCGGCTCCAGTCCCCTGCCGTGTCCTGCCACCGACGCCTGCCACCTCCCGGGCGTCTGCAATCCGGCGACGGGCACCTGTTCCGATCCGGTCGCCCCCGAGGGAACCCCCTGCAACGACCGGAATCCCTGCACCACCGAGGATGCCTGCCAGGAGGGGGTCTGCCAGGGACAGCCGGTGGTCTGCCCGCCTCCCACGCCCTGCCACGACCAGGGGATCTGCGACGTGGTTTCGGGCCTTTGCACGGCGGTGCCGAAGACCGACGGGGCCTCCTGCAACGACGGCAACGCCTGCACGTCCGGGGACACCTGCCAGGCCGGCGTCTGCTCGGGGACGGCCTACGGATGCGCCGACGGCCTGCTGTGCACGGCCGATGCCTGCCTGGGAGACGGGTCCTGCGCCTATGGCCTGCTTCCGGGCTGGTGCCTGATCGACGGGGTCTGCCGTCCCGACCGCATGGGGCATCCCGACAACCAGTGCCTGGCCTGCCTGGCCGACGTGGCCACGGAGGCCTGGTCCTCGAGGGAAGGGGTGCCCTGCCAGGACAACGACCCCTGCACCTGGGGCGACACGTGCCACCAGGGTGCCTGCATCGGGACCCCGGTGGCCTGCGACGACGGGATTCCATGCACCGAGGACTCCTGCGACGGCCAGGGGGGATGCCGCCATTTCCTGCGCCCCGGCTTCTGCCTGATCGACGGGACCTGCCACGGCGAGGGGGCGGTGGACCCATCCCAGCCGTGCCAACGGTGCCGCACCCTGTACTCCAACACGGCCTGGACCCCCACCCTGGAAGGCGGGGAATGCGACGATGGCCAGTCCTGCACCCGGGACGACCGGTGCCACGAGGGCGTCTGTGTCGGCATTCCCTATTCCTGCGACGACGGCCGGTCCTGCACGGTGGATGCCTGCCTGGGCACCGGCGAGTGCCAGCACGTGCTGGAACCGGGCTGGTGCCTGGTCTGGGGACAGTGCTTCGCCGCCAACGCCCCGGATCCCACGGAGGGTTGTCGCGTCTGCGACCCCGGCACCACCGCCGAGGACTTCACGCCCCGGGAGGACGGTTGGTCCTGCGACGACGGCAACGCCTGCACCGACGGGGACCAGTGTATCGACGGGGTCTGCACCGGAGTCGGCCAGGACTGCAATGACGGGCTGCCCTGCACGGCGGACTCCTGTGACGGCCAGGGGCAGTGCCTCCATGCCCTGCGGGAGGGCTGGTGCCTGATCGAGGGCCAGTGCTGGGCCGTGGGAATGGTCCGGCCTCAGAATGCCTGCCTCTGGTGCCAGCCGGAGGTGTCGGATTCCCAGTGGACTCCCCGCAACGGCGCCCTGTGCGACGACGGGGACCTCTGCACCGCCGGGGAGACCTGCCAGGACGGGGTCTGCGGCGGGGGGATTTCCCGGGACTGCACCGACGACCTGCCCTGCACCGAGGACTACTGCCTCGGGGGGACCTGCCGTCACGGCGTGGCCCAGGGCTGGTGCGCGATCCAGGGAACCTGCTTCCTCCAGGGAGCCCTGGATCCCGGAAATCCCTGCAACCTCTGCGCCCCGGACCAGGATGCCCTCCGGTGGACCTACCAGGACCAGGCCCCCTGCGACGACGGGTTCGCCTGCACCTTGGGGGATCGGTGCACCGCCGGGTCCTGCCAGGGGGAACCCTACTCCTGCGATGATGCCCTGACCTGCACCGCCGACACCTGCGACGGCCAGGGAGGGTGCCTCCACGAGGTCCAGCCGGGCTTCTGCCGGATCGGGAACCGCTGCCTGGTGGACCAGGAGGCCTCTCCCGACACGCCGTGTCTCGTCTGCGATTCCGGGGTGCACCGGGAGGCATGGACCCCGCGGAACGGAATCCCCTGCGACGATCGGAACCCCTGCACCACCGGGGACGTCTGCCAGGACGGGCAGTGCGTCGGAGCCTCCACCGGGTGCGACGACGGGCTGGCCTGCACCGAGGACTTCTGCGATCCCCAGGGCGTCTGCCGCCACCTGGTGCGGTCCGGGTGGTGCCTCGTGTCGGGGACCTGCGTGGCCGAGGGGACTCCGGATCCCGGGAATCCCTGCCGGGGATGCGTTCCCGGGGAAGACCAGGGCGCGTACAGCCCCCTGGACGGGCGTCCCTGCGACGACGGCGACACCTGCACGTTCGGGGACCTCTGCCAGGGAGGCCTGTGCGGTGGGATTCCCTACTCTTGCGATGACGGCCGGTCCTGCACGGCGGACTCCTGCAACGGGGACGGATCCTGTCGTTTCGACCTCCTTCCGGGGGCCTGCCTGGCCGACGGGGCGTGCTGGACCGAGGGTCAGCGCAACCCCGCCAACGGGTGCCAGGAGTGCCGGCCCGAGGTCCGCCCGGGCGACTGGAGCCCCCTGTCTGGCGTTGCCTGCGATGACGGGAATGCGTGCTCCTCGGGGGACCTTTGCACGGACGGCATCTGCGCCGGGAGCCCCTACTCCTGCAGCGACGGCCTGTCCTGCACCTACGACGTCTGCGACGGGCAGGGAGGCTGCGCGAACCCCCTGGCGGAGACCTGGTGCCTGATCGGCGGGCGCTGCTACTTCCACGGGGCCTACGATCCGGAACATGCCTGCCGGGCCTGCGACGTGACCCGGGACCGCTACGGCTGGTCGGTGATCGGGGGCGGACAGCCCGAGGTCTGCAACGGGGTGGACGACGACTGCGACGGGGTGGCCGATCCCCCGGGGACTCCCGGATGCCAGACCTGGTACCGGGACGACGACGGCGACGGGTCCGGCCGGGACAGCGACTCGGCCTGCCTGTGCGGGCCCGACGGGGTCTACCGGGCCTCGGTGCCCGGGGACTGCAACGACGGGGACCCGGCCATGCGGCCCGGCGGGGTCGAGGTCTGCGATGGCAAGGACAACGACTGCGACGGGTTCGCGGATCCGGCCGGGACGATGGGGTGCCTGGTCCGCTACTACGACTTCGACGGCGACGGCTTCGGGAAGGATGCCTGGAAGCAGTGCCTGTGCGGTCCGGCCGGCTACTACCGGGCCCTGAATCCCGGGGATTGCGACGATGCGGATCCGGCGGTGTACCCGGCGGCGTCGGAGATCTGCGACGGCAAGGACAACGACTGCGACGGGGCCGTCGATCCGCCCGGCTCGTCCGGGTGCGCTCCCTGGTACCAGGACCGGGACGGGGATGGCTACGGCGGGCCGACGACCCTCTGCCGGTGCGGTCCCGGCGACGGCTACACGGCCTCCCAGGGAGGCGACTGCGACGAGGACCGGGCCTCGGTCCACCCGGGGGCCCCGGAACGGTGCAACGCCCGGGACGACGACTGCAACGGGGCGGTGGACGAGGGATCTCTGTCGGCGCTGTGCCCCCTGGACCCCGGAGCGGTTCCCCACGGGACGCTCGTGGCCTGCACCGCCGCGGGCCGCTGCCTCTACCAGTGCGACCCCCGGACCGGCAACCAGCCCGCCTGGTACGACCTGAACGAAAGCGGCGCCGACGGTTGCGAGTGCCAGGGGGATGCCTGGGAGCACCTGGGCGGCGAGGACTGCGCCCATGCCCTGGACCTGGGGACCCTGGGTGATTCGGGGCAGTCGCTGGAAATCGTGGGCAACCTGGTCTCCTACGGGGACGAGGACTGGTTCCGGGTGACCGTCGCGGACCTGGATCCCCTGGGACTGCTGGACGGTTGCGACCGGTTCCATGCCCGGTTCGCCCTGGCCTCGAACCCCCAGGATACCTTCCGGCTGGAGGTTCTCACCGCCGCCTGCGATGACCAGTCGCCATGCCGGGGGGTGACCGCATGGGAGAAGAGGGTGGACTTCTACACCGACACCCTGGGCGAGTGCCCCTGCGACCGGTCGTATCTGCCTTCCTGCGACAAGCCCGCCAGCCTGGCGGCCTGCCTGGCCCGGCACGGGACGATGGACCGGTGCGGGACCTGTCCCGGGGAGGCCTCGCCGGGAACCCACCGGTGCATCGACAACGGCAACACGTTCCTGATCCGCGTGTATCGCAGGCCGGAGGCACCGGCGACCTGCCAGCCCTACCGGCTGGTGCTAAGCAACGGAATTCCGTGATCGCGACGGGAAAGGAGCGGCGATGAGACGGGTTCACGGGGGCTTCCTGGTGCTGGCGCTGGCATGTTCCAGTCCCGCGCCGATGGGGCGGGACGACTCCTCGGGGCCTGCCTGGGATGTCCGGGTGCCTCCCGCCGACGACGGGGGAGACCTGCCCGGGAGCGACGGAAGGGACCCGGACGTCGGGGATCCGGGGGGAACGGACCCGGCCGGGGAGGCCGGCGAGGTGCTTCCCGGGGAGGACCGGGGGCCTCTCGAGGACACTCCCGAGACCCCGGAGGATCCGGGTCCGGGACCCGGGGACGTCCTGCCGGAGGTCCTGGGAAGCCCGATCCCCAGGACCTGCGAGGCGATCCTGACCTGGAAGGGACAGGCGTCGTCGGTCACCGTCCCGGGGGACTGGAACGGCTGGGACACGAAGGCCCACCCCATGACCCGGCAGGGGACCGGGGATGACTGGGAGGTCCGCATCGACCTGTCGTCGCTGACGCCCGGGACCCACCAGTACAAGATCCTCCGGGACGGGACCGGCTGGATGACGGACCCGGCGAATCCCCTGACCGCGTGGGATGCTTCCCGGACGAACCTGAACTCCAAGATGGTGGTGCCGGACTGCCGGCTGCCGGAACTGCGCCTGGTGGCGGCCCGGACCGACTGGAGCCGCCGGTCCGTCGAGGCCGACGTGGAGGTCCGGACCGGGATCGGGGGCGAGTCCCTGGTCCTGGAATCGATTCGGGTCGATCGCCAGGGAACGCCGGTCCCATTCCAGTGGGACGCGGAGGGGCAGCGGATCCTGGTGCGCCTGGCGGACCAGGCCCCCGGGAAGCACTCCCTGACCTTCCGGGTTTCCACGTCCAGGGGTGCCGCCGAGCCCCTGTTCGTCCCGATCTGGCTGGAGCAGAAGCCCTTCGACTGGCGGGATGCGGTGCTCTACTTCGCCATGACGGACCGCTTCGCGAACGGGGACCCGGCCAACGACGGAGGGGAATCCTGCGTGCCCCGGGACCAGGCCTGCCGGGAGACCGGATGGGTGGGCGGGGACTGGAAGGGGATCCGGCAGCGGATCGAGGAGGGGTGGTTCGACCGCATCGGCGTGTCGGCCATCTGGATCAGCGCCGCCAACGACAACCCCGACGGCTGCATGGAAGGCGACCTGTCGGGGGTCCGCTACACCGCGTACCACGGCTATTTCCCCCTGTCCCTGGACGCGACCGAGAACCATTTCGGCACGATGGAGGACCTCCAGCGGATGGTCCAGGCGGCCCACGCCCGGGGGATCCGGGTCCTGATGGACCTGGACGCGAACCACGTCCACGAGGACTCGCCACTGTGGAAGGAGCGTCCCGAGTGGTTCCACCGGACGCCCCGGATCTGCGGCCAGGATGACAACTGGAACCAGCACCCGGTGGACTGCTGGTTCCAGGCCTACCTGCCGGATCTGGACTACCGGGTGGACGAGGCCGTCGAGGCGGTCACCGAGTCGGCGATCCAGTGGGCGATCCGGGCGGACCTGGACGGTTTCCGGGTGGATGCCGTGAAGCACATGGACCACTCCTTCGGTCTGCACCTCCGGGCGAAGGTGCGCCAGCGCCTGGAGCACGGGATCACTCCCTTCTGGCTGGTGGGAGAGACCTTCGTCGGGGACTGGGCCGGGGGCGCCGAGGGGTCCGGGGAGGCGAAGATCCGGGAGTACGTGTCGGACCGGGAACTGACCGGTCAGTTCCACTTCCCGCTCTACTGGGCCATCGTCTCGGCCCTGGCCCGGGGCGAATCGTCGGTGCGGCGGATGGTGGAGATCGCCCGGGACTCCCAGGCCTACTGGAGGGCCGGGTGGGAGGGGTCGGTGATGTCCAACTTCCTGGGCAACCACGACATCCCTCGATTCGTGACCCATGCGGATCCCGGGCGCATCGCGGACCAGTGGGGCAACGGGTCGAAGGAACTCTGTCGCAACCCGCCGCCCCAGCCGGCGTCGCCGGACCCCTACCTGCGGATGCGCCAGGCCTTCGCGTTCCTGATGACCATTCCCGGGGTGCCCCTGATCTACTACGGGGACGAGATCGGCCTGGCGGGCGGCGGCGACCCGGACAACCGGCGGCCGATGGTGTTCGAGGGGTTCTCGGCGGACCAGGCGGCCGTGCGGGACGCAGTGGGGGCCCTGGCGACCTTCCGGGCCCTCCATCCGTCCACCCGCCGGGGGACCTTGACGGTGCTGGCCGGCGAGACCGACTGGGTGGCCTACGGGGTGTCCATCGGGACAGACGACCCGGTGCTGGTAGTGCTGAATCGCGGAGAGAGCCGGACGGTCCAGGTCCCCCTGGGCGAATGGGCCGGGCTTCCCGCTTCGGGGACCTGGGTGGATGGCCTTGGCGGCGGGCAGGTGGCCTGGTCCGGTGGCAGCGTGTCCGTCGAGGTCCCGCGCCTGGGCTTCCGGCTGCTCGCCCGCCCGTGACAGGGGACAGTCACCTTTTTCGTCCGGCGATTGCCTTGCGGAAACAGCGGGTTGGGTGGGGTAAAACGGTGACTGTCCCCGTTTTCGGGGCTTTACATCGGAGCGGGTTCAAGGTAAAAGGGCGGCCCGTTCGTTGACAAGGCGGAGTGGCCGAGTGGTCGAAGGCAGCGGTCTTGAAAACCGTCGGGCGTCATGCGCCCCGGGGGTTCGAATCCCTCCTCCGCCGCCAGGGACCGTCGCGGGCCGTTCGCCGATGGAGAGATGGCCGAGTAGGTCGAAGGCGCTCGCCTGCTAAGCGAGTACACGGGGTTGACCCGTGTCGCGGGTTCGAATCCCGCTCTCTCCGCCACGTTCTCCGGGGGGCCGACCCCCCGGGGGCGTCCTCCAGGGAGGGGGGTCTTGAGCGACCGGAAGGTCCAGGTCGCGGCATCCTCGGTGATCTGGGCCGTCGTGCTGACCTCCACCAAGTTGATAGTCGGTCTCCTTACGGGATCCCTGGGAATCCTGGCGGAGGCCCTCCACTCGGCCCTGGACCTCCTGGCGGCGGGAATGACGCTCTACGCGGTGCGGCAGTCGGCCCGGCCCGCGGACCGGGAACATCCCTTCGGCCACGGGAAGTTCGAAAACTTCTCGGCGTTTGTCGAGACGCTGCTGCTGGTGATCACGTCGGCCTGGATCCTCTGGGAGGCCCAGGAACGCCTGCGGGATCCGGCCTTCTCGGGCCCTCGGACGTCGGTGTGGGGCTTCCTGGTGATTGGCTTCGCCATCTGGGTGGACTGGCACCGCTCCCGGGCCCTCGGAAAGGTCGCCCGGGAGACCGGGAGCCAGGCCCTGGAGGCTGACGCCCTGCATTTCCAGAGCGACATCCTGTCGTCAGGGGCGGTGCTGCTGGGGCTTCTGGGCGCGGCCCTGGGCTTCCCACAGGCCGACCCCATCGCCGCGGTGGTGGTGGCCCTGGTGGTGCTCCACGTGGCCTGGGGCCTGATCCGGAGGAGCGTCGATGCGCTGCTCGACCGGGCCCCCGAAGGAGTGGAGGACGACGTCCGACGGCGGGTCAGGGGCGTGGAAGGCGTCGAGCAGGTGGACTCGGTCCGGGTGCGGACCTCGGGACCGGACCTTCACGCCGAGGTCGTGGTCCGCCTGGACGGAGGCCAGCCCCTGACCTGGGCCCACGAGGTCACGGACCGGGTCGAGGCGGCGGTCCGGGAGGGCTACCCCGACGCCCGGGTGACCGTTCATGCCGAGCCGACCGCGCCGGAAGTCCCCCGCTCAGGAAACGGGGAGGAGGAGTCCCGGCCATAGTCGCGGCCCGGGCATGTTGCCGAGATGCAGGCGTCTCCCGCTGCCCTGGGGTGCAGGCTATCCCCGGAGCGGATCGGCCAGCCGCTTTCGCAGGGTCAGGACCCTGCCGACCGATTCCCGGACCCGGTCCCGGGCCGTGGGTTTCGCAGCCTCCCAGACCAGCGCCTCAACCAGGCCGTCGGCTCCTGCGGATGGGCCGCAGTGGAGGAACAGGTCCAGGCCGGCCTGAAGGCCCTGGCGGGCCACGAAGTCTGAAGGGTAGCGGTCGGAGATGGCCTTCATGCCCAGGTCGTCGGAGATCACGCACCCCTGGTAGCCCAGGCGATCGCGCAGCCAGTTCCGGAGGATCGTCCGGGAGAGGGTCGCCGGCAGGTCGGGGTCCAGGGCCGGGTAGAGGCAGTGGGCGGTCATCACCAGGTCCAGGCCCGCCTGGAATGCCGCCTGGAACGGGACCATCTCCCGCCGGGACATCAGATCTTCCGGGGCCTCGATCACCGGCATCTCCAGGTGGCTGTCGGCCCGGGCATCGCCGTGTCCCGGGAAGTGCTTGCCGCAGGGCTGGATTCCCGCGTCCCGCAGGCCTCCCAGGAAGGACAGGGCGGGGCCGATGGCCTCCTCGGGGGTCTCCCCGAAGGCCCGGTCGCCGATGATGGGGTTGGCCGGGTGGGTGTCCAGGTCCAGCACCGGCGCGAAGTCGGTGTTGAACTGCAGGTCCCGGAGGTCTTCTCCGATGGAGCGTCCCAGGTCCCGGGCGGCCCCGGATCCCTGCCGTCCGACCTCCCGGGCCGGGGGACGCAGCGAACACAGGCGGCGCAGGCGCTGGACCCGCCCGCCCTCCTGGTCCACCGCGATCAGGGGCGGAGGCCAGTCCCGCGCTGCTTCGCGGATCTCCCGGTTCAGGCGCCGGACCTGGTCCGCGTCGGCCAGGTTCCGGGCGAAGAGGGCCACCCCCCCGAGTCCTTGGCCCAGGAGGTCCCGGACCCGGTCCGGCAGGACCGGTCCGTCGAAGCCCAGCACCAGCAGCGTCAGCGGCGAGTCGGGTGCGGTCACTCGGCCGTTCCCCCGAGCGTCTCGATCTTCCTCCGAAGCCACTCCTTCTTCGCGGGGTCGGAGGTCAGGCCGAGGGCCTCCCGGTAGGCCTCGATGGCACAGGCGGTATCGCCGGTTCCCTGGCACCGGTCGCCCCGCTGCCTGGCGCGAGTGTAGGCGTCCGTCTCCGCAGCCGGGGCGCCGGTCGTGGCGGCCGGGGCGGCGGACGACCGGGCGGTCGCCGGTGCGGCGGGCTTGGGGGCGGGGCGTTCCGGTTCCGGGGCCGGAGCGGTCCGGGCAGGCCGCGTGCCCGGCGAGGGCACGGCAGCGGGCCGATCCGCCGCCGGGGCGACTCCGGGGGTCCCGGGGCCCGGGGCCTCCTGCCGGTCCCCGGTCCGTCCCGAACCGTCCTTGCGGGGCGCCTCGGGGGTCGGGGCGGCCTCCTCTTTCGCAGGCGGTTCCTGTGTCTTCGGGGTTGCCGGCGGCTCGCTTCGGACCGCCGGCTCGGGGCGCGGAGGCGAGGAGGTGGTCGGGGCGACGCCCAGCACGGGCTCCTCGTCGCTCAACTGGTAATAGGCGAAGCCCAGCCCGGCGGCCACCACCAGCAGCACCAGCAGCGCCAGCAGGTAGCGGCCGGCCTGCCGCTTCTCCGCAGGCTCGTCGATCCCGAAGTCCGAGGTCCATCCCTGCCGGGCGAACTCCTCCAGTTCCCGGATCTTCCGCAGGCTGTCCCCTTCCGCCGGTTCCCGGACCGGTTCCAGGGCCTCGGTGGCCCGGGAAACGGCCGGCGTGGCCAGGGGGGTGACGTCCTCCTCGGGGGCGGGCTCCTCGGCCAGGGCGTCGTCCTCGGGCAGCACCTTGAGCCGGAAGTCCCCGATCTGGAAGACCTGGCCGGCCTGGATCTCGACCTCTCCCGCGACTTTGCCCTGGGCCCACCGGATCCCGTAGCGGGATCCCGCGTCCTGGAGCACGCATCGCCCCCCTTCGCACCGGATCCGGGCATGGTGCCGGCTGACGTTGCGGTCCTCGAGCACCAGGTCGTTGTCCGGCGCCCGGCCGATGGTCAGCACGCCCTGCTGCAGGGGCACGACCCGGACGTTGCCGGCCTCGTCCTCCAGGGAAAGGCGCTTCATGAGTACACCTCGTGGCCGCAGTATAGCACCCGCCGGGACCCCGTCAATCCGAGGCCGCCGCGTCGGGAGGCGAGGTTTCCGGCTCCGCCCACGGCAGGGCGAGGGGCTGCCCCGGAACGGGCGGATCGGGCCGCCAGGACCGGACGAAGCGAAGCAGCACGGCCCGCAGATCCCGGTTCCCCTCGAGGTCCTGGATCATGCGCGTCCTCGAGAGGGCGTCCTCTCCGGCGGACTCGACCTCCTTGCCCTGCCAGATCGCGGCCAGCCGATCCCCCGGGATCCCCGCGGACGAGATCAGCCGCCGGACCTCCTGGGGGACCAGGGCCAGGGGCAGCCGGCTGGCCATTTCCAGGGCCTCGGATCGCACGGTGGTCGCCAGGCGAAAGACGCCCAGGTCCCGGGTGACGGTTCGATCCGCCTCCAGCAGGTCCGGCAGGATCGCCGCCCGCCGCCATGGATTCAGGTGCCTTTCGAGGGCCCGGAGCAGCAGCCAGGCGACCTCGTCGTCCTGCTCGTCGCGGAGGTGCCTCGCCACCTCCCGCTCCCCTCCAACGAGCCCTCCTTCCCAGAGGGCCCTGGCGGCGGCGCGACGGACCTCCGCGTCCCGGTCCTCCAGGCCCCGGATCACGGCCGCGACCGCCTCCCCGGTCCCGATGCGTCCCAGCACGGTCAGGGCATCGGCCCGGACCGGTCCGGTTCCCCGCCGGGCCAGGAACTGCAACTGGCGGACCCGAGCCTCGATGCGGGGTGCGGGGTCCCGGAACCAGGACCGCTGGGTCCCGGTGTCCCGGCAGCCCTCGAGGACATCGTCGGGCGGGCAGGAGATCCGCAGGTGCAGGTGATCGTTGTGGGGCCGGGACCTCCGGGGCTGGGCGAGGGCCTCCTCGGCCCGGGCCAGCAGGTCCGGGCTTTCCTTCCGGGACCGGGCATGGGCCAGGATCTTCCGTTTCAGCGAGTTCGACAGGAACATCCACTGGACCTGGATCGCGGGATCCGTCAGCAGGGCCTTCACGAGCGACCAGTTCCGGGCGGCGTCGAACCGGACCGGCTGCCCGTCGTCCAGCCCCTCCCCCCGGTCGTCGAGGGCCACGAGGGTCCGGGCCTCGTGGGGCCTGCCGTCGCCGTCCTGCAGGAAGAACCCCAGGTCCGCGTCCCGCCCCGAATTGTGGGACACGCTCCAGGGCAGGTCGCCTCCTCCCTCACGTCCCAGGTTTCCCACCGACAGGCGGGCCCCGGGATGATCCCGGCCGACCCGGTCGGCGGCCCGGAGCAGGGCTTCCACCAGGTCGTCCGTGGCGCACCGGGTCCCCCTCCGCCGGTGTTCCGGAAGCACGTAGTGCCGGGGACCTTCCTCGGGGAGCAGCCGGCAGGAGACCACGAACCCGGTGGTGGGGGTCCCGATGGAGAGAGACCCCTTGCCCATCGGGGTCCCGACCCTCGGGTGGGACCGGGGGATGGCCACCATCGGAGGGGCGTCCACCTGCAGCGTCGGCGGCCGCCGGGCCAGTTCCGGGAAGGCGGCGGTGATCCGGGTCGCCGGAGCCCCGACCTCCAGCCGGTCCGGGACGGAGGGCCCCCGGCCGCCCGAGAGGCAGCCGGTCAGAACCAGCAGGCAGAGCCCGGAAGAGGTCCTCATTCGCCGTTTCCCGTTCCCCCCTCATTCTGCCGAAGAGGCTCCGCCGTGCCAAGTCGCCACCGGGGAGGGAGACCGCTGCCCGGCCACGGAAGCCTTGACACTGCTTCGCCGGAAGGCTATTGCTGCTGCGGATCGGCGATTCCCGATTTCCGGAAGACATGGTGGAAGAAGTCATCCCGTTCTCCCAGGAGTTCCGGAAGGTTCTGGAAGGCGCAGCGGAACTGGCCGCCGCCGGGCGGGAACCGGCGGACAGCGGCCTCCTGGTGCTGGCGATCTTCCTGGTTCCCTGCGAGGCCCAGTCGGTGCTGCTGGAGATGCGCCTCGAGCCCGAGGCGCTGGCGGACCGGTTGCGGCAGGTGCCCAAGGAGGCCCCGGGAACCTGGGAAGCGATTTCCTGGCAGGCCCTGCGGATCGCCCGGAACGTGGGGTCTCCCCAGACCACCACGGTGCACCTGCTGATGGCCTTCGCCCGCCTGGGGGATTGCCGGGCCGCCAGGCTGCTCCAGGCATCGGGGATTTCCCTCTACGAATTGCGCACCAAGGCGATGGCCCACCTGATGGATCCCTACCTCCGGAGGCAGGCGCGGGATCGGGTCACCGTGGCCGTCCGGGGGACGACGCCCCGGCCCCCGGTGCCGCCGGTGCCGCCGGTCTCCTGGCCGGGCCCCTCGCCGGTGATCCAGGTTCCCGTCCGGCCCACCGCCCGGATCCGGGCCGAGGAGGACGAGGACCTCCCGGTGGAATTCCTGGTGGAGGAGGCGGGGACCCCTCCGGGGGAGGGAGAGGTGGCGGTTCTCTCCGAGGAGGCGCCGGTCGCGGAGGAGAGGACCTGGGATCCTCCCGCGACGAGCCCGTTCCGCCTGGACCCCGACCGCTTCCCCACCCTGGCGACCCTGGGCCGGAACCTCTGCGAGGACGCCGCCGCGGGGCGGATCGACCCCCTGGTCGGGCGGGAGCAGGAACTGAACCGGGTGGTGGACATCCTGTGCAAGCGGCGGGCGAACAACCCCCTGCTGCTGGGAGACCCGGGGGTCGGCAAGACCGCCCTGGTGGAGGGCGTCGCCGACTGGATGGTGCGTCAGGGAGGGGGCATCCCCGGCCTGGAGGGGCGGATCCTGGTCTCCGTGTCGGTGGCGGACCTGGTGGCGGGCACCGAGATGCGGGGCGCCTTCGCCGCGAGGCTGCGGGCCCTGAAGGAAGAGGTGATGGCCTCCCGGGGACGGATCATCCTCTTCATCGACGAGATCCACACCCTGATCGGCGCCGGGGCCGGGGACGGGGGTGCCGACGCCTCGAACGACCTGAAGGGGGCCCTGGCCCGGGGCGAACTCCCCTGCATCGGGGCCACCACCTTCGGGGAGTACAAGCGGACGATCCAGAACGACCCCGCCCTGAACCGGCGGTTCGAACCGGTCCCCCTGAGGGAGCCCACGCTGGAGGAGGCCGAGCGGATCCTGGCCGGCGTGGCCCCCCGCTATGCCCAGTGGCACCGGGTGGAGTTCCAGCCGGAGGCCCTGCGCGCCGCGGTGCGCCTGACCGACCGGCTGATCCCGGACCGGTGCCTGCCGGCGAAGGCCGTGGACCTGCTGGACCGGGCAGGGGCCCGGGCCCGGAGGGAGGGGAAGGGGGAGGTCACCGTCCGGGACGTGGTCCAGGTGCTGTCGGACCTGGTGGACGTCCCGGTGGACCAGCTGGCGGACCCCCAGGCCCGGTGGGGCCGGATGCGGGAATTCCTGGGCCGGCGGATCGTGGGCCACCGGGAGGACCTGTCCTCGCTGATCCAGGTGCTTTCCAGGAACTGGAACCGCTTCGGCAGCCGCCGCCCCATGGCGTCGCTGCTGCTGGTCGGACCCGCCGGGTCGGGCCGGAGAACCCTGGCCCGGGCCGTGGCCGAGTTCCTGTTCGGAAGCCAGGAGGCCCTGCTGGAGGTGGACCTGTCGGACTACGCCGAGGCCCACTCCCTGTCCCTGCTGGCCGGATCGCCGCCGGGGTACGTGGGCTACGAGGAGAGCGGCCTGCTGGCCGATGCCCTGACCCGCCGGCCCTTCCGGGTCTTCGTCTGGAACCATCCCGAACGGGCTCACCCGTCCGTGCAATCCTTCCTGGCCCAGATCCTCGCCGAGGGGACCGTCACCGACCGGCGGGGGCGGCGGCTCGACTTCCGGAACAGCGTGCACCTGCTGGCGATGGAACCGGAAGAACGGGCA
>JAGOKF010000002.1 GCA_017994695.1 Myxococcota bacterium | reverse complement strand
CGCGGTCCAAGACGGAACCTGCCCCGAATGCAGGAACCCCTACGGGCTGAACGCCGTGAACGGGAACGTCTGGGAGGTGGTCCCGGTCGAGGGATCCCGGGGCTACGAGGTCCGGGGAGGGGCCTTCAACTGCGGGTCCCCGTCGGTCCGGTTCCGGTGCGACTTCAATGCCACCTGGGACGGCCTGTTCGCCGGATTCCGCTGCTGCAGGGACCCGCGATGAGAAGGGGCGCCTGCCTGCCGTTCGCCCTGGCGGGGATCGTCGCCGGGACCCTGGGGGCCCGAGCGGCGGAAGCGCCAGGGCCCGACGACGCGTGCCAGGAACCGTCCTGCATCGCCGACCGGGCACGGGGCCACCTGGCCGCGGGGGAGGTCGAACCGGCGGTCGGCATCCTGAAGGCGGGCATCGAGGCACACCCGGACGACGGGGCCCTCCCGGTGCTGCTGGGGGCGGCCTACCTCCAGGCCGGCAACCGCTTCTGGGCGATCCGGGTCCTGTCGCAGCGGGTCGGGCAGGCGCCCGGGGACTGCGCGGCACGGGCCCTGCTGGCCTGGGCCTACCTGGGGCAGGCGGAACCGGGGGCCGCGAGCGAGGCGGCATCGGGACCCGGCTGCGCTGGACCCGACGGGGGGCGCCTGGCGATGGTGCGGGCCCTGATCGCGGGCGCCCGGGGGGACCGGGACGGGGCGGCGGACGCGGTGCTGGCGGCGCGATCCGCATCGGGGCTGTGGCCGGAGGACCGGGCGGCCCTGTCCTCGGTGACCCGCAGGGCGCTTCCAGACGGGCTGCCCGAGTGGTCCTGGCGCCTGGAATGGTCCGGGGGGTACACCAGCAACGCCCTCCTCGGGTCCCCCACCGACCCCGCCTCGGGGAGCGTGCTGCGAGGGGGATCGGCCTTCGGGCAGGCGGACGTGTGGTTCCGCTTCGCCCCCTGGGTGCACCGGTGGGTCCGGCCCGTGCTGGAGGTCCAGGGGAAGGGGACCGGCTTCCTGGCCGACGCGGTCCGGGGCCTGTCGTGGATCGACCTGTCGGGCCGCCTGGGTCTTTCCGTCGGGAAGACCCTGCCGAGGGCCCTGGTGGCCTGGCGCCCCGACTGGCTCGTGCTGGGGCAGGGGGACCGCTACGACGACGGCCCGGTCCTCTACTTCGCGGCCCATCGCGGCGAGGTGGAGGTCGAGGTGGCCCCGTGGCTGGTCGTCTTCGCCGGCGGGGGGCGCCGGACGTTCCGGGAAACGGCCCGATCCCGCTGGGAGGCGGACTTCGGCCTCGGGGGAAGGGCGGGCCTCGCCCGGGGGCTGGCGCTGCTGTGGGCCGCCAGCGGCCGGGTCTACCGGGCGAACGAGCCGGCCTGGAACCTCTACGGCGGCAGCGGGCTGCTGGCCCTGCAGGGACGGCTGCCCCTCGGGTTCCTGCTGAAGGGAGGGGTGTCCTTCGGGATCGACGGCTATCCCGATTCCCGGGGGTACGGCCCCTTCGGAGCCTCGGACCGGGCACGGCGGGACGTGCTGGTGAAGCCGGGACTGTCCGCCTGGTCGCCGGCCTGGTCGGGGGTCCGCGTGGGGGCCCAGTACGATTTCTCGTGGCGGCACAGCACGCTGCCCCGTTACGGGTTCCAGGACCACCGCGTCACGATCCGGCTGTCCTGGTCCGGGGACTCGGAGGTGCTGCTGCCGCCGGCGGCAGGGGGCCGGCCGGCGGCCGATCTTCCCCTCGGGGGGGAAGGGGGAGGCGAGGGGCTGGACCGGGTCCAGGACCTGCTGCGCCAGGACGAGCAGGTCCAGCGGTCCTCGAGTTGCGTGCAGTAGCGGGAGGGAGGCGTGGCGGGGACGGCGCGAGAGGCCGGACGGATCCTCCGGGACGCGGCGTGGATCGGGGCCCTGGCGGCCGCGGTCGGGCTGGCGTTCAACGCGGTCCGGCCGGGGGGAATCCCCTTCGTCGCGAAGGAGGCCTACGAACTGTTCGTCCCCTGCCCCGAGCCCCTCGGGGAGGTCGAGGCCCTCGACCCGGCGGACGGGCGCCTGCGGGACCCCAGGACCCTGCGCGTCGATGCCCGGGGGGGCGACGAGTTCGCCCGCTGGCACCTGGACGGGGCCTGGAACGTCCCCTTCGACTACCTGGAGGGCGTGCCCGAGGCCACGGTCCGGCGGATCGCCGCATCGGGCGCCGCCGGGGTCGTCGTCTACGGCGACGGCCATGACCCGGACTCGGGACGGGAACTGGCCCGGGAACTCGCCGGCCGCGGCGTGCGCAACGTGGGGTTCGTCCGGGGAGGCGCCCCGGCCCTCGGGGCCCCGGGTTCCGAAGCGGGCCGCCCGGGCGGGGAGGTTCCCCGATGAAGACGTTCCTTCAATGGAAGGGGCACCGGTGGGTCGCGCTGCCGGTCCGGGTGTACCTGGCGTTCGTGTTCCTCTTCGCCTGCGTCCACAAGATCCTGCACCCGGACGCCTTCGCGGTGGACGTTGCGACCTACCAGATCCTTCCCCTGTCGCTGGTGAACCTGGTGGCCATCACGCTCCCTTGGGTGGAACTGGCGGCGGGCCTGGCGCTGCTGGCGGGATTCCGGGCCCGGGCCGGGGCGCTGCTGGTCGCCGCCATGATGGCCGTCTTCCTGTTCGCGCTGTCTTGGGCCCTCGCGAAGGGCCTCGACATGTCCTGCGGCTGCTTCGCCTCCCAGGGTGCTGGCGAGGACCCGATCTCCTTCCGGACCGTGCTCCGGGATCTGGGCTGGCTGCTGCTGGCGCTGTACGTGCTGTGGCTGGACCGGCACCCTGTGGGCGTCGATGCCTGGCTGGAACGACGGAGGGCGACATGAGACACCTGTGCTGGTCCGTGGCGGCGCTGGCGGCGCTGCTGGCATTCCCCGCCGGGGCGCTCGCAGACGGCCCCTGCGACCGGCTGTCCGGCCCCGCGAAGGCCGTGGCCGATCAGGTCCTGGCGACGGAGCATCCCTACGATGCCTGCGACCGGACCTTCGCCGAGTGCCTGAAGGCCCAGCCGGTCGCGCCCCTGGTCCGCCGGCTGGCCGACTGGATCTGCCGGAAGGCCGCCTCGGGCCAGGAGGCCCCGGCCATCGTCCGGTCGCTGGAGAAGCGGGCGATGTCGATGATGCGCCCGGGCCGGGTCCAGGCCATCGACCTGTCGTCGGCGCCCCTGGCCGGGTGTCCGAAGGCCCGGGTGGCGGTGGTCGCCTACCTCTGCGCCCGCTGCCCCTACTGCGCGAAACTGGTCCCGGCGCTGCACCGGGAGGTCACCTCCGGGCGCCTGGCCGGGCGGGTGGCCCTGCACCTCCGGCTGTTCCCGATCAAGTCCCACGAGCATTCCACCGAGGCGAACGTCGCCGTGGCGGCGGCGGCGTCCCTCGGAAAGGGATGGGAGTTCCTGCTGCGGGCCTACCGGGGCTTCGACGCCTTCTCGCCTTCGGCGCTGGCCGACTGGGCCGTCGAGGCCGGGATCGACAGGGCGGCCTTCGAGACCGCCGCGGCCTCCCCGGCGGTCCGGGAGACCGTGGTCGAGTCGAAGAAGGAGGGGCTGCGAAACGGCGTGGACTCGACGCCAACCTTCTTCATCAACGGCCGCCGCTGGATGGGGGACCTGGACATCGACACGCTGGTCGATGCCCTGGAGGAGGAGGTCGATGCGCAGCCCTGACCCCGATGTCCCGCGTTCCCGGATGCCTCGAACTTCCTGAGGACGGACTTCGGGGACGGCGAAATGGCCGCCGGAACGACCTACAGGGAGGGTGCCTCGGCGATCCGGACCAGGTAGCGCCGGGTCGCCGGGCCGCCTGCGATGGAAACCACCATGCCCGCGGCCCGGACCTCGCCGGGGCCCGTCCGGGGGACGAGGGTCCAGTGCCCCTCCCGGGCCAGGCAGTCGCTGTCCCAGGGGTCCTCCCCCGGTCCGCAGGCGCGCCAGTCGGCCCCCGTCGGCGCGCCGTCCACCGGCAGGACATCGACGCGGGTTGGCACCGTGTCCCCGGTCCCGTCGGCCAGGACCAGGGATCCCCGGTCGCCGCCTCCCACCAGGATCTCCAGCCTCGCCCGGCCCAGGGTCGCGGCGTCCGGGACCTCGGGCCGCCCGGGGACCGGCTCGGCCCGCCGCACGGTGTCCGGCAGCAGCGCCGCGACACCGCCGGCCCGGAGGAAGACCGGGATGCGCCGGAGCGGCGCGGCGTCGGTGACGACCCGGTCGCCCGGAAGGGACTCGGCCACGATCCCCCCGTCGGCCGCCCGGAGGACCAGGCTCGGCGGCGAGGCCCGGACCTCGATGGCCAGGGGCGAGCCGGGGAGCGTGCCCGGATCTCCCGACGCGTCGGCCCCCGGGAGGTCCCCCGAGGCATCGGGAGCCACGTCGGTCCCTTCGTCCGTCGTCCCGTCTCCCGGCAGGTCTCCCGGGGCGGGCCTCTCGCTGTTCCCGCATGCCAGCGCTGCCAGGATCACCGGCACGGCGAGCAGTCGAACCGTCCGTCCAGCGCAGGTGTCCATGAAGAGCTCTCGGGGTGAGGGGAAACGGGAAATCAGCGGTAGTCGCCTCCCTGGCGGGCCACCGAGAGGCCTCCCAGGGACAGGAGGTCCTCCTTGCCGCAAAGTTCCCCCTCCCGGGTGAGGGAGGGGGACCGGTGGACGCCCGAGTCCAGCCGGATGGCGTCGCAGGGGCAGGCCTCCTCGCACATCCCGCAGAAGATGCACTTGATGAAGTCCACCTCGAAGACCACCGGGTACTTCTCGTGCTCGTCGCCCCGTTCCCCGGCCACGATGTGGATGCAGTCGGCGGGGCAGGCCGTCGAGCAGCAGAAGCAGGCCACGCACCGCACGGACCCGTCGTCGCGGCGCATCAGCCGGTGGTGGCCCCGGTAGCGGGGCGGATAGGGGAATTTCTCCTCGGGGTACTGGGCGGTGACGATGCCCTTCCGGGTCAGCAGGTTGACCCAGAAGTGCCGGTTGGTCACCTTCATGCCCTTCCAGAGTTCCGGCAGCCAGGACCGGACGACCAGGTCCGCCGGCGGCCGATCGACCACCTTCACCTTGACCACGGGGACCTCCTTCCCGACCCCTCCGGGGCCGTCACCCGATCACCGCCAGCACGGCCGCGGTAACCAGCAGGTTCAGCATCGACAGCGGCAGCAGCACCTTCCAGCCCAGGGCCATCACCTGATCGTACCGGAAGCGGGGCACGGTCCAGCGGACCAGCATCTGGAGCCAGCACAGGAACACGACCTTCGCCACGAAGGCCCCCACCTGGGCCACGGCGGTCCATCCCCCGGCGGTCCCGGCGGGGTCCACGAAGGGGATCTGCCAGCCTCCCAGGAACAGCGTGGCGCCGAGGGCCGCGATCACCACCACCTCGACGAACTCGCTCAGGAAGAAGGTGGCGAATCCCATCGCCGAGTACTCGACGAAGTAGCCGATGATCTCCGACTCCCCCTCGGGGAGGTCGAAGGGGGCCCGCTTGTTCTCGGCCATCGCGGCGGCCAGGAAGAGGATGAAGCCCACCGGCTGGATCACGATGCCCCACTTCGGGAGCCAGCCGAAGAGCAGGTCCCCCTGTCCTGCCACGATCCCGGTCAGGCTCAGGGTGCCGAAGACCAGGAAAATGCCCAGCACGTTGAGGCCCATGCTGACCTCGTAGGAGATCATCTGAGCCGCGCCCCGGAGGGACCCGAGCAGGCCGAAGTTGTTGTTCGAGGCCCAGCCGCCCAGGGTGGCCCCGTACACCCCGAAGCCCATGATCGCGAAGAACCAGATCATCCCGTTGTCCAGGTCCGCGATGACCAGGGGCCCGGGGCCGAAGGGGATCAGGGCGAAGACGGCCACCACGGTGGCGAACGCGATGGCCGGGGCCAGGTAGAACAGCACCTTGTTGGCCTGGGGAGGGACGAAGTCCTCCTTCGTGAAGGCCTTCAGCATGTCCGCGAGGATGTGGATCAGGCCCGCGGCCCGAACCCCGCCGATGGAGGCCCGGTTGGGGCCGACCCGGTCCTGGATCAGCGAGGACATCTTCCGTTCGACCCAGGTCAGCACGGCCCCCAGGGAGAGGGCGAAGATCACCATGAACCCGATGATCTTGGCCACCGTCAGCAGCAGGAAGGTTCCCGTCATGGCGCCCTCCCGGGAAGGGCCCCGATCCGCAGGCCGTGCCTGCCGACGGAGGCGGTGGAGAAGCCGAGGAGGCCCTCGAGGACCCGGCCGATGGCCGAGCAGAGGTCCGGCTCGCCCGGCGGCACCAGGGGCTTGCCCAGGCGCTCGGCCAGGGCCCGGGCGAACTCCGCCGGGGAGGTCGTCTCGGCCGGCGGCAGGACGGCCCGGCGCAACCGCTGGGCGATGCCGAACTCGTTCACGACGGTGCCGTCGGTCTCGAAGGGCGAGGTGCCGGGGAACGCGAAGGGGGCCTGCCGGGCCGCGGCCTCCTCCCGGGGGCCGTGAAAGACCCCCAGGGGCGTCGCCCGGACGGCCTGGACCACCGGATCCGGGAGGTCCTCGCCGAAGGCCCAGAGGGCCTGGAGGTCCCGCGCCTGTCCCGGGAGGGCCTCCAGGGCCATCGGAGCCGCGCCCAGGGCCTCCAGCAGCCGGTTCAGCCCCGTCCGGTTGGCGTTCTTGTCGGGCCGGATCAGGATGTCATCCCCGGCACCCTCCGGCATCCCGGCCAGGAAGATGGGGGCCCGGGGGTCCAGGGACCGGACCAGCGTCACGACGGCCCAGGCGTCCTCCAGGGTCATGCCCGCCCAGAGGACCGCCCCGACCCGGGGTTCCGGGATCGCCAGCAGGCCCTCGGCCAATGCCGCGATCGCCTCCCGGATCGTCGCGGGAGATCCTTCCCTGCGCACCTGGGCCAGCCGCCCGGATTCGTACCGGTGGTAGAGGAGCCGGCCGGCGTCGCAGGCCCAGTACTGGTTCACGTCGGGGTTGGGCCGGGGCACCACCCGCTGGACCGCGTTGCGGTACACGTCCACCCGGACGCTGCAGCCCCGGCTGCACCCGGTGCAGGCGCTGTCGATCCCGTGGACCAGCCAGGCCCGGCACTTGAACCGGAAGTCCCTCGTCGTCAGGGCCCCCACCGGGCAGACGTCGGCGGTGCACATGCTGTAGGGGTGATCCAGGGGCTGTCCGGGGAAGATGTCGATGCAGGTCCGCTCGCCCCGCTGGACCTGGGTCAACTGGGGGGACTTCGCCACCTCGTTGCAGACCCGGATGCACCGGGTGCAGTTGATGCAGCGCTCGCCGTCGTAGATCACCTGGGGCCCCAGCACGCGGGCCTTGGCCTTGTGGTGCTTGCGGAAGAAGTGCCGGGACGGCTGGTGGTCGTGGGCGAAGTAGAGGTCCTGGAGGTCGCACTCCCCGGCCTGGTCGCAGATCGGGCAGTCCACCGGGTGGTTCAGCAGGATGAACTCCAGCACCGCCCGGCGGGCTTCCAGGATGCGGTCCGTCCGGGTCTTCACCTCCAGGCCGTCGGCGCACATCTCGTAGCAGGAAGGCACGGGCTTGGGGCTCTTGTTGGTCTCGACCAGGCACATCCGGCAGTTGGCCGCGACCGAGAGCCCCGGGTGGTAGCAGAACCGGGGAATGTCGATCCCCAGGCGATCCGCCGCCTCGATCACCCGGGTCCCGGGCTCCACGGTGATGGTCCTTCCGTCGATCGTCAGCGTCGGCATCGAGGCACCTCGCTCAGCGGTCGATCTCGCCGCCGATCATGTTGATGGAGTCGAAGGTCGGGATCACGTCGGCCACCAGACCCCCGACGATCATCCGTTTCAGGCCCTGCATCAGCGCGAAGCAGGGCGGGCGGACGTGGACCCGGTACGGGAACCCGGACCCGTCGCTGACGATGTAGAAGCCCACCTCGCCGTTGCCCCCCTCGACGGCGGCGTAGGCCTCGCCCCGGGGGACCTGGATGCCGTCCATCACGATTTCGAAGTGGGCGATCATCCCCTCGATGGTGTTGTAGACCTGGTCCTTGGGGGGCAGCACGACCCGCCAGTCCTCGACGTGGACGGGCCCCTCGGGGATGTCCCGGATCACCTGCTCCACCAGGGATTCCGACTGGCGGATCTCCTCCATCCGGACCAGGTAGCGGTCCAGGTTGTCCCCCCGGGTGCCCACGGGGACCTCGAAGTCCAGGCGGTCATAGACCAGGTAGGGGAGGTCCTTCCGGAGGTCGTAGGCGATGCCCGTCGCCCGGAGGCAGGGGCCCGTGAAGCCCAGGGAGAGGGCCTCCCCGGGGGCGATCACGCCGGTGTCCTGCATCCGGTCGATGAAGATCCGGTTGCGGGTCAGCAGGGCGTCGATGTCGATCATCCGGGCGTCCAGGACCTTCCGGGCCTTCTGCCACCGCTGCTGCCACCCTTCCGGGAGGTCCCAGCGCAGCCCTCCGACCCGGGTGTAGGAGGTGGTGACCCGTGCCCCGGTGATGAACTCGATCAGGAAGTAGATCTCCTCCCTGGCCTGCATCGCCCAGAGGAAGGGGGTGTAGGCCCCGATCTCCAGGGCCTGGGCGCCGATGGCGGTCAGGTGGTCCGCGATGCGGGCGATCTCCGACACGAAGACCCGGACGTACTTGCACCGCGGGGTGATCTCGATGCCCAGCAGCTTCTCCACCGCGGCGACGTAGCCCACGTTGTTGATCAGCGGGGAGACGTAGTTCAGGCGGTCGGTGTAGGGGATCACCTGGGTCCAGGTCCCCGCCTCGCACATCTTCTCGAAGCCCCGGTGCAGGTAGCCGATGTCGATGTCGGCGTCCCGGACCGTCTCGCCATCCAGCACCAGGCGGATCCGGACCGTGCCGTGCATCGCCGGGTGGGACGGGCCCATGTTGATCACCAGGGGTTCGGACCGCAGGCCGTCGTCCAGGGGCACGGAGGCCGTCGGGGGCGGCGGGTACTCCTCGGGATCGCCCAGCGGCAGCGGCCCCGGCTGCCCCGGGACCGGGTCGCCCTCGAGCCGGGGCATCGGCACCCGGGGCTGGTAGGCCCGCCGGGGATAGTCCTTCCGGAGGGGGTGCCCCACGAACTCGGGATAGAGCAGGATGCGCCGGAGGTCCGGGTGTCCGTCGAAGCGGACCCCGAACATGTCGAAGACCTCCCGCTCGAACCACTCGAGGCCCGGATAGACCTCCGTCGCCGTGGGGACCCGGCAGTCGTCCTCGGGGACGGGCACCTTGACCCGCACCAGGGCGCCGTCGCCGATGCGGCGGAGGTGGTACACGACCTCGAAGCGGTGTCCGTCCACCCGGCCCAGGGGCGGGACGCTCCGGGTGTGGAACATCGGGTGGCGGGGCGGGCGGTGGTGTTCGGGCCTGCCGTCGGCCAGGGCCAGCAGGTCCACCGCCGTGACGTCCAGGGGGAGGTCGAAGCCCCGGTCCTCCCGCAGGAAGGTCAGCACCGGCACCAGGGCGTCCCGGGCCACCACGAGGGTGGGGGTGCCCTGGGGGGAGCCGCACTCGATCAGGGCGTCTCCGATGCGATCCCGGATCTCCTCGAAGGTCTCAGTCATCGGTGGCGCTCCGCTTCGCAGGGACGGCGTCGAAGGCCCAGTCCAGGGCCCCCTTGCCCCAGACGTACCAGAGACCCAGGGCCAGCACGCAGAGGAAGATCGCGATCTCCGCGAAGGCGATGGGGCCGAAGATCGGGGAGGCCAGCAGTTCCCGGTAGAGGACCGACCAGGGCAGCAGGAACACGACCTCCAGGTCGAAGACCAGGAAGAAGATGGCCACGGCATAGAACCGGACCGACACCCGCTTCCGGGGGGTGTCCACTGGCACGGACCCGCACTCGAAGGGGCCGTTCTTCACCGGGGTGGACCGGCGGGGGCCCAGCAGGCGGTTCAGGACCAGGATGACCGCCGCGAGCCCCACCGCGGTCAGGATGCCCAGCAACAGGGCCACGTAGGGCGCGAAGAGGGACTCCACGGTTTCGCCTCCTGCCAGGATGCCGGCCGTCGAACGCCGCCCGGAAAGTAGCAGGAAAGCGCTCCGGGATCAACGCAACGTCGCGCCGCAATCCGGGCGCCGGGGCCGGGGAGCGGGACGCCGCGATCCCCGGGGACGGGAGGGCTGGGGCCGCCGGGGCAGCGATGCTAGAATCCGGGACTGGTCCAGGGAACAGGCGGGCCTTGCGGGGCGACGGCCCCGGATCCGGCAGCAGGGGAATCCCCGGGAGGAGGGCATGCCGCGAGTCGGGCGGGTGGCGGGACTGGTCCTGTTGCTGGGGGGGTGCGGGGGAGGCGGGTCCGATCCCGACCTGCCCTACGAACTGGTCTTCCCGGTGATCGACCCGGGGGCTCCGCCGGCGGACCTGGGGACGGTGGATCCGGGCCGGGAGGTCGGGGATCGGGACCCGGGGGGGACCTTCGACGACCCGGGAGAGACGGGGATCGGGGAGGTCTTCGAGGACGGGCCGGCCGACCCGGGGCCGGGCGACCCGATGCCGGACCCGGCGGGCGAGGACCTTCCCGCCGACCCCGGGATCCCGGACCCCGGGATCGGCGACGAAGGGGACGGGGGAGCGGAGGTCCTGGGGGGACTCTGCGCCCCGGGGGCCAGCGCCTGCCGCTGCCAGTCCGACGGGGACTGCGACCCGGCCTACGGCGAGCCCTGCCGACCGAACCGCTGCGTTCCGGACCTGCACCGGTGCATGCTGGATTCCGGGATCCGGGAGGGGGAGCCCTGCGAGGACGGGGACTTCTGCACCACCGGGGAAACCTGCCAGCGGGGAATCTGCAAGGGGGGCGTGGCCACCTGCGAGTGCCGGCGGGACGACGAGTGTCCCGGAGACGGGAATCCCTGCACCGACACGGTGTGCGACCGGGGGTCCTGCGCCCATCGGCCCGGCGAGGCCCTTTGCGACGACGAGGACGGCTGCACGGAAGGGGACCGGTGCGCGGACGGGGTCTGCGTGCCGGGCCTGCGGATCTGCGACTGCGATGGCGACGCCCGCTGCGACGACGGCCTGGCCTGCACCGTGGACCGGTGCCTGGAGGGGTCCTGCGTCCAGTCTCTCGATCCTGCATGGTGCCTGGTCGAGGGGCGCTGCGTGGCCGCCGGGGAGACGGCCCCGTCGTCCCCCTGCATGGTCTGCCGGCCGGACGTGGACCCCCTCCGGTGGATGCCCCTGGACGACGGGGCGCCCTGTTCCGACGGGGATCCCTGCACCGACCCCGATCTCTGCCGGGAGGGCCTGTGCATTCCGGGGGCCCTCGTGTGCGAGTGTGTGGACGCCTCGATGTGCGATGACGGGAATCCCTGCACCGACGATTCCTGCGTGGAATTCTCCTGCCGCCATGTCCCCAATACGCTTCCCTGCGAGGACGGGGACCCGGCGACCCTGGGGGACGTCTGCGCCGGAGGATCGTGCCAGCCCGGGCCCCGGTGCGGGGACGCCGACTGCGCCCGCCCCCGGGAGACCTGCGCCACCTGCGTCGCCGACTGCGGGGTCTGCCCGGACCGGGAGACCCTCTGCGGGGACGGGTGGGACGACGACCTGGATGGCACGACCGACTGTGGGGACTCCGACTGCTCCTGGCTGCCTCCCTGCACCCCGGACACCTGCGCGAAGGTGGACGCGACGGTGACCTGCGGGTTCCGGCTGACGTCCCACATGGCCGTCGGCAACGAGGCGACGGGCAGGGCCTGCGGGTCCTCGATGTCGGGCGACGACACCGTCTGGCGCTTCGTCAGCGACACCACGCGGCAGGTGACCTTCCGGGTCGAGGATCCGTACCTGGAGGACGACGTGGAGGCCTACGTCCTGTCGGGCGCCTGCAATCCGGTGACCTGCATCGGCCGGGACTGGGGCTGGTGGGCGGAGGTGACCTTCACCGCCGAGGCCGGCCGTCCCTACTACCTGGTCTACGACGAGGTGGTCTGGGGCGCCCGGGTCAGCGTCCGGGTCACCTGCCAGTGACGTCCTGGGACGGGCTTTCCCTGGGGGGAACCGGTCGGGGACTGGGAGGACCCGACCGCGGTGCTGCACAAAGCCGCGACGCGGCGGGTCGGGCCGCCGCACCTTGACGGGCGGGCGGGGGTCTCGTATAACGCCCAAGGCTTGCTGCGCGGGGACCAGAGCGCCGATGTTCGACGTATTGACGAAGGGTTTCCGTTCCGCCCGGGCACGGCTGACGGGCAAGGCGACCATCACCGACTCGGACCTCGAGGAGGTCCTGAGGGACATCCGGGTCTCCCTGCTGGAGGCCGACGTCTCGCTGCCGGTCGTCCAGGCCTTCCTGGACCGCGTCCGCCAGAAGGCGGTCGGGGAGGTGGTCCAGGTCGTCGCGAAGACCGAGGGCCGCCGCCTGGAGGTGACCCCCGCCGAGCACTTCGTGAAACTGTGCCACGACGAGCTGATCTCCCTGATGGGGGACGCCCGGGGCGACCTCCTCTGGGAGCCGCCGGGGCGCGTCACCGCGGTGATGATGGTCGGCCTGCACGGCACCGGGAAGACCACCACCGCGGCCAAGCTGGCCAACTTCCTGAAGGGCGAGAAGAAGAAGCCGATGCTGGTCGCCGCCGACATCTACCGCCCGGCGGCCGTGGACCAGTTGAAGGTCCTGGGCGAGCGCATCGGGGTGCCGGTCTTCCACCGGCCGGACATGAGCCCCCCGGACCTGTGCGCCGAGGCGATGCGCCAGGCCATCGCCGAGAAGCGGGACGTGGTGATCTTCGACACCGCGGGCCGCCTGACCATCGACGAGCCGCTGATGCAGGAACTGACCCAGGTCCAGGCCCGGACCCGTCCGAAGAACATCCTGCTGGTCGTGGACGCGATGATGGGCCAGGACTCGGTGCGGATGGCCTCGGAGTTCGACCGGCGCCTGTCGCTGACCGGCGTGGTGATGACGAAACTGGACGGCGACGCCCGGGGCGGCGCGGCCCTGTCGGTCCGGGCCGTCACCGGCAAGCCGATCCTCTTCGTCGGCATGGGCGAGGACCTCCAGCGGATCGAGCCCTTCCGGCCCGAGGGGATCGCCAGCCGGATCCTGGGGTTCGGCGACGTGGTGGGCCTGGTCCAGGAGTTCGAGAAGGTCGTGGACCAGGAGCAGGCCGAGGCGGACGCCCTCGAACTGCTGAAGGGACGCTTCAACCTGATCCAGTTCCTGGAGCAGATCCGGGCCATCCAGAAGATGGGCCCCCTCCGGGACACGCTGGAGAAGCTGCCCTTCTTCCACGAGATGGTCCCCGACGGGGCGGCGGTGGATGAGAAGGTCCTCCAGCGCATCGAGGCGATGATCCACTCGATGACCCCCGAGGAGCGCCAGAAGCCCGAGATCATCAACGACAGCCGGATGCGGCGCATCGCCCGGGGGTCCGGCCGGAAGGTCGCGGAGGTGAAGGACCTGCTGGCCCGGTTCGAGATGATGCGCAAGGTGATGAAGCAGGTCGGCAAGCAGCCCCAGTTGCTGGCCCGGCTGCCCGGGGTCAAGGAGGCCCTGGACCTCGCGAAGTCCCGGGGCGAGGACGTGTCGGACTTCCTGCCCCCGGAACCCTCCCGGGGATGGGGGGCCGGGTACGGGGCGCCGCGCCTCTCGCCGGCGGAGAAGGAGCGCCGCCGGAAGAAGGAGAAGCAGGCCCGCAAGCAGCGCCAGAAGGCCAGGAAGAAGCGATGAGGACCCGGATCCTGCGACCGGCGGTCGGGCTGGCCCTGGCGGCGGCGCTGTGGGGTCTGTCCTGGCCCGCCCGGGCGGTGTCCCCCGAGGAGCGGAAGACCGAGGACGCCGTGAAGGTGCTCCGGGGCCTGGCGGACCCGGGCCCCGAGGACTTCGCCCGGCAGGTGGGGGAGGGGGCCGACCGGGTGCTGGTGAACCTGCTGGTGGCCCGCAAGGTGGATCTGGAGGTCCGGATGAAGGCGTGCCGGGCCCTGGCCCGCTTCCCGGGGGAGCGGGCCCGGCGGGTGCTGTCGAGCCTGATCCCCAATCCCGACGAACCCCTGGAACTCCGGGGACAGGCGATGGAGTCCCTGGCGGATCACCAGGGGCCCCGGGTCGCCCAGGACCTCCTTCCCTGGCTGCGGGACCCCCACCCGGAACTGCGCGCCTCGGCCAGCCGGGCCATCGGCCGGACCGGGGACCCGGCGGCCTGCCAGACCCTCGAGGACCTGCTGGGGACCGAGGAGGTGCTGGAGGTGCGTGTGGCGGTGGAGCAGGGACTGGCCCTCTGTCGCAGGGAGCGGCGTCCATGAACTGGCAAGGCGTCTTCACGGCCCTGATCACCCCCTTCGACGGCGGCGAGGTGGACTTCCCCTCCCTCCGGGAACTGGTCCGGCGCCAGATCGCCGCGGGGATCCATGGCCTGGTGGCTTGCGGCACCACCGGGGAGCCGGCCTCGCTGACCGCCCAGGAGTGGGACCGGGTGGTGGCGACGGTGATCGAGACCGCCGGGGGCCGCGTGCCGGTGCTGGCCGGGACCGGGACCCACGGGACCCGCACCACGGTGGAACGCACCCGCCGGGCCCGGGAACTGGGGGCCGACGGGGCCCTGGTGGTGACCCCCTACTACGTCCGGCCCCAGCAGGAAGGGCTGGTCGAGCACTTCCGGACGGTCGCCCGGGAAGGGGGGCTCCCGGTGATGCTCTACGACGTCCCGGGCCGGACCGGCGTGCACCTGGCGCCGTCGAGCGTCGGGATCCTCTCCCGGGTGCCGGGGATCGTCGCGCTGAAGGACGCCAGCGGCAGCCCCACGACCGTCCGGGAGGTCCGGCAGTGCGCGGCGCCGGAATTCCGGGTGCTCTCGGGGGACGACGGGCTGGCGCTGGCCGCCTGGGCCCTGGGGGCCGAGGGCGTGGTCAGCGTGGCCTCCAACGTCGCGCCGGCCCAGATGGTGGAGTTGTGGGACCACTGGAAGGCCGGCCGGATCGCCCAGGCCCGGGAAACGGACCTGTCCCTGGCGCCCCTCTACCGGGCCCTGTTCCTGGAGTCGAGCCCCGCCCCGGCGAAGGCGGCGGCCTCGATCCTGGGACTGTGCCGGGACGAGGTGCGCCTGCCGCTGGTCCCCGCGTCCCGGTCCACCCGGGAGGCCCTGGAGGCCGCCCTGGCCACCGCCGGCCTGCGGTGACGATCACATCCGGTGGGACTTCACGAAGGCCTCCACCTCCGGGAGGCCTCCCTGGTAGATCAGGTAGGCGTCCGGGGGCTCCCGCTCGGTGATCTCGTTCGCCACCGGCGTCAGCATGATCCGCTTCACCTCCTCCCGGTCGTCGCTGTGGGCCAGGGCCCAGCACAACTTCATGAAGGCGACCTCCGGGAGCATGTTCGCGCAGGGCACGATCCCCAGTTCCATCAGGTCCCGCCCCGTGTCGTAGACGTACATCTGGGTGTAGCCCCAGAGGGTCTGGACGGTCATGAAGAAGTGGACGCCCTGGTCCACGGCCTTCCGGATGGCGGGATAGAGGGGCTTGTTGACGTGGCCGAGGCCCGTGCCGGCGATCACGATGCCCCGATAGCCCTTGTCCACCAGCGCCTCGATCAGGTCCGGCTTCATGCCGGGGTAGTAGTAGAGGATGGTCGCCCGGTTGTCGTACACCGCGTCCAGCACGCACTTGCGGTTCGGGTCCCGGCGCCGGTAGTCGGACCGCAGGGGCGTCACCTGGTCCCGGGACACCATCGCCACCGGGATGTCCCCGATCGTCCGGAAGGTGGACCGGAAGGACGAATGCATCTTGCGGACCCGGGTGCCCCGGTGCAGCAGGCCGTACTGGTCCGAGGTGGGTCCGAACATGCAGACCATCACCTCGGCGATGTCGCTGTGCCCGGCGGTGCGGGCCGCGTGCATCAGGTTCAGGGCGGCGTCGGAGGAGGGGCGATCGCTGCTGCGCTGGCTGCCCACCATCACGATGGGGATGGGCGGGTTCTGGACCATGAAGGACAGGATCGCCGCGGTGTGGTGCATCGTGTCGGTGCCGTGGCCGATCACGATGCCGTCCACGCCCCGCTCGATCTCCCGCGCCACCGCCCGGGCCAGGCCGATGTACTGCTCGGGGCCCATGTTTTCCGAAAAGACGGCGTAGAGTTTCTCCGTTTCGATGTTGCAGATTTCCGCCAGTTCGGGGACGGAGCCGTAGAGTTCCCCGGGACTGAAGGCGGGGATCACGGCGCCGGTGCGGTAGTCCAGCCGGGAGGCGATCGTGCCCCCGGTTCCCAGCAGTTTCACCCGGGGCTTGCCGGGGTCGAAGGGGAACTCCTTTTCCGGGATCTGGTAGTGGGCCTCCCGGCGTCCGTGGGAGGTGGCCCCGACGACGTCCCCGGCGGCCACCCCGATGTTGTAGCCGGTCTCCAGTTTCAGCACCAGGTGCCGGTCGTCGGCGGTCTCGCTCCGGGGCAGCAGGATCCCCCGGTAGATGCCCCGGACGGTGCGGATCTCCACGTCCTCCCAGACCTGGATGCCCAGGCGCTCGAGCACCTCGCGTCCGACGCCCCGGTATCCCTTGAACCGATCGGTGGCGGGCTGACTCATCGCGTTGGCTCCCGTTGGCCCTTGCGGGGATTGGGCTTCTGCAGGAAGAAGGGCGGCCGGCCCGCGGCGATGCCCACCAGGGCCGCCGCGTCCTTCTGGTCCATCGGGGCTTCGCCCCCGGAGGCCGACAGGACCTCCCGGATGCGGTCGGGGGTCAGGAGGTCGGTCGAGGCGCCCCGGCGCCGCAGGCCGGGGATCCAGTCCAGCAGCAGCCAAGCCAGCACCGACGGGCGCACGGGCACCCGGCCCGCCAGTGCCTCGAAGACCGGCCAAGCGTCCTCGGTCAGCAGCCGGTAGGCCTGCTCCCGGGAGACCCCCATCCCGATCCACCGGTCCTCCTTGTCCCACAGGGGTTCGGGGGTCGCCTCCCGGGCCCGCTGGTGGTCCTCGTCGTGGAGCACGATGGGGGGCAGGTCGGTGTCGGGGTACATCCGGTCGGGGCCCGGGAGCATCCGCTCGAAGCAGGTCGTGCCGTCGGGCAGGGACTTCCGGGTCTCCCGGGGCACGCCGACCAAGGCCTCGGCCATCCGGAGGCGGACCTCCCCGATGGCGGTCTGGACGTCCTGGGACGGCCCGGCGACGATCACCACGGCGTCGGGGGCGCCGCCCTCGAAGGCCTGGCGCACCTGGTCGAAGAGGGGGCTCAGGGAGAAGGCCTCCGGGTCGTCGGAGTGGGCGATGTTGGGCATCCGGTCCAGGCAGGCGATCACCCGGACCCGGTCCGAGATCTCGCTGGCGAAGGTGCGCCCCGGGGCCAGGGGACGCGACAGGAAGCCGCTGCACTTCCGGAGCAGGATCGCCCGGGCGACGACGCCCCCGGTCCAGGGCCCCCGCAGGGCCGGATGGGTGAAGCGCCGGGCCAGGGCCGTGACGTCGCGGTCCTCGCCGAAGTCCGCCGGGACGACCCCCCGGGCCACCAGGGCGTCCCGGAGGTCCAGCAGGGCCTTCTGGCGCAGGGCCTCGTAGTGCACGAGCGCCGGGATCAGCCGCAGCGTCGAGACCCCCTTGATCTCCACCCGGTCCCCGCCCCGGATGCTGACGTTGACGTCCTGGCGGGCCCGGCCGTGGCCCGTGCGGACCTGGCCCGACAGGTGGCAGATGCGGCGGATCGCCGACCCCACCTGGAAGGCCTCCTCGGGGGTGTGCATCTCGGCTTCCGTGACGATCTCGATCAGGGGGATGCTGAGGCGGTCCGTCAGGTAGGTGCGTCGGTGCCCGTGGTCCGACACCTCCCGGCAGGCGTCCTCCTCCAGTCCCAGTTGCCGGATGCCGATCCGGCGTCCCTCGACCCGGATCCACCCGTTGACCCCGAGGATGCAGGTGCGCTGGAAGCCCGTGGGGATCGACCCGTCCAGGTACTGCTTCCGGGCGATGTGGACCTCGTCCACCAGGTTCAGGTTCAGCATCCGGGCGATCACCAGCCCGCGATGGAGGGCGTCCCGGTTGAGGCCGAAGGGGGGCGCGTCGTCCATCTCGTAGGTGCAGACCGTCTCCCGGTTCAGGCGATAGACGATCTCCTTGCGGGTCTTGAACTCCATCAGGGCCGTCGGGTCGTACTCCCCGAGTTCCGAGAGGGTCGGGCGCATGTGCCGCAGGATCTCGGCGTGGAACTCCTGGGAGTAGGGGCGCACGGGACAGCGGCAGAAGAGCTTGTGGTCCGTGTGCAGTTGCCGGTGCATCTCGATCCCGCACCGGAGCCCCAGCGCGGCGTAGAACTCCCGGTCCCCGAAGCGCGAACCCTGGACCTGTTCTTCCACGAGGCACCTCCCTTCGGCCGCGGAGCATAGCGCAGGTCGTCGGGCAACCGGGAGCCGGCGACCGCCGGCCGATCGTCTATCGCGGGTCCAGGATCTCCAGGGCCCGGTCCAGGAAGGACTGCATCAGGTCTCCCGAGGGGCGGGGGACGTGGGCGGCCGCGTCCCGGATCTGCTCCCGGATGGCTGCCCGTTCCCCGGGGTCCGGCGGCGTTCCGGAGGCCTGGCGAACCAGCAGGTCCAGGGCCGCCAGCCCCGCCTCCCCGTAGCGGCCGGCCTGGTCCGCCCATGGGCGGATCGCCTCCTTCAGCCGCGGCTCGGCATCCCCCAGGTCCCAGGCCTCCGGCACGTCCCGGAAGGGCAGCAGGAAGTCCCGGCGCAGGGTCCCGGCGGCCTCCCCGACGTTCCCCCCGGTCTCCCAGGCGGTCCAGAAGGCATCCAGGGCCGCTGCCAGGGCCGGGGAAGGGGACCCGGCGATCTCCGGGGACCGGTCATGGCGGGCCAGCACCTCCAGGGCGTGCCGACCCCGTTCCCCGGCGAGCCACCGGGCCATCGCCCCGAGGGACCAGTCCGGGTCGTATCCTGGGGCGTTCCAGGCCCAGTCGGCGCAGGTGGCCAGGGCCGGCAGGGACACCCAGGGCCCCGGCATGGGGTTGAACAGGGCCCCGGACAGCAGGGGAGAGAGCCCCGGGTCCCGACCCTCCAGGGGACCGAGGTTCAGGCGCGCCGACGCGTGGTCGATCACCGGGTAGTTGTCCCCGAGGAGGGGCTTCCGGCCCATCCACCCGACCGCCCGGAGGGCGTCGTTCGCCGTGATGGTCCGGGACACGATCCCGTTGCCGGTCCACCCGATCAGCACATCCGGGGCCAGCGTGGTGCCGGCCAGGGTCAGGGACCGGGAGGCCTCGGGGGCGTCGCTCCAGTAGTCGTTCGGGACCCACCCCAGCAGGACCCCGGGCCGCTCGCCCCGGACCCGTTCCAGCACGGCCCGGGTGAAGTCCAGCACGCCGGTGTCGTAGTCCGGGTAGAAGGGGCGATCGGCCGGGGACAGTTCCTTGGGGGTGTCGTCGAATCCCAGGGCCACCATCGCGAATCCCGCGTCCGCCAGCCGCACCAGCCGCCCGGCGGCCAGGGCCCGGTCCTCCTCGCTGTGGAAGACGGCCTGGTCCAGGGGCTTCACGATGATTCCCGGTTCCAGTCCCAGGTCCCGGGCCCGGGCCGCCATCTCCCCGAGGAACCCGAGGTACTCCTCGGGCCACTCGTCCCGCCAGTAGGAGTCGGCCCAGTCGATGTAGGGATCGAGTTTCGACCCGTACACGAAGACGTTCATCTTCATGCGGGCGATGCGGTCCAGCATCTCCAGGCGGTCCCCGGCGTCCCAGGGGGGGCCGTAGAAGGTCTCCAGGACACCCCGCAGGGGGATCGAGGGGCCATCGTCCACGAAGAGTTCCCGGGCGTCGGGGACCCCTGCCGTCAGGATCTGGGCCAGGGTCTCCAGGGCCCAGCGCCGGCCCCGGGACGAAGACGCCAGGACCCGCACCAGGACGGGACCTCCCCCGGAACAGGAGAGGGCCAGGCGGTAGGACTCGTCAGAGGCCGGCGCCGCCGGGGGGCATCGGGAAGCCTCCTGGGCCAGTTCCTCCGGACCTCCGAAACGGACCTCCAGGTCGGGGGAGCCGGGGGATTCCCGGAGGCCGAGCCGGTCGGCGAAGGCGGACCAGAGGGCCGCCTCGCCCGAGTCGAGGCCCGTCGCGGAGGCGGTGGAGGGCCTCCGGGACCAGCAAGGGCCCGAACCCCGTCCCAGGACCCGGAAGGGACGAGGCAGCAGTTTCGGATCCCGGGGCGTGGCGTCCTCCGGGGGGCAGAACCACGGGGTTTCCGCGGCTTCCGGGTTCTGGTCCCCGTCGGCCTCTTCCCGCGGGGGGTCGGCCGCGACCTCGGGACTGGCCTCGGGGAGATCGGGGACGTCGGTCCCCCGGGCGTCGATCCCGGGAAACCCGTCGGTTCCCGGGGATGTTCCGGAAGCGCATGCCAGCAGTTCCCAGGTCAGGATCCAGGCAAGGAGAACGGGGGCGGAAGGTCGCATGGGTCCTCCTGGTCCCGGTGGCCGACGGATCGCGGGTCGGAGCATAGCCCGGATGGCGGTTGCCGGAACAGTCCCGTCAGCCTGGAGGATTGTTGCTATCATCGCCCGGGACAGGAGGATGCCGTGTCGGTGAACCGGAGAGGATGCTTCTTCCGGGGCCACGTCCTGGCCTGGATCCTGGTGATCGGATGGGCGGCGGGCCTCCGGGCCCAGCCGGCCCCGGGGGATTCGGCCGAGGCACCTGCCTCGGTTCCGGATGGTTCGGCGGAGCCCCTGGTGCGGCCCGATTCCCCCCGGGCGGCGATGGAGGACCTGCGGAAACTGTTCGGGGCCCGGGAGTGGGCCGGGGCGGTCCCCTTCCTGGACCTCCCGGACAGCCGGGCGGGCGACGGGGAGCGGCTGGTCCGCCGGCTGGCGGCGGTGCTGGACCACCACGGCTGGCCGGATCCCGGGCGGCTGTCGCCCGTCACCGAGGGGGCCATCGACGACGGCCTCCCGGCGGGGGTCGAGGAGGTGACCCGCCTTCCCCTGGGCACCGGGCGCCGGGAGCCGCTGCGGCTGGTTCGAAACCTCTCCCAGGAGGGCCCTCCCTGGCGGATCTCCCGGAAGTCGGTGGACCGGATCGACGACTGGTTCGAGGCGCTTCCGGGCCAGTGGATGTACGAGGCCCTGCCGGAAGCGCTGCTGCTGCCGTCCCCCTGGGGCCTCCTCCGCTGGCAATGGCTGGCCCTGGCGCCCCTGGCCGTGCTGGCCTTCCTGCTGGCGATCCCCCTGGCCTCCCTGACCCGGAAGGGTCTGTCGGTCGCGGCCCGGAGGACCCGGACCACCTGGGACGACGCCCTGGCGGTGTCGATGCGCGGGCCCCTGCGGCTGGCATGGCTGCTGGTCCTGCTGCGGGTCGCCCTTCCCTGGCTGATCTTCGCGCCGGCGGCCCTGGAGCATCTCTACCGGGTCCTGATCGCCCTGGCCTGGGTGGACTTCTTCTGGGTCCTCTTCCGGGCGATGGACGTCATGCACCGGGGTCTCGAGGAGAGCCCCTGGGCGAAGGACAGCCCCTCGGGGCGCTTCCTGCTGTCCTTCGGGACGCGGATCGGCAAGTTGATGATCGGCGGGCTGGGCATCGTGGCGGCCCTCTCCTCCCTGGGCTATCCGGTGGCGAGCCTGCTGGCGGGACTGGGCGTCGGCGGCCTGGCCCTGGCCCTGGCGGCCCAGAAGACCGTGGAAAACCTCTTCGGCGCCTTCTCCATCGGGGTGGACCGCCCGATCCAGGTGGGGGACTTCATCCAGGTGGACGGGGTCTCGGGCACCGTGGAGTCCATCGGGCTCCGGTCCACCCGGATCCGGACCATGGACCGGGTGCTGGTGTCGATTCCCAACGGGAAACTGGCCGACATGCGCCTGGAGAACCTAACGGCCCGGGACCGCTTCCGCCTCCACGCCGTGATCGGGCTGGAATACGGCACCGGCGCGGCCCGGATCCGGGAGGTGACGGGCCGGATCGAGGCCTTTCTCCGGGGGCATCCAAAGGTATGGCCCGACAGGGTGTCGGTCCGGTTCCAGCAGTTCGGCCAGTCGTCCCTGGACATCGAGATCATGGCTTGGTTCCTGGTGAAGGAGGCCCAGGAGTTCTGGGACATCCGCCACGAGGTGCTGCTGGCCATCCTGGAGATCGTCGAACAGGCGGGGTGCTCCTTCGCCTTCCCCACCCGCACCGTGCACATCGCCTCGCAGCCCGAGGTCCCCCGGAACCGGCCCGGGACCTAGGTCCGGGGAACCTCGGCATCCGGTCGCCGGAGGTAGATCGGCTCGACCGAGGCCGGGTCCAGGGGCGCCAGGGTGCCGTCCAGCACCTGCTCGATCATCGCGGACGCCCGGACCAGGTGGTCCCGGGGCGCCCCCACGTCCAGGCGGTCCCCCATCTCCCGTTCCAGGGCCTCCCGCCAGGCCAGCACCCCGTCGCCGACCGCCAGCACCCGGGCACCCGCCGGGAGGCGTTTCGCGACGCGGGAGGCCAGTGCTTCCGCCCGGAGGGCCCCGGGGGGAACCAGGGGCGATCCGTCGGGAGCCCAGGCCGCGCCGTACACCTCGCCCCGGCGGGCGTCCAGGGCCGCCAGCACCGCCCGTCCCCGGTGGGGCCAGGCCAGGGTCCCCAGCACGTCCACGCCGAACAGGGGCTTCCCCAGGGCCATCGCCATGCCCTTCAGGGTGGACATCACCACCCGGACCCCCGTGAAGGAGCCGGGTCCCAGGGAGGTCACCAGGAAGTCCAGGTCCCGGGGATCGAGTCCCCGGCGGGCCAGCACCATGGCGATGTCCCCCGCGAGGCCCCGGCTGGTGCCCCCCCGGGTTCCCAGGGACCACTCGACGGTGATCCGGTCCTTCTCCCACAGGGCGATGGCCTGCTGCTCGGTCGAGGTGTCGCAGGCCAGGCCGACGGGTCCCGGGTGCATGGCGCCTCCTGCCGGGTGTTGGGGACGATCGTCCGCCCCGCCCCGGCGCCGCCCGCCTCTATCCGCCCGCCAGGCGGGAGAAGAGGCCCCATTTCCGCTCGATGTCGTTCACGAACACCAGCACCATCAGACCCAGCAGGAACGCCAGGCCGATCCAGTTCGCCACCTGCCGCCCCCGGGGTCCCACCGGTCGCCGGCGCACCGCCTCGATCGTGAACATCAGCAGGTGTCCTCCGTCCAGCACGGGGATCGGCAGCAGGTTCAGCAGGGCGAGGCTCATGGACAGCCACGCCATCCGGTCCAGGAAGTCCTCCACGGCCCGGGCGGTGGCGGCGATGTCGTAGATCATCAGGGGGCCGCCCATCTCCTTCAGGGAGACCTTGCCGGTGAAGAGCCCGAAGAGGCCCGCGGCGGTCACCGCCAGGATCTCCCGGGTCCGGGTCGTCGTCTGGTACCAGGCGTACCGGAACGGCGCCTGGTTCGGGATCAGGGGAGCCTCCAGCACCGCCCGGCGCACCTGGATGCCCGGGGCCCGCCACCGGGGATTCGCCGATCCCGGTTTCCAGTCGGGGTTCCGGAGATCCAGCGTGAGGGTCCGTCTCTCGGTGCCGCGGAGGACCTCGATCGCGTGGGGCACGCCGGGATCCCGGGCGATTCCCTGGACCAGGAAGGCCCAGTCCGATACCGGCCTGCCGTCCAGGGCCAGGATCCGGTCCCCTGCCTCCAGGCCCGCCTGGCTGGCCGGGCTGTCCGGGTCCACCCGGGTGGCCACCAGGGACGCGTCGGCGATTCCCGGATCCTCGTCGCCCAAGGGGCCCAGGAGGACCTGCCGGGAGGGGCCCGGCGCCGCCTGGTCCTCCCGGGTCGGGGCCGCCTCGAAGGTCACCGGTCGGTGCCGGGCCTCGTCCAGGGCCCGTTCCAGGTCGGCGGGACCCCAGAGGGGCTTCCCGTCGGCGGCCAGCAGGGCGTCGAAATCCCCGATGCCGGCCCGGGCGGCGGGTCCCCCAGGGGCGACCGTGACGACGGGCGGCGTCCGGTTCGGGGACGCCTCGATGCGCCCGACGCTGGGGACCCAGCCGATTTCCCGCAGTCCCCCCAGTTGCACCGCCTTCGGAGTCACCGGGAGTTCCATCGTCCGACCCTCTCGCTCGATGCGGAAGCGCAGGGGCCTGCCCGGGGACCGGGAGACCTCGGCCACCAGTTCCCACCAGGCCTCCACGGGGCGCCCGTCCACCTCCAGGATCCGGTCGCCGGGGCGCAGTCCCGCCTCCCAGGCGGGCTCCCCGACCGCCAGGCTCCCGAGCACGGCCGGCACGACCTCCCGCTCCAGGGCGTTCGGGGGGAACAGCAGCAGGAAGGGCAGCGCCAGGTTGAAGAACGGCCCCGCCAGCACGATCAGGACCCTTCGCCAGAGGTCGGTGAACAGGAAGGTCGTCTTCGGGTCCACCCCCTCGGGGGGATGGTCCGGGTCGTCCCCGAGGAACTTCACGTAGCCCCCCAGGGGGATGGCCGAGATCCAGTACTCCGTGATCCCCCGCCGGAATCCCAGCAGTTTCGGACCGAAACCGACGGAGAAGCGGAGCACCGTGACGCCCAGCAGCCGGGCGACCAGGAAGTGTCCCATCTCGTGGAAGGTGATCAGGACCCCCAGGAAAACCAGGAATTTCCACATTCGAGGTCCCGCCTCCCGGAAGAAACCGGGCACAAGATAGCAACGGCACCCGGCGGAAGCAATGCGCCGCACCGGGGAGGGGCCGTCCCCTCGGGCCCGTCCGTGCCCGATTCCAGCCCGGCGTCGGTGTGGCGGATCGGTGCTGCGCCCGGATCTAGGATCCCAGCCGATCCCGGTGGCGGCGCGTCTCCCGTTCCAGGCGATCCCAGACCTTCTGTTCCAGGGCGTCCTTGTCCACCAGGACGACCCGTCCCTCGGCGGACCCGGCCTCCTCCCCCTGGCCGGGGAGGCGCACCCGCTCGGGATCGACGGCCTCCTCGGTCGCCGGGGGCGTCCGTTGGGCATCCTCCTGGGCGAGGACAAACTCCTCGGCTCGCCGGGCCCGCTGCTCCATCTCCTCCCGGACGGGCCGCCGGGGGACCCGGGAGAGGCCGCTCTGGCCCTCGGCGACGTGGGTCAGTTCGTGGGCGAGCAGGGCCTTCCCCTCCGAGGAAGCCGGGTCGAAGTGCTCCCGGGGCAAAAACACGTCCCCGCCCTCCAGCGCGAAGGCCCTGGCACCGAGGACCTGGGCCATGCGCCGGGCTCCGCTGCCCGTGTGGACCCGGACGTCCGACAGGTCGGCACCCGTCAGGGTTTCCATCTCCCGGCGGATCGTCGGGTCGAGCCTCTCCGGCCGGTCGTCCTGCAGGGCCAGGGTGCCTGCCTCCAGGTAGCGATCGACCAGGCGATCCTCGAGGCTGGCCCCGGCCTTGCGCCGGGACCGGGGGCGCTTCCCTCCCCGTCCCGATGGCTGCATCCTTGGTCCTCCCTCGAGAGGCGACGCAGTCATTATACTCGACCGGAACCGGTCTTGCGTTCCCGGCGGGGATTCGGCAGAGTGCCGACCATGGGGAGAGTGCACCGGACAATCCTGCCGATGCTGGGGGTCCTGCTGGGGACGCCGGCGGGCCTCGGGGCTCCCCACCCGGTCCGGGAGACGGTCCTGCAGGCCGCCTTCCAGGCCTGGGACCTCCCGGCGATGCGACGGGTGCTGATGACCGGGCCGTCGGGGCGGGAGTCCCTGCTCTGGTGGGGGACCCTGAAACTGCTGGAAGGGGACCTGGAGTCGGCGGACCATTTCCTGTCCCGGAGCCGGGATCCCCTGGCCCGGTCGCTGCTCCCGGTGGTCCGGGGCAGTCGGGAGGTGGCGGCGGGCCTGGTGGAGGCGTCCTCGCCGAAGCAGCGGATCCGGGTGCTCCATCCCCCGGGGACCGCGGAGGCGATGCTGCCGTACCTGTTCGAGGCGGGGGATGAGGCCCTGGACCTGTTCCTGGACCGGCTGGGAGGCCCGGGGGACTTCCAGGAGGCGATCCCGGTCTGGCTGGTTCCGTCCTTCGAGGAGATGGCCCGGGTGACGGGCCTGGAACGGTCGAGGCTCGACGCGGCGGGCGCCGTGGCCGTCTGCGACCTTCGGCGGATCGTGATGGTGACGCCCGACGCGCTGCCCTGGGGCTATCCCTACGCGGACACCCTGGCCCACGAGATCGTCCACTTCCTGCTGACCGTCCGGGGGGGAGGGAGGATCCCGGTCTGGTTCCAGGAAGGGGTGGCCAAGGCCTGGGAGCGATCCTGGAGGGGACGCCCGGTCGGGGAGGTGGGCCGCACGGCCGGCCGCCTGCTGGACACCGCCACCCTCCAGCGCCGGTGGATCCCCTTGGACCGCATCGAGGAGGGGCTGCTGTCGCTGGGAGGTTCCGAGGCGGTGCAACTGGCCTTCGCCGAACTGGCGGCCTTCATCGCCTGGACGACCCACCAGAAGGGCGACGACGCGGTGGCCCGGCTGGTGGCCGAGATGCGTGGCGGCGACGCGGAGGTCGCGTTCCTGCGCGTCGTCGGCGTCCGCCCCGGGGAGTGGTTTCAGGCCTTCCTCCAGGAACGGACGACCGAGGTCCCGCAGGAGGGGGGCCCCAGGCCCGTCGTGGTGATGCGGGAGGGGGTCGGGGAGGCGATGCCGGACCTTGCTCCCGAGGTGGAATCCCGGGTCCGCCTGGCGGACCGCCTGGCCGGGAACGGCCGGTCCCTCCATGCGGCGACGCTGCTGCGGGAGATCCTGGCGGAGATGTCCGATCCCCATCCCGAGGTGGTCGGGCGGCTGGCCCGAGCGCTTCGACAGGGGGGGCGGCCCGGGGAGGCTCTCGAGGTGCTGGACCGGGCGGCCCTGGACGAGGAGCAACTTCCCTGGCTGTCCCGGGAGCGGGGGCTCGCCCTGGCAGCCGCCGGGCGGTGGCTGGATGCGGTGGATCCGCTGCTGGCCTTCGTCCGGACCGATCCCTGGGACCCGGAGTCGCACCGGGCGCTGGCGGCGGCCTTCCGGTCCGCCGGGCGCAGGGACCTGGCCGAGCGGGAGGAGCGTCTTCTGGAGAGGGGGAGGTAGCATCTTGGCGGACCCGCGGGAGGAGTGGCTTCGGGACGAGGAACGGGTGCGGCAGGCCCGGGAGGCCTGGGAACGACTGGCGGGGCAGATGAGCCGCCGGATCGTGGGGCAGCAGCGGGCGCTGGAACTGCTGATGACGGCCCTGATGGCCGGCGGACACGGCCTGCTGATCGGGGTGCCCGGGCTGGCCAAGACGACGATGGTGAAGGTGATGGCCCACTGCCTGGACCTGTCGTTCCGCCGGGTGCAGTTCACGCCGGACCTGATGCCCTCGGACATCACCGGAACCGAGGTCCTGGAGGAGGACCGGGGGACCGGCCAGCGGGCCTTCCGGTTCGCCCGGGGACCGGTCTTCGCCAACCTGCTGCTGGCCGACGAGGTGAACCGGACCCCCCCGAAGACCCAGTCGGCGCTGCTGGAGGCCATGCAGGAGCACCAGGTGACCGTGGCGGGGGAGGTCCATCCCCTCCCGGAGCCCTTCGTGGTCTTCGCGACCCAGAACCCCATCGAGCAGGAGGGGACCTACCCGCTGCCCGAGGCCCAGCTGGACCGCTTCCTGCTGGTCGTGCGGGTGGAATATCCGAGTCCGGAGGAGGAGGTGCGGGTGGTCCAGGAGACCACCGGCCTGTCGGAGGGGACGCTGGAGAAGGTGATGGGACCCCGGGAGGTCCTGTCGCTCCAGGACCTGGTCCGGCGGATGCCGACGCCGGACTACGTCCTGCGGGAGGCGGTGGCGCTGGTCCGCAAGACCCGCCCCCAGGACCCGACGGCGACCCGGGAGGTGCGGGACTACGTGGCCTGGGGGGCCGGCCCCCGGGCCGCCCAGCACCTGGTCCTGGCGGCCAAGGCATGGGCCATCCTGCAGGGGGAGTTCACGGTGACCCCGGACCACGTCCGGGACCTGGCGGTGCCGGTCCTGGCCCACCGGGTCGTGGTGAACTTCCACGGCGAGGCGGATCGCGTATCGGGGCTGGACGTCGTGCAGTCGCTGGTGCTCCGGGAGTAGGACGATGCCCCGGTTGCCGGAGGTCCTGCTGGGGGAGGAGGCCCGCCAGGCCCTGGCCGGGGTCGTCTTCCGCCCGAGGATGGTCGCCGGGGGGATCCGGAGCGGGGTCCACCTGGCGTCCCACCTGGGCCAGAGCCGTGAGTTCAGCGACCTGAAACCCTACGCTTTCGGGGACGACCTGCGGCACCTGGACTGGAAGGTGCTGGCCCGGACCGACCGGGCCTACGTCCGGCGCTACCTCGACGAGACGAACCTCTCGGCCTGGCTGGTCCTCGATGCCTCCGGGAGCATGGGGGAGGCCCCCGGGGGCGTTTCGAAATACCGCCACGGGGCGGGTCTCCTGGCGGCCCTGGCCTGGGTGCTGCTCCAGCAGGGGGACGAGGTGGCGGCGACGGTCTGCTCCGAGGGACGGCTGGCCCACCTGCCCCCGCGGTCCGTGCCTTCCCATTGGAGGGACCTGAACTCCCTGTGGATCGGGACCCGGCCCGGCGGAGGGACCGACCTGGTCCCGGCCCTCCGGGAGGTGGTCGTCCGGGCCCGGCGGAGGGGGATCGTGGCGGTTGCCAGCGACCTGCTGACCCCCCGGGAACCCGTGATGGATTCCCTGCGGACCCTGGCCTCCCGGGGACATGCGGTGCACCTGCTCCACGTCCTGACCCCCGAGGAGCGGACCTTCCCGTGGCAGGGGACGGCGGTCTTCCAGAGCCCCGAGACCCGGGGAACGGCCCTGATGGACGCACGGTCCCTGCGGCGGGCCTACCTGCAGGCGATGCAGGCCTTCCTGGCCGGCTGGCAGCGGGACTGCCACGAGGCGCGCATCCGGTACCTCCCGGTCCCGATGGCCCGCGCTGCCTGGAAGGAGGCCCTGGAGGTGATCCAGTCCCGGGTGCCGGGAACCGGCGACGGCGCGGACCGCGAACCGGTCGGCAGGTCCCGGGATCCCTCCTCCAGGAGGGTCCCGTGACCATCGGCTTCGCCTCTCCCTGGATGCTCGCGGGGGTGCTGGCGGCGCTGCTGCCGCTGTGGCTGCACCTGTGGCTCCGGCGGCAGGCCCCGGTCGTCCCCCTGGAAGCCCTGATGCGCCTGGTCCTGGGGGTGTCGGGCACGGCCCTCCGGGTGCGGTGGATGCACCATGCGCTGCTGGCAAGCCGGGTGCTGCTGCTGATCCTGGTGGCGGTGGCCTTCGCCCGCCCCTACCGGGAGGTGCCGTCGTCCGGCCTGGCCGGGGAGCGGCCCCTGGCGCTGGCCCTGGTGATCGACGACAGCCTCTCGATGCGGTGGAAGTCCCGGGAACGGTCGGACTTCGAGGAAGCGCGGCAGCGGGCCCTCCAGGCTCTGGGGGAACTTCCCGAGGGATCCAGGGTCTTCCTGGTCCGCACCAGCAGACCCCGGGAGGTCGAGCCCCGGCGGGGACCGGGACTGGAGCCGGTGCAGGCGGTGTTCCGGGTCGAGCGGATGGCCGCCACCTGGAAGGCGGGAGACCTGGCGGCCGCCTTGGCGACGGCCCGGCGGAGGCTCCGGGAGAATCCCCTCCCGGACCGGCGGATCCTGGCCCTGTCGGACTTCCGGAACGCCGATGCCCGGGGGGGCGCCGAGGAGGTCCAGGACGGGATCCACCTGCTCCGGGACGACGTGACCGGGGGGGAACCGGGCGAGAACCGCGCCATCCTGGAGGTCCGGGCGCTGCCGGACCCCGAGGCGGGATCGGGGGCCTTCCGGGTCCAGGCCGAGGTGTGGAACGGGACCTCCCGGTCCCTGGACGAGGTGCTGTCGATCCGGGCCGGCGGCCAGGTGACCGCGGAACGCGTCGAGTGCCCGCCGATGCAGCGGTGCCCGGTGTCGGTGGGGATCCACCTGCCGGAGGACGTCCGGTTCGGGGAGGTCCGGCTGCCGCCGGATGCCCTGCCGGACGACGACGTGGCATGGTTCGTCGCCGGGGCGGGCAGCCGGGCCTCGGTGCTGGTCCTGGAGGGCCCGGCATCGGGGCAGGGTCCGGCCTTTTTCGTCGGCCGGGCCCTCGGGTTGAACGTCGGGGGATGGTCTCGGGAGGTCAGGCGTGTGCCGGTCGGGGCATTCTCCCCGCTGCAACTGGCCGGGGTGGCGGCCGTGGTGGCCGCCGATCCGGGGCCCCTGTCCCCCGAAAGGGTCCAGGCGATTCAGGATTACGTCCGGGCCGGGGGCACCCTCTGGCTGGCTCCCGGTCCCGGGACCCCCCTGGAGGCCTGGAACGACGCCTGGAAGGGCCTGGTGCCGGGAACCCTGCGGCGCATCCGGTTGCTGGATGCGGCCTCGGGGGAGGGGCAGCCGGTGATCGAGGCCGGGACGGATTTCCTGGACGAGTCGGTGGCCGCCCGAATCCGGGAGGTCCGGGTCCGCCAGGTGGCGCTGCCCGAGGCCGGATGGCCCGAGGGATGGCGGCGGCTGGCCTCGGTGGGCCCCGGCCTTCCCCTCTGGCTGGCGGGGTCCCTGGGGGAGGGGCGGGTCATCCTGTGGCTTTCGAGCCTGGACCCCTCCTGGAACGATCTGCCCCTGTCCCCCGCCTTCGTGTCCTTCCTCCGGGAGACGCTGGAATGGGCTGCCCGCTCGTCCGGGGGATCGGAGGCCGAACCGACGAGGCCCGGGGAGGCCAGGCCCCTTCGCTGGCCCGAGGGCGAGCCGGATCTGCGGGTCACGGTGCCCTCCGGGACCGTCGTGGCGGTCGGGCCTCCGGGGGTCTTTGCCGGCACGGACCAGCCGGGAGTCTATGCCGTCCATGCGAGGGGGGACGGGCGGAGCGCGCCCCGCCTCCGGGATATCTTCGTTGTGCAGCCCGATCCCCGGGAGAGCCTGTTCGGGCCGGGGCTGTCCGCCGATGCATCCCGGGGGACGATCCGACCCGGGACGGGTGCCCCGGTGCCCCGGAAGAGCCGGAAGTCCCTGGTGACACCGGTGCTGCTGGGGGCGTTGCTGCTGTTGATGGTCGAGGCGTTCCTCCGGGGCCGGACCTGAACGGGGGGAAGGGGCGGGGGGTCAGGGGATCGGCCCGCGGACGCACCGCACCGCCCAGTTGCCCACCTCGTTCATGCTGGGAGGCACGTCAATCCCCGCGTCGTAGAACGTCACGAACCAGGATCGCCGGTCCGCGGAGGACTTGGCCCGGACCTGGGTTCCGGACCAGTACGGCACCGAGCACTGCCACTCGAAGGTGGCGTCCAGGTAGCACTTCCGGGCGGGATCCTTCGGGGAGGGGACCGGCCCGCCGCCGGTCCCGCATCCCCAGCAGTCCTCCGTCCAGCAGGTCGCGTTGGTCTTGTCCTCGCAGAGGCCGTTGGCAACGTGGACCGGGCAGGTGCCTTCGGGCCCGGTCTTGTCGCACCCCAGGATCAGCGACCGCAACTCGTCGATGGATGGGAGTCTCCAGTCCTCCAGGCCCCCGGTCTGGGACGCCTCGCAGAGGTTCCGGGCCTCGATCAGGCCGGAGGCGAAGGAGTGGACCCTTTCCCAGACCAGCCGCGTGCGGGTGTCCAGCACGGTGCCGTCGCAGAGGTTTCGGAAGCCCCACTCGCTGGTCGTCTGGAAGCAGGGAGGCATGTCCGGTCCCATGTCCACCGGTTCCGGGACGTCTTCCGAGGGGAGATCCCCGGCCGGCACGTCGACGGCCGCGTCGGCGGGGAGGTCCTCGGGGGGAAGGGACGTGTCCGAGGGGTTGGACGAGGAGCCGGAGCAGCCGAGACCCAACAGGACCGCCACGATCCAGCCTCCGGAGATGCGCGACTTCATCGAAGGGGCCTCCACTAGGGACGCTGCAAGTATAGTCGGGATCAGGGCCACTGCATCCCGATGCGCCGCCATCGGGGCATTCCCCAGGGCCCCGGCGACCAGACCACGGGACCCACGGCGCCGACGACGTCCCCCATCGGCAGGGGGCCGAGCGTCCTTCCGTCCAGCGCGTCCAGGGTCGATCGATTGTCCGCCAGCAGCAGCACGGTCCCCTCGGGCAGCAGGAACTCCCGGGAGGAGGTCGTCACCAGGCGGGAGAAGAAGACCGGATGGGCCTGGTCCGCCAGGGTCTCCATCCAGGCCCGGAGCCCCTCACCCTCCTCGGACGCCTGGAAGGGGGCGTCGACGACCACATCGCCCAGATCTGCCAGGGGAAGGGCCTTGCCGTCCACCACGAGTCCCGGACCGTTCCATTCGACCGTCGCCGGGCCCACGGCCACGATCCGGGCGATCGCGAGGCGCGAAGGCGTGCGGGCGACGACCAGCCGCCCCTCGAGGTCCGAGGCGCCTTCCGGGTTCACCCGGTGCACCAGCACCCATTCCCCGGGGAGGAAGGCGGGCCAGAGGCCATGATCCCGGATGGGCGCCACGCCGGTCCGGAGGGAGATCACGGCTCCGACGAGCGCCCAGAAGAGAATCCCTCCCAGCCACGCTGCGAGGCCGCGTCGGAGGGAGGGTGGGGCCGAGGCCCGTACCCCGCCTTCCAGCACCAGCAGCCCCTGGAAGGTCAGCCAGGCGATGACCAGGGTCGCCAGGGCCCGCCGGGGGTCCAGGCCCATCCATGCCACGCTGAAGGCCAGCAGGGAACCGACGCCCAGGAAGGCCCCCAGGGTGTTCCACCCCGACCGGGTCCGCCCCCGGGCCACCTGCCCGGCTCCAGGCATCAGCAGGTCCAGCCCCGTGGCCACCAGGGAGGCGATCTTCATCCCCCGACTCCCGGTTCCAGGCAGGAGGGGCACCCGGATGCCAGCACGCACGCCCCGCACCGGGGCCGGGGACGACAGACCTCCTTGCCGTGGATCACGATCTGGGCGTGGTAGTCGTTCCACAGGGCGACGTCCCGGGGGAGGGCCTCCTCAAAGGCCTTCCGCAGGAGGTCGTAGTCCAGGCCGGGATCCAGCAGGCCGAGCCGCCCGAAGATCCGCCGGGTGTAGGCATCGATGACGAAGATCGGGAGCCCGGCGCCGTACAGGAGAATCGAGTCGGCGGTCTCCCGGCCGACGCCGTGGACCTCCAGCAGGCGCCGCCGGGCCTCCAGGACCGGCCAGCGGGACAGCCGGGCCGGGTCCCCGTCGCAGCATCGCACCAGGAAGTCCACCAGGGACTTCAGGCGACGGGCCTTGACCCGGAAGTAGCCCACGGGGCGAAGCATTTCCGCCAGTTCCGGCTCGGGGAGGGCGGCGAGGGCCTCGGGGGTCAGCAGGGACGCGGCCTTCAGGGCGCCGATCACCCGCTCGACGCCGGTCCAGGTGGTGTTTTGCGTCAGCACGGCCCCCACCGCGACCTCGAAGGGGGTCTCCCCGGGCCACCAGTGCAGGGGGCCCCGGGATGACCGCAGCCGCTCCCGGACTTCCGGGAGGGTCCAGGGGCGATGGACCCGGGGGCTTCGTTCCTCGATCATCGGGAATCCTCCGGGGAGGGCAGGGGATCCTCGGGCTGCGCCGAGAGGAGGCGCCCCAGGTCCCGGACCCGCTGCCGGGCGCGTCCCGGGAGCATCACGGCCACCGCCTCCAGCCGGGCCGGATCGCCCTCGACCAGTTCCCAGTCCCCCCACTCGCGGAACCGGGTGATCGAAGGGGAATCGGAAGAGGAGGAGAGACCATCCACCAGGGATCGCCAGGCCTCTGCCCCGGGCCCCTCGACCCGGATCCGCGCGGTCACCAGGGGGATCGGTTCCTCCACCAGCGACAGCGTCAGCGATCCCTCCGGGCCGGTCCGGCCGGGGAACAGGAGACCCATGCAGGGGGACGCGAGGTGCATGCGCACGGGTTCTTCCGGGGCGGGAACGTCCTTCCGGAACCCCTCCGGCGTCCCCTGAACCAGGCAGAAGCCGTCCACGATCGGGCCGGGGCAGTCTTCTTCGTGGTCCGCCGCGGTCCGCACCACCAGGCGGTCCTTCGAGGTGCCCACCAACGCCAGGCGCCCGGAATCCGCGGACTCCGGGTGGTCCGGTCCGGCGAGGCAGGCCCGGCCCAGGGGCGAGTCGAGCCGGCAGTCGAGGCGGAGGCAGCCGCCGGGCAGGCCGGGGAGCAGATCGGGTGCCGCGGGGCGGTTCCAGTACCAGGCGGCCACCCCCACCGCCCCGGCGAAGGCCAGGAAGACCCCCACGGCCAGCACGGAGGCTCCGGCGGTGCGTTCCGACCCCCGGAAGGCCTCCCCGGCCTTCGCGAAGACCACCCCGACCAGGTACAGCGCGCACAGCGGAACGGCCATCAGCACCTGGGAGAGGGGGTCCGGCGGGGTCAGGATCGCCCCGATCACGAAGGAGAACACGACGAAATAGCGGGCGTACCTGCGGAACGCGGCCGCCCGGACCACCCCCAGCATGGACAGGAAGAACATCAGCAGCGGGAGTTCGAAGACCAGGCCGAAGACCGCCAGGAACGCCACCGCCAGCCGGAAGGTCTGCTGGACCGTGGGCTGCAGGGTCACGTCCCCGGAGGCCTGGGTGAATGCCACCAGGAAGTCCACGACCAGAGGCAGGAAGACGAAGTAGCAGAAGAGCACGCCCAGCAGGAAGAAGGCCGACAGGAGGCCGATCACCGGCAGGACGATCCGCCTCTCCCGCCGGAGAAGGCCCGGAGCGACGAAGGCCCAGGCCTGGTAGAAGATCACCGGCGCCGCCAGCACCAGCGCTCCGAGCAGGCTCGCCTGGAGGTGGGCGATCACCGTCTCGGTGACCTGGAGGGCCTGCAGCTGCCGGATCCCCTGGTTCCGCAGCCCGGCCAGCACCGGGCGGGCGATCCATTGGAAGATCGCCTCGTGGAAGTTCCAGGCGACCAGGAACGCCAGCCCCAGGGCCCCGACGGACTTCAGCAGGCGGCTGCGCAACTCCGCCAGGTGATCGCCGAAGGTCATCGGCCGGTCGCGCATCATCCCCGCCTTTCCCTGCGTCACTGGGGATCCCCGCCGTCGGACCGCTTCCCGGGATCCGGGAGGGATTCGGGGAGGGAGGGTGGTCCCGAAGAGGCCTCGGGGGCGGCGGAAGTCCGGGTCGGCGAGGCGGCTCCCGGCTCCCCGGGCGGGACGGGGCCCGTCCAGCCGGCCGGCCGGGGGGAATCCTCGTCCTCGTCCAGGGCGTGCATCGCCTTCCGGAAATCCCGGAGTCCCCGGCCCAGGCTCCGGGCGATCCCCGGCAGCCGATCGGGTCCCAGGACCAGCAATGCCACCACCAGGATCACCAGGATCTCGGTCCAGCCGATGCCGAACATCCCAGGGCCTCCCGACCGGGAAAACGCTACCAGAAGCGGTCCCGGGGGGCAACCGGGCCCTCCGGGTCGCAGGGATGTCACGGCGCCGGGTCAGGCCCGGGAACGGACGGGGGCCTGCCGACGATAGGGGAGGCGTGGCGACCGACGGGAGGGCTCGATGGAATCGTGCCTGCTGGCAGGCCTGGTGAACGGCCGGCTGCGAAGGATGACGGTGGGACCGCGGTTCGCCGAGGTGCCCTGGGCGCCCGGGCTGCGGGTGCGCCTGGATCGGGAAGGGGTCCTGGTGGAGGGGTCCGGGGAAGGCACCCGCTTCGGGCCCGGGGAGGCGCGGATCCTCGGGAGCATCCGCACCTCCTGCCTGGCGGCCACCCCGGGACCCTTCGGGGTCGAGGTCCGCCTGGGGCCGAACCTGGTCGGCGTGTCCGATGGCCTGGTCCGGGCGTTCCACCTGGCGGTCCTGGCGGCCGGGTCCCGGGACCCGGTGATCCTGCTCGGGGAGTCCGGCACCGGGAAGGAACTGCTGGCCCGGGCCATCCACGACCTGGGCGGGGCCGGGCGGCCCTGGGTCGCGGTGAACCTGGCGGCCATCCCCGGGGAACTGGCCGAAGGGGAACTCTTCGGATGGATTCCCGGGGCCTTTACCGGGGCGGTGTCCCGGAGGGCCGGGGCCTTCGAGGCGGCCTCGGGGGGCACCCTGCTGCTGGACGAGGTGGCCGAGGCCAGCGGAGCGGTGCAGGCCAAGGTGCTTCGCTGCCTGGAGGAGGGGCGGGTCACCCGGCTGGGGAGCAACCAGGGTCACCCGGTCGAGACGCGGGTGCTGGCGGCGACGAACCGGGACCTCTCTCGGGCCGTGTCCGAGGGTCGGCTGCGGTTGGACCTGATCCAGCGCCTGGCCTGCCTGGTGATCCGCGTGCCTCCGCTCCGGGAACGGCCCGAGGACCTGCCGGTCCTGGCCCGCCACCTCTGCCGGGGACCCGTGGACCCGGGACTGCCGGATCCGGAGGCCCTGGACCTGTTGAGGCGCTGGCCGTGGCCCGGAAACGTCCGGGAACTGCGGAACGTGGTCCGGAGGGCCGAGTGGATCTGCGGACCCGGGGCCCTCACCGCACGGGCGCTGGGGGATGCCCTGGCGATGGGCGGGGGGCCCATCGATTTCCAGCCGCCGCCGGCCCGGGGGGAACGCCGGCGCCAGATCCTGGCCAGCGGGCTGCCCCGGTCCACCTGGTACTACCGGCGCCGCCGGGGCACCCTCGGCCCCGGCCAGGACAAGGAATGGCCCTCCTGGAACGGCCCCGCCCTGGCGGAACCCGGACCGGAAGGGACCTGGGAGACGGGAGCGGGCACCCGGACGGCCGTGCGACGGGTCTAGGGCAGGACGGCCGGGGAGCCCCAAAGGCCCTGCGGCTCGTCACCGGTCGGCGGGTCCGCGGGAACGGGGGGACTGCACCCGCACCGGGACGCGGATCTCCATCGCCCCGCCCGGAGGGCTGGGCAGGTCCCCCAGGTCCAGGGCGGCCTCCCGGAGACGGCGACAGAGCGTCTCGTCCTCGCAGGGGGCGTCGGGCACCGCGTCCAGGACGCGCCCGTCTTCCCGGATTCGCAGCCGGATGGCCAGTTCGGGCGGGGGACCGTGCCTGCGGAGCGCCACCGGAGATGCCAGGGATCGGGACAGGACCTGGCGGACGTGCAGGGCGTACCGGATCCGGGCCTCCTGGAGGAGTCCGGCCTCCGATCCGGTCCCCTCCGAACCCTCCGGCCTGGAGGTTCCCGCCGTCCCAGACCCGCCTGGACCGGCCACGGGGAGGCCCTCCAGGCGTTCGCTTCCCTCCCCGGTTCCGCCGGGCGAATCCTGGGAGGCAGCGATGGCCCCCGGGGGTCCTCGCGGGTCACCGGGGGCCGGTTCGTCCGGGTCCGAGGATGCCGGGGGAAGGAGGCGCGACGGCCTCGACCCTCCGCCGCGGTCGGCACCCTTGCGGGGGGCCGCGCCTGGTAGCGTCGGCGGCCGCGCCGTCGCGTCTTGGGTCGCGACCGGTGGTGGTTCCCGCACCCGGGCCGTCGCTTCCGGCCCCGGCGATCCGCCCGGCGTCCGTGGGCTGCCCGGACCGGCGGGGCCCGTCCGTGGCCCCAGCACCTTCAGGGGAACGGGGCCCCCGTGGCGCCCCGGGGGCTCCGCCCGGTCGGCGGTCCCTGCCGGAAAACCGATCAGCAGGCCGTGGAGTCCCAGGCTCAGCGCGATCGCGATGGCCATCTCCCGGTTCACGTCCGCCCCTCCGCCGGGTCCCGATCCTTCCGCTCGATGATACCCCTGGCGGCTGTTCGACACCCGGTCCTTCTGCTATCCTTCCCTGCCATGGCGAGCATCGAATTCAGGGACGCCTCCGGAAAGCCCCAGCGGAGGGAGATTCCCGAGGTTCCGGGAGGGGCCATCGTCGGTCGGAGTCCCACCTGCCACATCGTGGTGGCAGACCCCTCGGTGAGCCGGGATCACGGCCGTATCCGGAAGACTCCCGAGGGGTGGGAGTACCTCCACCGGAGTTCCACCAACCCGTGCCGCATCAACGACCAGCCGGTGGCCGGGCCGCGGCTGCTCCGGGACGGGGACCGGATCCGGTTCGGCGAGGTCGAGGCGGTCTTCCGGGAGAGGTCTCCTGCTGGGGGGACGGGCCGGGGAAGCCGCGAGATCCGGGTTCCCGAGGACGGCACCATCGAGGACCGGGACGTCGCGCAGAGGGTGGAGTCCCCGGTTCCCTCCGTGCGGCTGGACGAGTCCCCCCGGAGGCCGACCGGTCCGCGACCGATTCTGGACCCGGGCCTGCGGGTGGACCCGGCGCTGCTGGCGGAGTTGCAGCGGCTCCGGGCCGAGAACGAGGCCCTCCGGGCCGAGAGGAAGGCCCCCGCGAAACCGGGGGCGGACCGGATCCGGGAACTGGAGGAGGAGGTCCGGCACCTGAAGGGCCTCCTGGGCGATGCGGAGCGCCGGGTCGAGAACGCCGAGTCCCGAGCGGCCAGCGCCGCGGCGGCGATGGACGGCATTCTCCGGAAGAGCCAGGACGTCCGGGACCAGAACATCCACCTCCAGGGGCTCCTGGACGGTGCCCGGGCGGACCTCTCCAACCGGGAGGCCGAAGCCGCGGACCTCCGGGAGAAGGTGGCGGCCCTGGGCGCCCAGCTGGAGGCGGTCCGGGGTCGGACGACCCAGAACTCCGAGGAGATGTCGTCCCTGAAGGTCCGACTGACGGAGAAGGACCGGGAGATCGAGCGGCTGCGCCGCGAACTGGACGGCAGGGAATACGACCTCCGGGTGCTCCGGGAGGAGTCCCAGCGGCTGGAAGAGTACGTGAAGGGGGACGCCGGGCGCCAGAGGGACCTGGAGCGGAAACTGCGGAACCTGGAGGCGGTGATCGAGGAGAACCGCAACCTGATGGCGTCGATGCGCCGGGACCTGGAGCGGAAGGAGCGGGAGATCCGGGAGGTCCGCCTGGGCGTCGGCATCGCGGATCTGGAGCAGGAGAAGCAGCGGCTGCTGGACGACTACCACCGGAAGAGCCGCGAGGTGGACGAGTTGCGGGCCATGCAGGCCGAAGGGGCCGCGGAACTGGCGGCGATCCGGGCCGAGCGGGACGACCTGGAAGCGCGGCTCCGGGAACTGGAGGAGGCCGCCCGGGTCCGGCGGCTGGAGAAGGAGGACATCTCGGACCACCCGGACTACCGGGCGGCGATGCGGGAACTGGAGGCGCTGCGGGAGAAGGTGTCGGGCATGAGCCAGGCCCTGGACGCGGTGCGCCGGGACCTGGCGGCGGGGACCGAGACCCAGGCCCAGGTGGCCGCCGAGGGAGCCGCCGCGGCGGAGAAGGTGCGGACCCTGACGTTGCGGGTGGAGGAACTCCAGCGGGAACTGGATCAGCGGAAGGCCGCGGAGGGCGGATCGGAGGCGGGCGGTGCCGGGGCCTCGCCGGCCCTTCGGGGGCTCGTGGCCCAGGTGGAGTCCCTGGAGGAGGACCTGCTGGTGCTCCAGGGGACGATCCGGGAAGTCCTGCCGGTGATCGAGGCCCTGGGGGCCGATCCGGCGGAGTGGCCGGATCGCCTCCGGCGGGCCCTCGGGGGCCAGGACGCCGGGGAACTCCACGCCTCGCTGCGGAACCTGCAGCGCATGCTGGCCAAGGACGTGCAGGTGCTGCGCCAGTCCCTCGATGACGCGGACCTCGCGGAGGGCGGAGCGGGACGGGAGGGCGGATGAAGACAGGCGTCTCGAGCACGCAGGAGATCACGGACCTGATCAAGGCGGCCTACCCGCTGATCTACATCGTGAGCCCCGAGGAGGAGCGGGTCGAGGGACGCCTGCGGGAGATCGGCCGGGATCGGGGACGCAAGATCGTCACCTGGTCCTGCACCGAGGGATTCCGGGAGGAGGGCAACGTCCTGTCCAAGGACGTGAAGGACCCGGCCCGGGCCCTGGACGGCATCGAGGGGTACGAGGACCACGCCATCTTCGTGATGCGGGACTTCCATCCCTACCTGACGGACCCGACCATCGTCCGGCGCCTGCGGGACCTGTGCCGGTCCTTCGCCTCGTCGAGCCGCTACAAGAAGCACATCGTGCTGCTGTCGGCGGTCTTCAAGGCGCCCCTGGAACTGGAAAAGGACATGGCGGTGGTGGATTTCGACCTCCCCACCGCCCAGGAGATCGAGCAGGTGCTGGACCGGACGCTGGCCAGCGTGCCCCTGCAGGCCCGTCCGGGGATCACGATGCTGAAGGACCCCGGCCAGAAGAAGCGGGTGGTCGACGCGGCCCTGGGGCTCACCGAGAGCGAGATCTCCTACGTCCTGAGCAAGGCCCTGGTGCGCAAGAAGGACTTCGACATCGCGACGATCCTGGCCGAGAAGAAGCACATCATCCGCAAGTCGGGGATCCTGGAGTTTTACGAGACCGACGCCCAGTGGAGCGACGTGGGGGGGCTGGAGGTCCTGAAGGACTGGTTGAAGAAGCGCCAGAAGGCGTTCTCCCAGGAGGCCCAGGACTTCGGACTCCCGCTGCCGAAGGGCATCCTGCTCATCGGCGTCCCCGGCTGCGGCAAGTCCCTGACGGCGAAGGCCGTGTCCGGCCTGTGGCAGATGCCCCTGCTGCGCCTGGACGTGGGCAAGGTCTTCAGCAGCCTCGTCGGATCCTCGGAGGAGAACATCCGCCGGGCGATCCGCACCGCCGAGGCGGTGGCCCCGTCGATCCTCTGGCTGGACGAGATCGAGAAGGGCTTCTCGGGGACGAAGTCCTCGGGGGAGTCCGATGCCGGGACGACCGCCCGGGTCTTCGCCTCCTTCATCACCTGGCTCCAGGAGAAGACCAGTCCGGTCTTCGTCATCGCCACGGCCAACGACGTGTCGATGCTGCCGCCGGAACTGCTGCGGAAGGGGCGGTTCGACGAAATCTTCTTCGTGGACCTCCCGAACCCGGCCGAGCGGGCGGAGATCTTCCGCATCCAGATCGAGAAGCTGAACCGGCGGAGCCGGGTGACCCGGGACCCGGGGGCCTTCGACGTGGCCGAGGTGGCCGCCCGGACCCAGGCCTTCAGCGGGGCGGAGATCGAGCAGGCGGTGATCAGCGCCCTCTACGACGCCTTCGACCGGGCCGAGGACCTGTCCACGGCGGGGATCCTGGCCAGCGTTTCCGAGATGGTGCCCCTCTCGCTGACCATGAAGGAGAAGATCGACGGGATGCGGGACTGGGCCAACGGGCGGGCCCGCCGGGCCTCGCTGGCCGGGGACGAGGCGGCCGAGGAGGCGGCTCCGAGGATCGAGATGTAGGGGAAGATCATGTCCCATTTCACCACTGTCCAGACGAAGATCCACGACCTCGTGACGCTGAAGCAGGCCCTCCACGACCTGGGATTCGCGTTCACCGAGGCCACCGAGGGCCAGCGGCTGAAGGTCCGGGGGTACCAGAAACAGACCACCGAGGCGGACCTGGTGATCCACGTCAGCAAGACCTACGACGTGGGCGTTCGAGTGGGTCCCCAGGGGGTCCAGTTCATCGCCGACTGGTGGGGGGTCGAGACCACCCGGGGGCTCGACGAGCAGGCCTTCGTGCGCCTCGTGACCCAGAAGTACACCCACCGGAAGGTGAAGCAGGAACTGGAGAAGCGGGGATACACGCTGGCCCTGGAGGAGACCACGGCGGACCAGACCATCCACATCCAGGTGAAGAAGTTCTGACCGGGGTCCGGGCCCGGGGCGTGCCAGGAGGGATCGATGGGACACCAGATCGACATCGAGATCCGGCCCGACGGGACCTTTTCCTTCGGCGTGAAGGGCGTGAAGGGGCGGTCCTGCAAGGAGGTCACGAAGTTCCTGGAGGAACTGGGGGCCCTGGTCGCCCAGGAGCACACCGGGGAGTACTACCAGGAAGAGGTCCGGGAGACCGAGGCCGAACGGGAACACGTCCGGGTCGGCCAGAAGTAGTCGCGAGGGGGCCGGGTGGAGCACGACGGACGGACACCGGGGCCCCTGACCCTGCGACCCGAGGCCTTCGCCCGGCGCCTGGCGGGGCGCCTGGAGCGTCCCCTGCCCGTCGAGAGGACCCCGGAGCGTCCCTCCATCGAGGACCGCCCGAACTATCGGCGGATCCGGGGGCTGATCCGGCGCGCAGGGCGGATCCGGGTCCGGCCGGTGCAGCAGAGGGCCCTGGAACGCCCCGAGGGGATCGACGGGCACCTGGAGAACCTCTGCCCCCAGTACTTCCTCCGGAACATCGGGCGGGTGGAGCGGCCCGAGGAGGAGGGGGTGCCCCTGGAGGTCCTCGAGGTGAGGGATTCCCGGGCGGAGGAGACGATCCGGGAACTCCGGCACCTGCGCTACCGTCCGCCCCGCCTGCTGGACCGGATGAACCTGGACGAGGTGCTGTGGCTTCGCGGGATCCTGCGCCGGTGGCTGTTCCAGGAGGACTGGCGACGGCGCTTCGGGCGGGAACTGAAGGAGTCCGTCCGGGGACCGTTGTTCCTCTACGACCCCGACGCCCCGTCCGGGCAGGAAGACCGCTGAGTCAGCCGCCCGGGGAGACGGGACCGGAGGCGCAATCCTCCCCGCAGTCCGCCTCTTCGATCTGAACGGTGAGGTGCCGGAGGCCCAGGGGTTCCAGCGCCTCCCGGATCGCCCGGCGCACCGCCTCCGGGGGCCGGGTGCCGTCCGTCACGAGGTGGCACGACAGGACCTCCCGTCCCGACGAGAGGGTCCAGACATGGAGGTCGTGGAAGGACCGGACTCCCGGGGTCGCCAGGATCCGATCCCGGAGTCCGTCGGGGTCCAGGTGGCGGGGCATCCCCTCCATCAGGATGTCCAGCACCTCCCGGAGCAGGCGGAGGCCCGACACCACCAGCAGCAGCGCGATGAAGATCGAGACGGCCGGGTCCGCCCAGCGGGCGTCCCACGCCGTCACGGCGATTCCCGAGGCCACCGCGCCCAAACTTCCGAGGGTGTCCCCGACCAGGTGCAGGAAGGCGGCGCGGACGTTCAGGCCGTGCCGGTGGTGTCCCCCCAGCAGCGCCAGGGCCCCGGCGTTGACCGCGAGTCCCCCGGCGGCGATGACCAGCATCGGCCCCCCGAGGACCTCCGGGGGCGACCGGAGGCGGTGGACCGCTTCCGAGCACACCGAGGCGGCGACGGCCATCAGGGCCGATGCGTTGATCAGGGCCGCCAGCACCTCGGCCCGGTGGAATCCGTAGGTCTGGCGGGGGGTCGGGGAACGGCGGGCGATCCGGGCGGCCAGCAGGGCCAGGACCAGGGCGGCGACGTCCGAGGCCATGTGCCCGGCGTCGGACAGGAGGGCCAGGGATCCGGTCCACCAGCCCCCGACCACCTCGACGACCATGAAGGACCCGAGCAGTGCCAGGGCCCACTCGAGGCGGCGGCCGGGAACGCCCCGGGGCGGATGATCGGCGGCCATCGGCGTCCTCTCTGGTGAAGCCGGGGAGCGGCATCGCGTCGGGGGGTCGGGGAGGGCAGATTTGAACTGCCGACATCCTGCACCCAAAGCAGGCGCGCTGCCAGACTGCGCTACTCCCCGGGTCCAAGGCGGCCAGAGCATACGCCGGCGACGGTCCCCGGGCAAGTCCCGGAGCGCCGGGCGGCGGCCCGGCTCCTAGAGGGAATCCCGTCCGTCCTCGAGGATCCGATCGTAGAGGACCTTCGGGACGAAGCACCATCGGTGTACTTCCGGCCCGTAGTAGCGCGTCGGCGTGACCGGGTCCCGGACCGGTTCCCGGCAGGAGGTCCCCTTCGACCCGATGGCGAAGCACCACCAGTACCCGGGGTAGGTGGCGATGGGGGCCGTGTAGAGGTCCGCCAGCGGGAAGGCCCCCCGCAACAGGTTCTGGACCTGCCGGACGATGGGAAGGTGGTAGTGGATCGACTCCGAGAGGGTCACGAAGACGCCGTGGTCCTCGAGGATCCGGTTCGCGTCGGCGAAGAACTCCGGGGTGAAGAGGCTCTCGGCGAACCCCATGATGTCGGTGGAGTCCACCAGGATCGCATCGGCCCGACCCCGGTATTCCCGGAGGAACCGGGCCCCGTCCATCGGACGCTCGACCACCCGGGGGTCCGACAGCCCGCAACTGACCGTGGGGAAGAATTCCCGGGACACCCGGCCCACCTCCGGGTCGAGGTCGACCAGGAAGACCTCCTCGATGGTCGGGTGCTTCAGGACCTCCCGGACCACGCCTCCGTCGCCGCCTCCGATCACGATCACCCGCCGGGGATCCCCCATGGAATGCAGCGGCACGTGGGCCAGCATCTCGTGGTAGAAGAACTCGTCCCGCTCGGTGAACTGCACGACGCCGTCCAGGACCAGGATCCGGCCGAACCAGGGGCTCTCCAGCACCGCGAACTCCTGGAACTCGCTCCGGCCCCGGTAGAGGACCTGGCGGACGGGATACTCGCAGCGGGTGGGGCAGTAGGGGGCATCCTCGACGAAGCGCAGGTCGGTTTCGGCCATCGCGACTCCTCCGGTCTGTTCCGGGCCACGGCAACCTACCACGTTTCGCCACCCCCCTCAACGAGGCCCGCCGCGGGACGCTCGGCCGGCCAGGGCTGGCGCCGCCCGGGGGTGGCTTGACGATTCGGGAGGCCTCCCGAATAATGAGGCTCCGGCTGACAGGGCCGTTTCCGGGGACGCCCAGGTAGGGAAGGAGGTTTCCGTGGCGAAGAAGAGTGCTGCATCGGAGGAACGGGTGACGGCGAAGAAGGCCCCGGCCAAGGCGGCCCCTGCCCCCAAGGCACCGGCGAAGGCCCCGGCCAAGGCTCCCGCGAAGGCCCCGGCCAAGGCGGTTCCGCCTGCGAAAGCGCCTGCGAAGGCCCCGGCCAAGGCGGCCCCTGCCCCCAAGGCACCGGCGAAGGCCCCGGCCAAGGCGGCCCCGCCTGCGAAAGCGCCTGCGAAGGCCCCGGCCAAGGCTCCCGCAAAGGCACCCGCCAGGGTGGTGGAACCGCCTCCCGAGGAGGAGACCCGGCCCACGGCCCGCGTGGCCCCGAAGGCCGGTGGAGTCCGGGAGGACGACCTCCAGAAGCGCCTCACCCCCGAGGAGGTGGAGGAGTTCCGGCAACTGCTGAGCGAGCGGCGCCAGGCCCTGATCGAGTCCGCCCGGGAGACGATGGAGGCCCAGGAGAACCTGGAGTCCCGGGCCCCCGACGAGGTGGATCAGGCCTCGACGGAGTACGACCAGTCCTTCGAGTACCGGATGAGGGACCGGGAGAAGTTCCTGCTGCGGAAGATCGAGAAGGCCCTGGTCCGCATCGAGGAAGGGGAGTACGACATCTGCGAGTCCTGCGGGAATCCCATCGGGCGCAAGCGCCTCCTGGCCCGCCCCGAGACCACCTTCTGCATCGTCTGCAAGGAGGAGCAGGAGCGCCAGGAGAAGATGTTCCAGAAGCGGCGCCAGATCCGGGCCACGCTGGACTTCTGAACCCCCGGTCCGGCTACTCCGGTCCTCGCTGACCCCGGACATCCCCCAGGAAGGCCGTCGCGATCGCCAGGGCCTCTGCCCAGGGGGCGTCCCCCGGGACCATCACCAGTCCGGGCTCGCTCCGGAGCCAGGTCCGCTGCCGCTTGGCGTACTGGCGGTGGCCCAGGATGACCCGGGCCAGGGCCTCCTCCGCGGTGCAGCGTCCCTGGAGGAGGTCCAGCACCGGGGCGTAGGAGGGGGTCCGCAGTGGCCGGGCGTCGGCGGGGCAGCCGGAATCCAGCAGCCGGCGCACCTCGTCCACGAGTCCCTGATCGAACATCCGCCGGGCCCGGAGGGCGATCCGCCGATCCGTCTCCTCCACCGACAGCGCGGGGACGAGGCGCATCACCCGGGCCTGGAGGAAGGGGACCCGGGGCTGCCGCTGGAGGACGGACAGGGGAGTCCCCGTCGCCAGGAAGACCTCCAGGGCCCGGGCCACCCGCTGGGAATCCCCGGGGGCCAGGCGCGCCGCCCCGTCGGGGTCCACCCGGGCCAGGCGCCGGTGGATCGCCTCGGGCCCCTCCCGTTCCCGGTCCGCCAGGACCTGGAGGCGCACCTCCCGGGGGATCGGCGGGATGTTCGACAGGCCTTCCAGCAGCACGCGGATCCAGAAGAAGGTGCCGCCGACCAGGATGGGCACCCGGCCCCGCCCGGCGATCTCCCGGCAGCGATCGGCGGCCAGGCGGGCCCAGCGGGCGGCGTCGGCCTCCTCGGTCGGATCCCAGATGCCGAAGAGGTGGTGGGGGATCGCGCCGCGCTCCTCCGGGGTCGGGCTGGCCGTGCCGATCTCCAGGCCCCGGAAGACCTGCATCGAGTCGCCGTTGACCACCTCGCCGTCCAGGTCCGCGGCCAGGCGGATCGACAGGGCGGTCTTCCCGGAGGCCGTGGGTCCCATCACGCAGAGGAGCGCCACGGCCGCCGGGTCGTCGGGGGTCATCGGCCGAACCATCGGAGCACCGTCTCCAGCGGGAAGACCACCACCGCCTGGCGGCCGTGGGGGCAGTAGGCCGCGAGGTCCTCCACGTGGTCCATCGCCTGGAGGAGGGCCCGGACCTCCGGCTCCCCCAGGGGGTCCCCGGCCCGGACCGAGGCATGGCAGGCCACCGTGGCCACGGCCTTCTCCAGAGGCTCCACCCCGCTCCGGACGGAGTCGTCGGCCAGGGCGGCCGCCACCTCCCGGACCGCCGGGCCGACGGCCTTCCCCCGGAGCACCGCCGGGAGGGCCCGGACGACGACGGAGGTCCCCCCGTACGCCTCGGCGTCGAATCCCAGGTCCGACAGGACCTTCACCGCCTCCGCCAGCCGGGAGGCCTCCCGGTCCTCCAGGCGGACCACCTCGGGAAACAGCAGGGCTTCCCGGGCCACGGTTCCCGAACGGATCCCCCGCCAGAGGGCGTCGTAATGGACCCGCTCGTGGGCCGCGTGCTGGTCCACCAGCACCATCGTCCCCGGCCCCTGGAGGACCAGCACGCTGTCCCCCACCTGCCCGACGTAGCGCAGCGACGACCATCGACCCCGGGGGGCCGGGGGATGGAGGAGGTCCCCCAGGGACGGGAGGGGACTTGAGGAGGCGACGGCCTCCCGGATTCCCGGTTCCCCGGCGATTCGCATCGAATCCCATTCCGCCGGGACCCCGGGCCCCCGGGAAGGGATTTCCTGGGAGCCGGACACGGGGACCGGGTTCCCGGAGAAGGATGCCGGGTCCCCGACCCAGGATGTGGACGCGAGGGCCTCCCGGCAGGCCTCGAAGACGGCGCCCTGGACCTCCCGGGCGGACCGGAACCGCACCTCGATCTTCCGGGGATGGACGTTGACGTCCACCTCCTCCGGACGAAGGCGAAGGTGCAGCACCGCCGCCGGGAACCTTCCCGGAGGGACCAGCACGCCGTAGGCCAGCAGCACCGATCGGCGAAGACCCAGGTCCTGGACCGGCCTCCCGTTGACCAGCAACACCAGTCGGGAGGAATCGGCCCGGGCCCGGGAGGGCTCCCCCAGGACCCCCTCCACGGCGATTCCGTCGGGACGGTTCGCCACCACGGAGACCGGGCGACCCAGGGCCTCCCGGCCGAGGCAGGCCGGGGCCCGGCTGGCCAGATCGGGACAGGGAGGCAGGTCCAGCAGGCCGCGTCCCTGGGACGACAGGGTGAAGTGCACGTCGGGGCGGGCCAGGGCCGCCCGGATCACGACCTCCGTCACCGAGGAGACCTGGGCCCGTTCCCCCCGCTGGAACTTCCGCCGGGCCGGGACGTTGTGGAAGAGGTCCTCGACGATCACCCGGGTGCCCGCGGGGCAGGCCTCGGGCCGTTCCCGGAGGCCTTCGGGCAGGACCTCGATGCGGATCCCCGCATCGTCCTGCGCCCGGCGACTGACCAGCGTGAAGCGGGAGACCGAGGCGATGGAGGGCAGGGCCTCTCCCCGGAACCCCAGGGTCGCCAGGCGGTCCAGGTCCTCCGCCCGGCGGATCTTGCTGGTGGCGTGGCGCTGCAGGGCCAGGCGGGCCTCCTCGGGCGACATGCCCCACCCGTCGTCCCAGACCTCGACCCGGCCGATCCCGCCCTCTTCCAGCAGCACCCCGATCCGCGTCGCTCCCGCATCCAGGGCGTTCTCCAGCAGTTCCTTGACCACCGATGCCGGGTTTTCCACCACCTCGCCGGCGGCGATCTGGTTGATCGTCTCTTCCGGGAGGACCTGGATGCGGGGCGTCTCCATCGCGCACAACTTACGGTGCCCTCCCGGCGGCGTCAATCGGCCGGGGGCCCCCTTGATCCCCGGGGAGGCGGGTTCTATGCTGCACGGCGATGGAGACCCGTCCTCCCAGGAAATCCCGACCCGTCCGGCACGTCGGTCCCGGGGAACTCCCCCTTCCCCACAGCCCCGAGGCCGAGGAGGCCCTGCTGGGGACGATCCTGCTGGACGCCGCGTCGATGGCCGCCGCCCTGGAACACCTGTCCGTCGAGGACTTCTTCCTGGAGCGGCACCAGCGGATCTTCCAGGCCATGATCCGCCTCTTCGAGAACCAGCACGGGATCGACGTCGTCACCGTGTCGGACGCCCTGCGGAACCAGGGGGATCTGGACTTCGTGGGCGGGCCGGCCTTCCTGTCGCACCTGGTGCGGGAGGCCTCCTCCCCCAGCGGGATCGACGCCCAGGCCCGGATCATCCGGGAGCGGGCCCTGGTGCGCCGGATGATCCAGGCGGCCGGCACCATCGTGTCCGAAGGATACGGGGCCGAGATCGAGCCCCAGGAGTACCTGGATCGAGCCGAGAAACGGGTCCTGGCCATCCGGGAGGACCAGGTCCGGCGGTCGGTCGTGACGCTGGCCGAGGCGGTCGACCGGTCGATGGAGAAGGTCCGCCAGCAGTACGAGCAGAGGAGCCCCATCACCGGGGTCACCACGGGCTATGCCGACCTGAACCGCATGCTCGGGGGGTTCCAGAAGTCCGACCTGGTGATCGTCGCCGCCCGCCCGTCGATGGGCAAGACCGCCTTCGCGCTGAACCTGGCCATCAATGCCGCGGTCGGGGCCCGGGGGGACGGGGAGCCGGCGACAGTGCTCTTCTGCAGCCTCGAGATGAACGAGACCCAGATCACCGACCGCCTGCTGGCGATCCGGAGCGGGGTGGACGCGGGGCGATTGCGGACCGGGCAGCTCGCCGAGGCGGAGATGCGGGTGCTGGAGGCCACCCGGGCCCAGATGAAGACCTTCCCGATCTTCCTGGACGACTCCCCGAGGATCTCCGTGCTGGAACTGCGGGCGAAGGCCCGGCGACTCCAGTGGAGGGAGGGGTTGGACCTGGTCATGGTGGACTACCTGCAGTTGATGGAACCGGCGGACAAGCGGGTGAGCCGGGAGCAGCAGATCAGCGAAATCTCCCGGTCCCTGAAGGCGATGGCGAAGGAACTGGGAATCCCCGTGGTGGCCCTGTCCCAGTTGTCCCGGGCGCCGGAGCAGCGGCCGGGGAAGGACAAGAGACCGATGCTGAGCGACCTCCGGGAGTCCGGGGCCATCGAGCAGGACGCCGACGTCGTGATGTTCCTGTACCGCCCCGAGTACTACGAGAAGGAGAACACCAAGGACGAGGACAGGGGCATCCTCGAGGTGATCGTCGCGAAGCAGCGCAACGGGCCCACGGGGACGGTCCGCCTGGTGATGCGCCGGGAGACGATGACGGTGGCCGAGGTGGCCCCCTACGGCGGTCCTCAGTAGCGGCGGCGACCCGGTTCCGGGTGCCTGGACGATTCCGGTCCCCGGGGCTTCGGGCGCTCGGGCAGCACCCGAAGCAACTGGGAAGGTTCGGTGACCACCAGATCCGCTCCCCGCTCCCGCTGGAGGGAAAGGGTCTTTCGGTCGGATCCGAAGGCCACCCCGATGCAGGTCAGGCGATACCGTTCCTTCAGGGTCTGGAAGTTGCGTCCCTCCCGGGCGCAGTTGCCGATCCACCCGACCCGGGTCAGGTTCTCGATGCCCTCCTGGGCCCGGACCCGCTCGATGGCCTCGGTCACCCGCACCGCGTAGTCCGCCATCAGGGTCGCGCCGATGCCCAGGGACCGGACGAAGTCCACTTCCTCGGCGTCGGCGACGCCCATGCCCTGCGAGTCCCGTCCCACCACGACCTCGATCAGGGAGGCGATGCCCAGGACCTCCAGGGCCGCTTGGGCCTCCGCCTGGCTCCGGGAGGTGAGGGTCGCCAGGGGGCACCGTTGCCGGAGGAAGGTGAGGTCCTGGACCGTGAGCCAGCCGGTCTCCAGGTCCAGCGTGCCGTCGCCCAGGTAGAACTGCCTTCCCCGGCCGAATTCCTTCTGGAACAGGTCCTCCCCGAGAAAGACCTCCGCCAGCACCCGCCGGACCAGGTTGTCCATCATGATGTGGCCCTCGGCCATCACCATCCACCGGTTCCGGGTCCGCAGGCGCGGCAGGCCGCGCTTCCCTCCCCCCAGGTGTCGCAGGGACTTCTGGAAGCCCGGGAGGTTCTTCCGGGCCCGGATCTCGGCCAGGGTGGCCCGGACATGATGGCCCGTCCGGACCGCATCCAGCATCTCCCGGCCGTCGGCGCCCTCGAAGGACCCCTCGTCCAGGTCCTCGGGGAGCAGGTCCAGGGCGTGGACCAGCAGGGCCTCGAGCACGGCCTCGTCGGACTCGAAGTCCATCGCCTCCTGGAAGGACCGGACCTCGTCGGGGGTGAACAGCGGCGCCTCGTCGGGTCCCACGCCGATCAGCACGGTCAGGTAGGTGTCCACGGCCCGGGACAGGGCGGTGCACAGGCTGACCGACTGGTCCACCAGGGCATCCTCCATGTCGAAGATCAGCAGGTCGTAGTTCCAGGGAATCGACATCGCTCACCCTCCGGGCTGGAAGCGGAAGGGCCACCGGATCACGCAGACCCCCCCGTCCGGTTTCGGAAACTTCAACTGGCTGACCTGGCGGATCACGCAGGCCTCGACGGTGCGGTTCAGTTCGTTCTGGACCACCGTGATGCCCGACACGCTCCCGTCGGGCTCGATGGTGAAGCGCAGTTCCAGCCGTCCCTCCAGCCGGCCGTAGCGCTGCAGTTCCTGTTCGTAGCAGGCCCGGTAGGCGCCGGACCGGCCCAGGATCGTCCGCTGGACCGCCTGGGGATCGCAGAACCCCGCGGGACGGGTTTCGGTGACCGTGACCTGGACCTTCTCCTTCGGGGGCTTCGCATCGCTGAAGATCACCGGGATGGCCGCCGGGCAGGCGCCACCCTGGGCGCAGGACAGGCCCGGGAACCAGGTTCCCAGGTCCCCGAAGGGCGGACCCGGGGAGGCGAAGACCTCCTGGGCGGCGTCCAGCATCGCCAGGGCGGGGAGATCCATCGAGGCCGCCAGGACGTCCACGGGGACCCCGGCCCGGGTCCGTTCCCTCCACAGGCCCACGACCTGGGCCAGCCGTCCCCGGAATCCCTCCTCGCGGCTCCAGGGCACCTCGACCCGCAGGGGACCCTGGCCCGCGGAACCCGCCTGGACTCCCTCGGGCCAACCCTCCCGGGAGACCTTCTGGGCCCCCGGCGGGCCGAAGACCTTCGCCGAGGAGGACCCCACCAGCACCAGCACCCGGGGTCCCGCCAGGGCGGCGATGCCCGGCAGGGAAGGGGGCTTCCGGTGGAAGAAGGCCAGGCTGCGTCCGACGGTGCCAGGCGCCGCGAACCGCAGGTCCGTGAAGCCCGCCTGGGACAGCACCGCCAGGGCCCCCTGGAGGATCCTCGCCGGGGGATCCCCTCGCAGGTCCACCAGGACCGGGAGTCCCCGGTCCCCCCGCTCGCCAGAGAGGATGCCGATGCCGGCCTGGTTCGGCCAGGCCATGGGTTCCAGTTCGGCGGAGGCCCGGGCCAGGGCCTGGAAGGCCTCCCGAGCCTCCGGGGAGACCTGGAGGGACCGGGCGCCCAGGGCCTCGGCCGGGAACCGGGCCCGGGACGCCGCGTCCTCCGGCGGCAAGGCCTGTGACGGCCCTTCGGGACTCCACCGAATGGCCGGCCGGAACCCCGCGGAAGCCCCGTCGGGGGAGACGACCCACAGCAGCAGCGGGGTATAGGGTCCCGGGAGTCCGGCCTGGACCGCCCCGGGCCGGGCAGCCTGTCCAGAGGGCAGCGGAAGGGGGAACACCCGGTTCCCCAGGCGATCGTCCGCCTGCTGCCGCAGGGTCGCGAAGATCCGGCCCAGGCCCTGTTCCGGCCCGGCCCCGGCCTTCAGCAGGTCCGACAGCAGGGCCAGCCCTGCGGGGAAGGCCGTCCGGGTGATGTCGTTCGTGGGGGCGGTGGGGAGGGTCGGGAAGGCCTGCTGGAAGGCCAGGCCCCGCTCCCCTTCCGGGGAGTCCGCCACGCCTCCCAGGGCCGCCAGCAGCCGGGCCGCCAGGAGGGCCCGGAAGGCCGGCGCGGCCGGGTGGGACCCCTTCGCGAAGGCCAGGGCCGGGGAGACGTCCCCCTCGGTGCCCCAGGCCGCGGCGAGGGCCTCCGTCGCCCCGGCGAGGTCCGGGGTGGCCCCGGCGACCTTCTGGGCGACCTGGCGAAGGAAGCGGGGAACGGCCGACGGCTCCCGGGGATCGGCCCCCAGCAGGCGGGGCAGCGCGGTATGCTGGTCGATCATCGCCGCGGCGAGTCCTCCCAGGGCGAACCGCCCGTAGGCCTCGGCCAGTTCGGGCCGCCGGGGCACCCGGTCCGCCAGCGCGGCGAGGTTGCCCAGGAAGAACTCGTCCAGTTGCAATGGGACCAGGGCCGGGAGAGCCGCGTCGAGCGTGAAGTCGTCCCGGGCCTCCGGCGGAGGCTTCTGGGAGCAGGCGCACCACGCTGCCGAGAGCACCGACGCGAGGACCAGATGCCGAACCGGATACCGGCCCATGGCCCCTCCCCGGATGGCAAGACGGAGGCAGTATAGTCCGGAAGCCCGACTCCGGTCCATCGCGCCGGCTGCCGGGAACCCCTGCGGGCAGGCAGGGGGCGACGGACTAGAACTCCATGATCTCTTTTTCTTTCCTGGCGGAGATGTCCTCGGCCTGCTTGACCGTCTTGTCGGTCTCCCGGTCGATGCGCTCCAGGGCCTTCTTGACGTCGTCCTCGGGCAGGCCGTCGGCCTTCTCCAGCCGGGAGCGGGCATCCCGGCGAAGGTTCCGCACCGACACCTTCGCCTCCTCGGTCAGCCGCTTCACCTGCTTCACCAGTTCCCGCCGCCGCTCGGTCGTCAGGGCGGGGATGGCCAGCCGGATGACGTCGCCGTCGTTCTGGGGATTGAGACCCAGGTCCGCGGCGGCGATGGCCTTCTCGATGGACGCGATCAGCTTCTTGTCCCAGGGCCGGATCAGGATCAGCCGCGGATCGGGAACCGTCAGGGCCGCCACCTGGGAGAGGGGGGTCGGGACCCCGTAGTACTCGACCCGAATCCCGTCCAGCAGGGCCAGGTTGGCCCGTCCGGTCCGGACCCTCGAGAGTTCCTTCTCGAAGTTCTCGATGGCCTTGTGGAACGCGGTCTCCAGTTCCTTCAGGGTGGTCTCGATCATGGCTCTTCCTCCTGAATGACTTCCGTCCCGATGGATTCCCCGGAGAGCAGGCGCACCAGGTTGCCTGGCCGGCGGATGTCGAAGACGACCAGCGGCAGCCGATGCTCCCGGCAGAGAGCGATGGCGGTCGCGTCCATCACCCCCAGCCCCTCCTCCAGCACCCGGGAGAAGGAGACCCGGTCGTAGCGCACCGCGTCGGCATGGCGGGCGGGGTCCGCGGTGTAGACGCCATCCACCTTGGTGCCCTTGAGGACCGCGTCGGCCTGGATCTCCAGGGCCCGGAGCACGGCGGCGGTGTCGGTGCTGAAGAACGGGTGGCCGGTGCCCGCCGCCAGCAGCACCACCCGGCCCTTCTCCATGTGCCGGATGGCCCGCCGCCGGATGAACGGCTCGGCCACCTGGGGCATCTGGAGGGCCGTCATCACCCGGGTCGGCTGGCCCAGGCGCTCCAGCACGTCGCAGAAGACCAGCGCGTTCATCACCGTGGCCAGCATCCCCACGGTGTCGGCGGTGGCCCGGTCGAACTGGCGGCCGACCTCCGAGATGCCCCGGAAGTAGTTGCCTCCGCCGATGACCAGCGCCATCTGCGCCCCCATCTCCCGGGCCCCCTTCACCTCCTGGGCGAAGGCGGTCACCACCTCGGGGTCCACGCCGGCCGAACGATGCCCCTGGAGGGCCTCGCCGGAAAGCTTCAGCAATACGCGACGGAAACGGGGGCCCTGGGAAGCGGAATCCGGGGGCATCGGGGCCTCCCTCATCGTCAGGGACCCGGGGAGGATATCAGAGACCTTCGCCGAGGGCATAGCGGGCGAATCGCCGCACGCGGATGTTCTCGCCGCAGCGGGCCACGATCTCGTTCTGCAGATCGCGGATCGTCTTGCTGTCGTCCCGGATGTACGCCTGGTCCATCAGGCAGACCTCCGAGTACCACTTGCCCAGTTTTCCCTCGATGATCTTGGCGAGGACCTCCGGGGGCTTCCGGGTCTCCCCCATCTGGGCCAGGAAGATCTCCTTCTGCTTTTCCACCTCGGCCGCCGGGATCTCCTCCCGGGTGACGTACTGGGGCGCCATCGCGGCGATCTGCAGGCAGATCTCCTTCACGTAGTTCCGGAAGTCCTCGGACCGGGCGACGAAGTCCGTCTCGCTGTTGACCTCGACCAGCACGCCGATGCGGCCCTCGCCGTGGACGTAGGTCTGGACCAGCCCGTCCTTCGCCTCCCGGGAGAGCTTCTTCACCGCGACGGCGGCGTTGCGCTTCCGGAGGACCTCGACCGCCTTCGCCATGTCGCCGTCGGTCTCGGCCAGGGCGTTCTTGCAGTCCAGGATTCCCGCGCCGGTCATTTCCCGCAGTTCCTTCACCTGTTGCGCCGTGTAACCCATCTTCGATCCTCCTTGTCCACCTGGGAACGGATTGCGTTCGGGGAACGACCAGTGCCTACTGGTCGGTGTTCGACACGTCCTCGGGGGCCGGCGCGGCCGGGACTCCCCGCCCGCGGAAGACGACGTCGGGACGCGGGCCTTCCTGGACGGCAGGCGCCTCCCAGGTGCCGTCCTCTCCGCCCCGGTGACGCAGGGCGGCCGCCTCCAGGCAGGCATCGGCAAAGGCGCCGACGGTCAGCCGGATCGACCGGATGGCGTCGTCGTTGGCCGGCACGACGTACTGGATGTTGTCCGGGTCCCCGTTGGTGTCCACCACGGCGACGACGGGGATGCCCGCCCGGTTGGCCTCGCGGATGGCGATCCGCTCCCGGGTGGAGTCCACCACGACCATCGCCCCCGGCAGCCCCGAGAGCCCCCGGAGACCCCGGAGGTTCTTCAGCATCCGGGCCTGCTCCTTCTCGAGCCGGACGACCTCCTTCTTCTGGAGGCGCTCGACGCTGCCCTCGGCCAGCAGCGCGTCGATCTCGTTCAGGCGCTCCAGGGACTTCCGCAGGGTGACGAAGTTCGTCAGCGTGCCGCCGAGCCAGCGGTTCGTCACGAAGGGCATCCGGGCCCTCCGGGCCTCCTCCTCGACCACCAGCTGCGCCTGGGGCTTGGTGCCCACGAACAGCACCGTCTCCCCTTCGGCCACCTTGCGGCTGAGGAAGTTCAGGGCGTCCTTCAGCAGGCGCTGGGTCTTCTGCAGGTCCACGATGTGGATGCCGTTCCGGGCGCCGAAGATGTACGGCTTCATCTTCGGGTTCCAACGCTGTGTCCGGTGGCCGAAGTGGCATCCGGCTTCCAGGAGATCACGCAGCTTGATGTCGGGCATGGGGTCGATCCTCCGTTTCCATGGAGAGCCCTTCGGGGCCTCCAACCTCCGCTCCCCAACCGGCCGGAACTCCCGGCCACGGTGGATGTTGGGAGCGTGCGTTCTCCCCGGGCCGGCAAGGGTCCGGGGGCTGCCGGCCTACCGGCCGATCCCCGCTCCGGGCGGGGCGATCAGTCCTTCTCCGCCTGCGGCGCCTCCGGCGCCTCCCCCGCGGCGGGGGCGGCCCCAAGGATTTCCACCAGCACCATCTGGGAGGCGTCCCCCTGCCGGAATCCCAGTTTCACCGCGCGGGTGAAGCCGCTGACCCGGTCCGGGAAGCTGGGGGCCCACCGGTCGAAGAGGGCCTGGACCGCCTCGGCTCCGAACAGCTGGGCCGCCGCCAGGCGCCGCTGGTGCAGGCCGCCCTTCCGGGCCGACCCGATCAGGATGTCCGCCCGCCGCTTGACCTCCTTGGCCTTCGCCTCGGTGGTGACGATGCGTCCGTGGAGGAACAGGGAGGACAGGAGATTGCGGAACAGTGCCCGGCGATGGGACGCGGTCCGGTTCAGTTTCACCTGCTTTCGGTTGTGTCGCATGATCCTCTCCCGTCATGACTCCGAGCGCAGGCTCGGGTCGAAGTTCTCCAGGCGCATGCCCAGCGACAGCCCCAGGTCCTGGAGGGCGTCCTGGATCTCCTTCAGGGACTTCCGTCCGAATCTCCGGGTCTTCAGCAGTTCGCCCTCGGTCTTCTGCACCAGGTCCCCCACCAGGCGGATCCCGGCGGTCTGGAGGCAGTTCTGGGCCCGGACCGACAGTTCCAGTTCCTCGACGGGACGGAACAGGACATCGGAGGTGGCGGCGTCGGTGACGGTGGCCACGGACCCGTCGGCCTCCTGGGAGGGCAGGGTGACCTGGGGGATCTGATCCTCGGCCCCCTCGTCGAAGTGGATGAAGACCTGGGCCTGCTCCTTCAGGATCTTCGCCGCGATGGCCAACGCGTCCGGGGGCTCCACGGCGCCGTTGGTCCAGACCTCGATGGTCAGGCGGTCATAGTCCGTCTGCTGCCCGACCCGGGCGTTGGTGACCCGGTAGTTCACCTTCCGGATCGGGCTGAAGATCGAGTCGATGGGAATGGTGCCCAGGGGGGCGTTGGGGTCCTTGTTCCGCTCGGCCGGGTGGTACCCGTAGCCGGCCCGGACCGTGAGGTCCATGTCCAGCACCGCGCCGGGTCCCATCGTGCAGATCACGTGGTGGGGGTTCAGGCAGGTGACCTCGGGCCCCTGGAACAGGTCGGCTCCGGTCACGGTCCGCTCGCCCTCCAGGTGCACGTGGACCTGTTTCTGCTCCTCCGTTTCCAGCGCCAGGTCCAGGGACTTCAGGTTCAGGACGATCTCGGTCACGTCCTCGTAGACCTCGGGAATCGTCGAGAACTCGTGCATCACGCCGTCGATGCGAACCGAGGTCACCGCGGCGCCGCGGATGGTGGACAGGAGGATGCGCCGCAGGCTGTTGCCCAGGGTGATTCCGAAGCCCCGCTCCAGGGGCTCGGCAATGAACTTCCCGTAGCGGTTGGTCAGGGACTCCTTCTCGACCAGGACCGACCGGGGACGGATCAACTCCCGCCAGTTCTTTTCCGAGACCTTCTGCATCTGGTGCCTCCTGTGGGAACCCTCTCTGCGTCACCGACAGCCGGTCACTTCGAGTAGATCTCGACGATCAACTCCTGGCGGATGGCCGGCTTCCCTTCGGTCTCTGCCTCCGGAATCAGGTCCCTCAGGTCCTCGGCTTCGGGCAGCGACTTGACCACCGCCCGGGCCTTCGCGGGATCGACCTCCAACCACCGGGGGGAACGGGTCCTCGACGCCATGGCCAGCGCCTCCTGGACCCGCTTCAGGCTGGCGGAACGGGACCGCACCTCCACGACGTCCCCGGCCTTCACGACGAAGGAGGGGATCGTGACCCGGCGGCCGTTCACCAGGATGTGGCCGTGGCTCACCAGCTGGCGGGCGTCCCCCCGGCTGGCCCCGAAGCCGCAGCGGTAGACCACCGAGTCCAGGCGGGACTCCAACAGGCGCAGGAGGTTGTCCCCGGTGTTGCCCCGCATCGCGTTGGCGTGCTCGAAGAAGCGCCGGAACTGCCCTTCCAGCATCCCGTAGAGGCGGCGCACCTTCTGCTTCTCCCGCAGCTGGGTGGCGTAGGGCGTGGGCTTGCGCCTGGCCTGTCCGTGCTGGCCGGGGGCATAGGCCCGGTGCTGGAACGCGCACTTGTCCGAATGGCACCGCTCTCCCTTGAGGAAGAGCTTCATCCCTTCCCGCCGACAGATCCGGCAAAGTCCGTCCGTGTACCTGGCCACGACTCCCTCCTGATCAGACGCGCCGACGCTTCGGCGGCCGACAACCGTTGTGCGGAACCGGCGTCACGTCCCGGATGTAGGTGACCCGCAGGCCGGCGGCGGCCAGGGCCCTGACCGCCGACTCTCGCCCGGCTCCGGGGCCCTTCACGAGGACCTGCACCGACTTCATGCCCACTTCCTGGGCCCGCTTCGCCGCGTCCTCCGCCGCCAGCTGGGCCGCGAAGGGCGTGGACTTCCGGGAACCCTTGAATCCCCGCCGACCGGCGGAGGACCAAGCGACCACCGCCCCCGTGGGGTCCGTGATGGTCACGATCGTGTTGTTGAAGGTCGAGTTGATGTGCACGACCCCCAGCGGCACGTCCTTGCGGATCTTCTTCTTTCCCGTCTTCGCCTTGGCCATATCGGCCACCTCCTGCTGCGACTACTTCTTCTTCTTGATCGTGGCGCCCCGGCGCCCCTTGCGGGTCCTGGCATTGGTGTGCGTCCGCTGGCCCCGGACCGGAAGGCCCTTCCGGTGGCGGAGCCCCCGGTAGCACCCCATGTCCATCAGCACCTTGATGTTCGCGGCAACTTCCCGGCGGAGGTCTCCCTCCACCTTGAACCCCGCATCGAGCACCTCCCGGATGCGGGCGACCTCGCCCTCGGTGAGGTCGTCGGTCCGCGTCCTGGGGGACACACCGGCCTGGGCCAGGACGCGGAGGGCGTTGGTGGGCCCGATGCCGTAGATGTACCGGAGGGCGATGCCCACCGGCTTCTTCCTGGGGAGATCGACGCCTGCAATACGAGCCATGGTTCCTCCCGTCCTCAGCCCTGGCGCTGCTTGTGCCGGGGATTCTCGCAGATCACCCGCACGACCCCGCGACGCTTGATGACCTTGCACTTCTCACAGATCTTCTTCACCGAGGCCTTTACCTTCATGGTCCCCTCCTCACCGCACCCGGAAGGTGATCCGTCCCCGGGTCACGTCGTACGGGGAAAGTTCCACCTTCACCTTGTCCCCCGGGAGGATGCGGATGAAGTGCATCCGCATCTTGCCGCACACGTGAGCCAGCACCCGATGGCCGTTGGCCAGTTCCACCCGGAACGTCGCGTTCGGCAGCGCCTCCACGACCGTCCCTTCGACCTCGATGGCCTCTTCCTTCGGCGTCATGACTCCGTCCTCGTCTGGCGCAACAGGGTCAGGATGTCCTCCTGCACGTGCCCGGGATCCTGCATCCCGTCCACGGTGGCCAGCAGGCCCTGCTCCCGGTAGTACCGGAGCAGCGGCATCGTCTTCTCCTCGTAGACCCGGAGGCGCGCGCGGACCGTCGCCTCCTGGTCGTCCTCCCGGGTGATCAGCGCGGCGCCGCAGGAGTCGCAGTGCGCGCCATCCACCGGGGGGGCGTATTCTACATGAAAGACCCGACCACAGGAAGGGCAGATTTTCCGCCCCGCGAGCCGGCGGATGATGGCCTCCTCCGGCACCCGGAGGTGGACCACCAGGTCGATGCCGATATCGGCGGCCCGGAGGGCCTCCGCCTGGTCCACGGTGCGGGGGAAGCCGTCGAGGATGAAGCCGGCCCCGCAGCCGCCCTGGGCCTGGATCCGCCCCTTCACCATGCCGATGACGACCTGGTCGGGGACCAGCAATCCGCTCTCCATGTAGCGGGCCGCCTCCTGTCCCAGGGGCGACTTCCGGGCCACCTCCTCCCGCAGCAGGTCCCCGGTGGCGATGGCGCAGATCCCCAGGCGCTCCTGGAGCATCCGGGCCTGGGTCCCCTTTCCCACGCCGGGGGGACCGAACAGGATCAGGCGGTAGCGGGGACCGTCGGTCACTGGTAGTCCCTCCGTCCACGGACCCGGGGTCCGTGAGCCCCCGCGAAGCCTTCGTAGGACCGGCTGATCAGATGCGCCTCGATCTGCCCCGCCGTGTCCAGCGCGACGCCGACCACGATCAGCAGCGAGGTGCCGCCGAAGTAGAAGGGCACCTGGAACTTCTGCTGCAGAATGGTCGGGAGGACGCAGATGGCCGCGATGTAGATGGCGCCCCCGACGGTCACCCGGGAGAGCACCCGGTCGATGTAGTCGGCGGTCGCCTTGCCGGCCCGGATCCCCGGCACGAATCCCCCGTTCTTCTTCAGGTTGTCCGCGACGTCCACCGGGTTGAAGGTGACCGCGGTGTAGAAGAAGGCGAAGAAGATGATCATCACCACGTAGAGCGTGTTGTACAGCGTGCCGCCGGGTCCCAGGGCGTTCTGCATCCAGGTGACCCAGGTGGCCCCGGGGAACAGCCCCGAGAGGGTGGCCGGGAACATCAGGATCGAGGAGGCGAAGATCGGGGGAATGACGCCGGCGGTGTTGACCTTCAGGGGCAGATAGGTGGTCTGGCCGCCGTAGAGCTTCCGCCCCACGACCTTCTTCGCGTACTGCACCGGGATGCGCCGCTGGGCCCGTTCGAAGAACACGATGAACCCGATGGTGGCGACGATCAGCGCCCCGATGACCAGCAGGGTCAGGGGCTCCAGCTTCCCGCCCTGGAGGGTGGAGAGGCTGAAGGTCTGGACCACCGCGTCGGGCAGCCGGGCCACGATGCCCGCGAAGATGATCAGAGAGATGCCGTTGCCGATCCCCCGGTCGGTGATGGACTCCCCGAGCCACATCAGGAACATCGTCCCGGTGGTCAGCGAGAGGACCGTCAGGAACTTGAACAGGAAGGAACTGATCCGGACCACGTTCTCGGTCCCGGCCTGGCTGTTCAGCGACTGGAGCCACACGGCGATGGCGACGCCCTGGATGGCCGAGAGGGCCACCGTGGCGTACCGGGTGTACTGGTTGATCTTGCGCCGGCCCGCGTCGCCCTCCTTCTGGAGACGCTCCAGGGCGGGGACGACCACCGCCAGCAGCTGGAAGATGATCGAGGCGCTGATGTAGGGCATGACCCCCAGGGCGAAGATGGACATCTGGCCCATCGCGCCCCCAGAGAACATGTCGAACAGTCCCAGCAGTCCCGTCTGTCCGAACCGGACGTAGTTCGAGATGATGTCGCGGTCCACACCGGGGACCGTGACGAAGATCCCGAGGCGGTACACCGCGAGCATGCCCAGGGTGTAGAGCAGCCGTTTCCGCAACTCGGGGACCTTGCCCAGTCCTTCGAGGCTGTTGGCCACGTCGAACCTCCCCGCGGGGCGCTACGCCCCGGTCTCTTCCTTCGTTTCCAGGATGGCCGTCACGGTGCCGCCGGCCGCCTCGATCTTTTTCCGGGCCGTGTCGCTGAAGGCGTGGGCCACCACGTCCAGCCGGCGCGTCAGGTCCCCGCTTCCCAGGATCTTGACGCCGTCCCGGACCTGGCGCACCAGGCCGGCCGCCCGCAGGGTCGCCGGGTCCACCCGGGTCCCCTCGGGGAAGATCTCGAGGGCCCCGGTGTTCACGATGGCGAACTCCTTGCGCACCAGGGGCGTGAACCCCTTCTTGGGGAGGCGCCGCTGCAGCGGCATCTGGCCGCCCTCGAACCACGGGGGTCGGCCCTTCCCGGTCCGGGCGCCGGTTCCCTTGTGGCCCCTGCCGGAGGTCTTGCCCAGCCCGGAGCCGCGGCCGCGACCCACCCGCTTCCGGGCGGTCACCGAACCGGGCTGCGGCGAGAGGCGAGAAAGCTCCTTCATTCCACTACCTCCTGGCGGATGCCGCGCTTTTCGAGGGCCATGTCCTTCGACGTCAGGCCCCTCAAGGCGACGACGGTCGCCCGAACGACGTTGTGGGGATTCCGGGTGCCCAGGCTCTTGGACAGGACGTCCCTCACCCCCGCGGCCTCCAGCACGGCCCGGGCGGCGCCGCCGGCGATCACCCCGGTGCCGGGCACGGCGGGCTTCAGCAGCACCCGTCCCGCGCCGAAGCGTCCCTCGACCTCGTGGGGGATCGTGGTCCCGAACAGCGGCACGCGGATCATGTTCTTCTTCGCCTGCTCGCCGCCTTTCCGGATCGCCTCCGGGACCTCCTGGGCCTTGCCCAGTCCGAACCCCACCAGGCCCTCCCCGTTGCCGATGACCACCAGCGCGGCGAAGGAGAACCGGCGTCCTCCCTTCACCACCTTGGCCACGCGGCTCAGGTGGACGATGTGCTCGGTGAACTCCAGTTTCTCTTCGACTTCTTCGTATGCCACCGCGTTCCTCCTAGAACTTGAGGCCGGCCTCCCGGGCCGCGTCCGCCAGGGCCGCCACCCGGCCGTGATACAGGAACCCGTTCCGGTCGAAGACCACCGCCTCGATCCCGGCGGCCTTGCAACGCTCCGCGATCAGGGCCCCCACCTTCTTCGCCGCCTCGGTCTTGGCGACCTTGCCGGCCGCCTCGGCGAAGGCCTTGCCCTCGCTGGACGCCGCGCACAGCGTGCGACCCGCCTGGTCGTCGATGACCTGGCAGGAGATGTGGCGCGCGCTCCGGAAGATCACCAGCCGGGGCCGTTCCGGGGTGCCGACGATCCTCTTCCGGATGCGGGCCTTCCGGTTCAACCGGGCCTGTCTCCGAATCTGGGCGTTCCGAATCTCCACTTGACCCTCCCCGACGCTACTTCGTGCCGGACTTGCCAGCCTTCCTGCGCACCTTCTCGCCCAGGTAGGCGACCCCCTTGCCCTTGTAGGGCTCCACCGGCCGGACGGCCCGGAGCCGGGCGGCCGTGTCCCCGAGCAGTTCCTTGTCCCGGCTCTTCAGCGTGATCTTGAGCCCCTTGTCTTCCACGGTGCCGGTGACGCCGTCCGGGAGCGGGAAGACCACGGGCTTCGAGTAGCCCAGGTAGAGGGTCAGCTCCTGGCCGCCGCCCTCGGCCTTGTAGCCGGTTCCGGCGATGGTCAGGACCCGGGTGAACCCGGTGCTGACTCCCTCGACCATGTTGGCCACCAGGGTCCGCATCAGCCCGTGCATCTTCGCCCGGTCCGGGGCCGCCGGGTCCGGCTGCACCACCAGCACGCTGCCCTCGCGGGCCACCGTGACGCCCCGGAGACTCCGGGACAGGGTTCCCAGGGGGCCTTTCACCGTCACGGTCGGGGGTTCCAGACGAACCTCCACGCCGGCCGGTACCGGGATGGGTTTCTTTCCGATTCGCGACACGTTCGCCTCCTCGGTTCACCGCTCGCGCCGACCCGGGGGCCGGCGTCCACCGGGAGCCGGAATCACCGGCGCCCCGGGTGCCTCACCAGACGGTCAACAGCAATTCGCCGCCGATCCCTCTCTTGCGGGCCTCCTGGTCGGCCATCACTCCCTGGGGAGTGGAGAGGATCGCCAGGCCCATGCCTCGCCGGACCCGGGGGATGTCCTTCTTCCCGACGTAGATCCGCCGCCCGGGCTTGCTCTCCCGCCGGATCCCGGCGATGGCTCCCCGCTTCGGCGCGACGTACTTCAGGTAGATCTTCAGGATGCCCTGGGTGCGATCCTCGAGGACCGAGAAGTCCTCGATGAAGCCCTGTTCCTTCAGGATCTCGGCAATCCGCTTCTTCAGGTTGGACGACGGGATCTCCAGATCCGCGTGTCCCGCCTGGAGGGCGTTCCGAATCCGCGTCAGCATGTCCCCGATGGGATCAGTCGTCATCTCCCGACCCTCCTCGCCTTACCAGCTGGCCTTGACGACGCCGGGCAGGTCTCCCCGCAACGCCAGATTCCGGAAGCAGATACGGCACATGTTGAACTTCCGGAGAAAGGCCCTCGGACGACCGCAGAGCGGACAACGGTTGTATGTCCGCACCTGGAACTTCGGCTTCCGCTTGGCCTTGATTCTCAGAGACGTCTTCGCCACGTCTGCACCTCCTGATGCTTCACTTCCGGAAGGGCATCCCCAGGCCCTTCAGCAGCGCCAGAGCCTCCTCGTCGTTCCGGGCGCTGGTTCCTACCGTGATGTTCATCCCCTTCAGCTTCTCGACCTTGTCGTAGTCCACCTCGGGGAAGATGATCTGCTCCCGGAGGCCCAGCGTGTAGTCCCCGTGGCCGTCGAAGGCCTTCGTGGACACGCCCCGGAAGTCCCGGACGCGGGGGAGCGCCACGTTGACCAGCCGGTCCAGGAACTCCCACATCCGGTCCCCCCGCAGGGTGACCGAGACGCCGACGGTGTTGCCCTTGCGGACCTTGAACGCGGCGATGGACTTCCGGCACCGCGTCACCACGGGACGCTGCCCCGTGATCCGGCCCAGTTCCTCCACCGAGTTCTCGATGATCTTCGGGTTCTGCGTCGCCTCGCCCAGGCCCATGTTCAAGGTCACCTTGACCAGGCGGGGCACCTGGAAGCGGTTCCGGTAGGCGAACTGCCTCATCAGGGCCGGAACCACTTCCTCCTCGTATTTCTTCTGCAGTCTGGTCATCTCCGTCTCCCCTGGCGAAACCGCCTGGACTCCTAGTCGAACACCTCGCCGGTCCTCGAGGCGACGCGCACCTTCCGGGTCTTTCCGCCGGCGCCCTCCCGCAGTTCGAAGTGGACCCGGACCGCCTTGCCGTCCTTCCGGCTCACCAGGCTCAGGGCCGACAGGGGCAGGGGCGCGGGCTTCTGCTGGATTCCCGCCTCGAGGCGCTTGGTCTTGCGCTTCGCGTGCTTCTTCACCAGGTTCACCCCCTCGACCACCGCGCGGCCGGACTTGCCGTCCACCTCCAGGACCTTCCCCTTGGACCCGGCATTCCTGCCCCGGAGGACCACGACCTCGTCGTTCTTGCGGATCTTGTTCATCACAGCACCTCCGGTGCCAGCGAGACGATCTTCAGGAAGCGCGCGGCCCGGAGTTCCCGGGCCACCGGCCCGAAGATGCGGGTCCCGATGGGCTCCATCGCCTGGTTGATCAGCACCGCGGCGTTCTCATCGAAGCGGATGAAGGTGCCGTCGGACCGGCCCACCTCCTTGGCGGTCCGGACGATCACGGCCTTCACGACCTCGCCCTTCTTGACCTTCGACCGGGGCAGGGCCTCCTTCACCGTCGCGACGACCATGTCCCCCACGGAGGCGTAGCGGCGGGTCGATCCCCCGATCACGCGGATCACCTGCAGGAGTTTCGCCCCGGAGTTGTCGGCCGAAACCAGGTAGCTCTCTTGCTGTACCATGCGTCACCTCTCCCCGATGGCCACGCCGCCACGCCTCACTCGGCCAGCCGCGACTTCTGGACCAGTTCGGCCACCCGCCAGCGCTTGGTCGCCGACAGCGGCCGGCTTTCGACGATCCGGACCTGGTCCCCCACGCCGCAGGCGCTCTTCTCGTCGTGGGCGGTGTAGTGCCGGACCCTCGTGACGTACTTCTTGAAGGTCGGGTGCTGGTACCTCCGGGAAACGGCGACCACCACCGTCTTCGCACCGGACACGCTGGTCACCCGCCCGATCAGGTTGCGCTGATGACGGACCTTCGGGGCCTTCTGCTGCTCTTCCATCGCTGCCCTCACTGCTGCGCGGCCTTTCGCCGGCGGTTCTGTTCGGTCAGGATCCTGGCCAGGTTCCGGCGAGTGGCCTGGATGTCGGCCATCTTGCTCATCTGGCCCGTGGCCAGCCGCATCCGGAACTTGAACAGGCTCTCCCGGTGCTCGTTCTCCCGACGGACCAGATCCTCGTCCGACAGGGCCCGCAATTCCTCGGCCTTCAGGGACTTCATCGGATTTCCCCCCGCTTCAGCACCTGGGTGTGGATCGGCAGTTTCATCGCCGCCAGCCGGAAGCACTCCCGGGCGGTCGCCTCGTCCACGCCCTCGATCTCGTAGAGCACCCGCCCCGGCCGGATCACGGCGACCCACTCCTCGGGAGCGCCCTTGCCGCGACCCATGCGGGTCTCCAGGGGCTTCTTGGAAATGGGCTTGTCGGGGAAGACCCGGATCCACAGCTGGGCACCGCGCTTCACGTGGCGGTTGATGGCGATACGGGCCGCCTCGATCTGCCGGGCCGTGATCCATCCGCACTCCGTCGCCTGCAGCGCGAACTCCCCGAAGGAGACCTCGCTTCCCCGCCAGGCGGTCCCCCGCATCCGGCCCTTCTGCTGCTTGCGCCACTTCGTTCTCGCCGGAGACAGCATCGTCGCCTCCTCCCTCCCGGGGGCGCGGCCCCTTTCGGCCGCCGGCCCGGGATCACTTCTTCAGAATGTCACCCTTGTAGATCCAGGTCTTCACCCCGATCACGCCGTAGGTCGTCCGCGCCTCGGCCAGGCCGTAGTCCAGGTCGGCCCGGAGCGTCTGGAGGGGGACGCGGCCCTCGCGGTACTGGAGCACCCGGCTCATCTCGGCGCCGCCCAGGCGTCCGGAGCAGCGGATGCGGATCCCCTTGGCCCCCAGTTTCATCGCCTGCTGCACGGCCCGCTTGGTGGCCCGGCGGAAGGACACCCGCCGCTCCAGCTGCTGGGCGACCGACTCGGCGACCAGCTGGGCGTCCAGTTCGATCTTCCGGACCTCCTGGATGTAGGGCACGACCTCCATCGAGGTCAGCCGGGTCAGGGTCCGCTTCAGTTCCTCGATGTTCTCGCTCTTTCGCCCGATGGCCACCCCGGGGCGGGCCGCCAGGATGAAGACCTTCACCTTGTTGGCGGTGCGCTCGATGTGCACCGCGGAGATGCCCGCCGCGCCCATCTTCTCACGGACCGTCTTCCGAATCTGCACGTCCTCGTAGGCCCACCGGCCGTAGTGACGGCCCGCGTACCAACGGGAACTCCACCCCTTCACGTAGGGGATCCGAAAACCGATCGGATGCGTCTTCTGGCCCACGGGGTCCCTCCTACTCCAACTCGCCCAGCACGACGGTCACATGGCTCAGGAACTTGTGGATCGGCGTCGCCATGCCCCTGGCCCGGGACAGGCGCCGCTTCAGGCAGGGTCCCTGGTCCACGAAGATCTCCTTCACATAGAGGTTGTCCATGTCGAAGGAACCCTTCTGCCGGGCGGCATCGATGGCCGCGTTCAGCACCTTCGTGACGGGCCTCACGGCCCTCCGGGGAATGAACGCCAGCACCGCCGTCGCCTCGTCCACGCGCTTGCCCCGGATGGCGTTGGCCACCACCCGGACCTTGCGGGGAGCCATTCGGATGTACCGGGCCTTGGCCCTCACGACGTGATCGTCCATCTCACTCCCCTCACTTCTTCTTCCCTTCCACCTTGCCCTTCCGGTCGCCGGAGTGCTGGTGGAAGGTCCGGGTCGGCGCGAACTCGCCCAACTTGTGACCCACCATGTTCTCGGTGACGAAGACCGGGATGAACTTCTTGCCGTTGTGCACGGCGAAGTTGAAGCCCACCATCTCCGGCAGGATCACGCTCCGCCGGGACCACGTCTTGATGGACTTCTTCTGGCCCGAGCGCAGGGCCGCCTCGATCTTCTCCACCAGGTGCCTGTCCACGAAAGGACCCTTTTTCACCGAGCGAGGCATACCGTCCTCCGTGCTACTTCGAGCGCCGCTTCACGATCAGGTGATCGGTCCGCTTGTTCTGCCGCGTCTTGTACCCCTTGGTGGGCTTTCCCCAGGGGGTGCAGGGATGGCGGCCGCCGGAGGTCTTCCCCTCGCCGCCTCCCATCGGGTGGTCGATGGGGTTCATCACGACGCCGCGGCTCTGGGGCCGCACGCCGCGCCACCGGTTCCGCCCGGCCTTGCCGATCGAGACGTTCTCGTGGTCCGGGTTGCTGACGTCGCCGATCGTCGCCCGGCATTCCTCCCGGACCTTCCGCAGTTCCCCGGAGGGCATCCGGAGCAGCGCGTAGCCGCCCTCCAGGGCCATCACCTGGGCCGAGGTCCCCGCGGACCGCACCATCTGGCCGCCGGCACCGGGCTTCAGCTCGATGTTGTGCACCAGGGTCCCCTGGGGGATGTTCTTCAGGGGCAGGGAGTTCCCCGGCCGGATCTCGGCGTGGGCCGCCGAGACCACCTCGTCACCGACCCGCAGCTCCCGGGGGGCGAGGATGTAGCGCTTCTCGCCGTCCCGGTAATGCAGCAGGGCGATCCGGGCGCTGCGGTTCGGGTCGTATTCGATGTGGGCGACCCGGGCCGGCACGCCGGTCTTGTCCCGCTTGAAGTCGATCACCCGGTACTTCTGGGCGTGGCCGCCGCCCCGGTGGCGGGAGGTCACGCGCCCGTACACGTTCCGTCCGGCCCGCTCGTGCTTCGGGGCCAGGAGCGACTTCTCGGGGCGGTCCCGGGTGATGTCCGAGAAGTCCGCCACCTCCATGCCCCGTCGTCCCGGGGAGGTCGGTTTGAACTTGATGATGGCCATCTCGCGCTCCTTCTCTGTCCTAGCGGGCCTCGAAGATGTCGATCGATTCCCCCTCCCGGAGGGTGACGATCGCCTTCTTCCAGGACGGCTTCCGGCCCAGGAACCGCCCCAGGCGGCGCTCCTTGCCCTGCACCACCATCGTCCTCACGTCCTCGACGTGGACGTGGAAGACGGCCTCGACTGCCTGGCGGATCTCCTGCCGGTCCACCGTCAGGGGGACCTCGAAGTGGTAGGTGTTCCGCCGCTCCTTGTCGATGTTCGCCTTCTCGGTGATGAGAGGGCGACGAATCACGTCGTAGGGGCTCTTCATGGCTTCAACGCTCCCTCGATGGCCAGGGCCGCTTCCCGGGTCAGCACCAGGTGGTCGTACTTCAGCACGTCGAAGAGGTTCAGGCCCTTCGACGACAGGTACCTCGCCGTCGGCAGGTTCCGGCAGGACAGCGAGAGGGACCGGTTCGACACGTCCACCAGCAGGGCCGACCCGAGGTCGAACCGCTTCAGGAACTCCGCGACCTTCCGGGTCCGGATCTCGTCCGAGGCCCACCGGTCCAGGACCAGCACGTGGCCTTCGCGGACGCGGTCCGACAGCGCCGAGACCAGGGCCGCCTTGTGGAGCTTCCGGGGCACCCGGACGTCCCAGGGCCTCGGCTGAGGCCCGAATACCGCGCCGCCGCGCCGGAAGTTGGGGGCCCGGGAGTCGCCGTGACGGGCGTTGCCGGTGCCCTTCTGGCGGTAGACCTTCCGGGTGGACCCGGCCACCTCGCTGCGCTTCTTGGTCTTCACGGTGCCCTGGCGCTTCGCCAGCAGCAGCGCCCGGACGACCGGGTGGTAGAGGTGGGGACGGGACTCGGCCGCGAACACCTCGTCCGAGAGGTCGATCTCGTCCACCTTCGCCTTCTGGATGTCATATACCGTCAATTTCGGCATGGTGTCCTCGCCTCGCTTCAGGCCTTGATCTCCACGTCCACGCCCGGACTCAGGTCCAGTTTCGTCAGGGCCTCCAGGGTCTGCTGGGACGGGTCCAGCAGGTCGATCAGCCGCTTGTGGGTCCGGATCTCGAACTGCTCGCGGCTCTTCTTGTCGGTGTGCGGCGACCGGAGCACCGTGTACCGGCTGATCTTCGTCGGCAGGGGGATCGGGCCCGCGACGGTGGCGTCGGTCTTGCGGACGGTCGCGATGATCTCCGCCACCGACTGGTCCAGGATCTTGTGGTCGTACGCCTTCAGCCGAATGCGAATCCTCTGGATGCCCATCTTCAGACGCTCCTCCCCGCGCTCACCACCTTCGCCTGGATGGCCGGAGGGGTGGGCGCGTAGTGCAGAAACTCCATCGTCTGCGTCCCCCGACCCTGGGTCAGGGACCGCAGCTGGGTCACGTAGCCGAACATCTCTCCCAGGGGGACCTCGGCCACCACCTGGTGCCCCGTCTCCTGGGTCTCCAGGCGGACGATTCGGCCCCGGCGGGTCGAGAGGTTCCCCAGAACCTCCCCCAGGTACTCCGAGGGGAGTTCGACCTCGAGGAGCATCACCGGCTCCAGCAGCACCGGGTTCGCCCGGGCCACCAGGTCCTTCAGGCCCATCGAGGCGGCGATCCGGAACGCGAGGTCCGACGAGTCCACCTCGTGGTAGGACCCGTCCAGCAAGGTCACCTTGCAGTCCACCACCGGGTAGCCCGCCAGCACGCCCAGCTGGGCGGCCTCCCGGACCCCTTTCTCGACGGCGGGGATGTACTCTTTCGGGATCACGCCGCCCACGGTGCGGTCCTCGAAGAGGAGGCCCGAGTTCCGGGGCAGGGGGTCGATGCGCATCACCACATGGCCGTACTGGCCGTGGCCGCCGGTCTGCTTCACATAGCGGGAATCGGCCTCGGCGCTCCGGGTCACCGTCTCCCGGTAGGAGACCTGGGGGCGCCCCATGCGGCTCTCCACCTTGAATTCCCGCCGGAGGCGGTCCACCAGGATCTCGAGGTGCAGTTCCCCCATGCCGGCGATCAGGGTCTGGCCGGTCTCCTCGTGGACCTTGAACTTGAAGGAGGGGTCCTCCAGGGCCAGGCGCTTGAGTGCCTGGAAGAGCCGCTCGTCGTCGCCCTTCGTGTCGGACTCCAGGGCCGCCTCCACGACGGGTTCCGGGAACCGGACCGACTCGAGACGGATGGGATGGTTCGCGTCGCAGAGAGTGTCGCCCGTCACGGTGACCTTCAGCCCCACCACGCCCCCGATGTCGCCGGCCCGGATCTCCTGGACCTCCTCGCGTTTGTTCGCGTGGATGCGCACCAGGCGCCCCGCCCGCTCCCTGCGGTCCTGGTTGGTGTTCAGCAGGGCCTCGCCGGACCGCAGGACCCCCGAGTAAACCCGGACGAAGGTCAGCTGGCCCACGAAGGGGTCGTTCATCAGTTTGAAGGCCAGCCCGCAAAAGGGCTCGTCGTCCGACGCCGACCGCCGGACCTCGACGACGTGGCCGTTGGACCGGTAGGGCTCGACGCCGGTCACCGGCGGCAGGTCCGCCGGGGAGGGGAGCCAGTCCACCACGGCGTCCAGCAGCGGCTGCACGCCCTTGTTCTTGAAGGCGGTCCCGCAGAGCACCGGAACGATGTCGCCCTTCAGCGTCCCCTGGCGGATCAGGCGGTTCAGGGTCGCGGCGTCGGGCTCCTGGCCGGCCAGGTAGGCCTCGAGGACCGCGTCGTCCTGCTCCACCACGGTGTCCAGCAACTCGGTCCGGGCCTTCTGGGCGGCCTCGAGGAAGTCGGTGGGGATGTCGCGGACGGAGTAGTCCGCGCCGAGGGTGTCCCTGTCCCAGACGAGGGCCCTCCGGTTCACGAGGTCCACGACGCCTCGGAACCCAGACTCCCGACCGAGGGGGATCTGCACCGGGATGGCGTGCGCCTTGAGGCGCCCGCGCATCTGCCCGACGCATCGCCAGAAGTCGGCCCCGGTCCGGTCCATCTTGTTGACGAAGGCCAGTCGCGGCACCCGGTAGCGGTTCGCCTGGCGCCAGACCGTTTCGGTCTGGGGCTGGACGCCGCCCACCGCGCAGAAGACCACGATGGCCCCGTCGAGCACCCGGAGGCTGCGCTCCACCTCGACGGTGAAGTCCACGTGTCCGGGAGTGTCGATGATGTTGACCTGGTGGTCCCGCCAGAAGCAGGTGGTCGCGGCGGAGGTGATCGTGATGCCGCGCTCCTGTTCCTGCTCCATCCAGTCCATCTGGGTGTTGCCCGCGTCCACGTCGCCGAGGCGGTGGGAGACCCCCGTGTAGTAGAGCACCCGCTCGGTCGTGGTGGTCTTGCCGGCATCGATGTGGGCCATGATGCCGATGTTGCGAACCACCGCGATGTCGGTCGCCCTGGCCACGGAAATCCCCTTCGACGTCACCAGCGATAGTGGGCGAACGCCTTGTTGGCCTCGGCCATCTTGTGGGTGTCGTCCCGCTTCTTGATCGCGTTGCCGCGTCCGTTGAACGCGTCGATCAGTTCCGCCGAGAGCTTCTGCACCATGCCCTTCTCGGATCGCCCGCGGGCGTAGGAGGTGATCCAGCGGATGGCCAGCGCGGTCTTCCGCTCGGGCCGGATCTCCACCGGGACCTGGTAGGTGGCGCCGCCGACCCGGCGGGACTTCACCTCGACCTGGGGCTTCACGTTCTCCACCGCCCGCTTGAAGATCTTCAGCGGATCCTCGCGGGTCTTCCGGGCGATCAGGTCCATCGCCTCGTAGAAGACCTTTTCCGCCACGGCCTTCTTGCCGTCGTGCATCATGCAGTTGATGAACTTGGCCACCAGCCAGTCCCCGAACTTGGGATCCGGCTCGATCTCCCGGTGCTCGACCACCCTGCGCCTGGGCATCTCGTGCCTCCTTCGGTGCTACTTCACGCCCTTGGGCTGCTTCGCGCCGTAGCGGGACCGGCTGCGCCGCCGGGCATCGACCCCCTTCGTGTCCATCGTTCCCCGGATGATGTGGTAGCGGACGCCCGGGAGGTCCTTCACGCGCCCGCCCCGGACCAGCACCTGGGAGTGCTCGGAGAGGTTGTGCCCCTCGCCGGGGATGTAGGCGATCACCTCGAACCCGTTGGTCAGGCGGACCTTCGCGACCTTCCGCATGGCCGAGTTCGGCTTCTTCGGCGTCGTCGTGTAGACGCGGGTGCAGACGCCTCGGCGGCAGGGGCACCCGGTCATCGCCGGGGACTTGGACTTGTATTTCGGGGGCTGACGCCCCTTCCGGACCAGCTGGTTGATCGTCGGCATTCCGTCGCCTCCCTTGGCGCCCTGGAACCTACCGCCCGGCGGACATGGTCCGGGGGCGAGGGCGAGATTGTATGCCTGGACCTTGGGAAGTCAAGCACCTTTTTGTCGGCGGGTCACAGGAGCGTCGGGCCCAGGGACGGGTGGGGGGCCGGGATGATCTCGCTCCGGAGGCGGAGGGCCGGGTCGATCGCCGCGACTCCGGCGGCCAGGGAGGCCTCGACGTCATGCTGGTCCCCGGTCATCGTCACATAGGCCTTGCCCCCCAGGCCCATGCCCAGGCGCACCTCGATCAGGGTGACCGGGGCGGTCTTGCACGCCGCGTCGGCCGCGAGGATCGTCCCGGCCAGGGAGAAGGTCTCGATGATGCCGACGGACAGGAGGCCGGGGAGCGGCTGGACCGCCAGAACCGCCGGCAGCACCTGTTCGTGGACCCGGGGGATCACCAGGCGGTCCACGAGGTAGTCCCCGGCGTAGTGGACGCCGGTCTCGAGGGCCAGGCGGACCGACTCCTCGTCGCCGGCGACCAGGGTGTAGAACTTCCCCGGGCAGACCGTCCGGCTCTGGACCACCTGCACCGAGGCCCGCTTCGCCATCGCGTCGGCGGCGACGATCCCCCGGGCGATGGAGGTCAGTTCCAGCAGGCCGATCGCGGGTCCTTCGCTCATGGGGCCTCCTGTTCGATCCGGACCGTCCGAGCATCGACGTCGGTCACGATTCCCGGGATGGACGCGTGGATCCGCGCCCCCAGACCCTCGGCGGGGGCCTCGGCGATCAGGTCGCCCCGGCCGACGCGCTGCCCGCGGCGGACCACGGGGACGGCCGGGGAACCGGCGTGCTGCCGGAGGGGGATGCGGACCTCCCAGGGATCGGCGGCCTCGGTGATCGGGCCCCGGGCCGGGAGTTTCCAGTCATGGAGGCCGAGGCGCTCCACCAGGCGGGGCTTGGGCACCCGGGCCCAGGCCTGGGCCTCCCGAGGCGCCTCGGGTCGTGCCCGGAAGGGGTTCCGGCGCCCCCGGGCCGCCTGGCGTCCCCGGAACTCCCCGAGGACCCTCCGGGGGGAAAGCCACAGAGGACACGCGTGGACCTCGCAGACGCCGCACTGGCTGCACAGGAAGCCCATCGCCTCCACCTCGTCCGGCACCGGGCCCCCGGCCAGGGCCGCCCGCATGGCCAGGTGGGGCTGGAGGCGATGGCCCAGCAGCCACCGGGGGCAGAGATCGGTGCACATCCGGCACTGGCAGCAGATGGCCGCCGCCCGGCGCATGTCCATGGCCAGGGGACGCTGCCGGGCCTGGATCCAGGGGAAATCCTCGGGAAGGACCAGCAGGGCCGAGGTCGTCTTGGTGACCGGGTGGTCCAGGTCGGGGACCAGGTAGCCCATCATCGGGCCGCCGTCGATCACCGCGATGTCGGACCGGGTGGCTCCTCCGGCCATCGCCAGCACGTCCGAGGCCAGGGTCCCCAGGGGCACGTCGTAGACCCCCGGGCGGGCCACCGCGCCGGTCACGGTCAGGGTCCGGCGGGTCACCGGCAGGCCCTGGAGGGCCCGGTGGAGGTTCCGGAGGGTCGTGACGTTCTGGACCACGACGCCGACCTCCGGGGGGATGCCCCCCTCGGGGACCACCCGCCCGGTCACCTCCCGGACCAGCAGCTGCTCGTCGCCGGCGGGGTAGAAGTCCCCCACCCGGGCCAGTTCCACCGGCGGATTCCCCGCAAGGAAGGGCCGGGCGGCCTCGATGGCCTCGTGGTAGTGGTCCTTCAGGGCCAGGACGATCCGCCGGGCACCCACCGATTCCCCCACGGCCCGGAGTCCCGCCAGCACCTCCCCGGCATGGTGGATCAGGACCCGCTGGTCCGTGACCAGCAGGGGCTCGCACTCGGCGCCGTTGGCGATCACGGTGTCGGCCCGGGCCCGCACCTTCACCTCGGCGGGGAACCCGGCCCCCCCGGCCCCGACGACCCCGGCCTCCCGGGCTGCCCTGGCGAGTTCCACGGTCCCTCTCCCCGTCCGCGGCCCGGCGAAGTCTAGCACGAGTGGCGGCCGCGACGGGTGCCCCCCGGAACCCCGCGGCCGATTTTTTGATACAAGACCCCTTGATCCCGGATCGGAATCCGTAGAATCATTCCGAACCCGGCGTCCGGGCCGGAATCTCCTCGGAGGGTGTCCAGATGAACAAGGCGCGTTGGACCTGGTTGGGGGCCGTCGTCCTGCTGGCGATGGGCCCGGGCGGCAGCGGCTGCTCCTGCAAGGACAGCGGGGGGTCGGTCGCAGAGGACCTGAACCTGCTGGCGAACCCGACCGTGCTGAACTACGGCACGGTGGCCCTGGGGCAGTCCAGGACCCTGACGGTGACCCTGACCCACGTGGGCACCAGCGGCGTCGTCGAGATGGACCGGATCTATCTCGAGGGCGTCAACGAGCAGGAGTTCCAGGTCGAGGGGCCCGCGGTGAAGACGCTGGCCGTCGGGGAGGCCACCGAGATCCGCGTGACCTACACCCCGAAGGACTCCCTGGCGGACTTCGGCTACCTGACGATCACCCACAACGTGGCCCAGCAGGGCAACGTGACCCGGATCAGCCTGACGGCCAACGGGCAGGTGGGCGACCTGAACACCGACCCGAACCCCATCGACTTCGGCATGGTGGAGGTCGGGAAGTTCCGGGACCTGGAAGTGCTGCTGAAGAACTACGGTTCCGACGCCGTGTCCATCCGGGAGATCTACCTGCGGCTGGACGGCAGCGTGGACTTCTCCATCGAGGCCATCGCGCTGTCCGAGGGGCAGAGCCTGCCGGTCACGCTGGCCCCCGGGGAGTCCCTGGGCCTGGTGATGCGCTACGAGCCCCGGGGCGGCGGGGCCGACTTCTCGGCGCTGGTCGTCGCGGGGGAGACCCAGGGAACGGTGTCCTACTGGTCCTTCGACGTCCTGGGAGAGGAGCAGGGGCCCCACCTGGTGGCCACGCCGGGGCAACTGGACTTCCAGTGGGTGCCCCTGGACCAGCGGAAGGACCTGCTGCTGATGGTGGCCAACGAGGGCAACGCGGACCTGGTGATCCCCGACGGGGGCATCACGCTGTGGCCCGGGTCGGACCCGAACATCGTCGTGGAAGGGGCCCCGGCGGGCCAGGACCTCGTGATCCAGCCGGGGAAATCGGTGGACCTGACCGTCGGCTGGACCCCGAAGGAAGTCGGCCTGATGGACCCGGGCACCCCCATCGGCCAGATCATGATCGCCAGCAACGACCTGTCCCAGAGCCCCACCCCGATCCCCGTCTTCGGGCGGCCCGACGCCCCGGTCCTGGTGGTGATCCCCGACTCGGTGGACCTGGGCTTCGGGGCCCAGATGACCCCGGTGCAGCGCCAGGTGACGCTGCAGAACGCCGGCCACGGCACGCTGCACATCGCCTCGATCGCGATCGTGGACGTCTCGGACACCGCCTACGGCACCGAACTGGAAGTGGTCCGGGGCGGCCAGCGGGGGGATCGCCTGGACGCCTTCGAGGTGGCCGGCGAGAGTTCCGAGGGCATCCTGGTGGTCTTCACGAACCGGGGGCCCGACAAGGGGGTCGTCAACGCGAAACTGCGCATCACGTCGGACTACCGCGGGCACGAGGTGATCGACGTGCCCGTCACGGTCCAGCGGTCCGGGTCGCCGGTGTGCAACGTGGCCCTGATGCCCGGCGGCGTGAACTTCGGCACCGTGGCCATCGGGTTCCCCGAGGAGCGGACCGTCAACATCATCAACGTGGGCACCGGCTACTGCACCTTCCGGCGGGCCCTGATCCAGGACTGCCAGTCGGGGATGTTCGGCGGGGCCACCTGCGGCGCGCCCTTCACCGGGACCGCCTCCCGGACCTTCCTGCTGGGCGGACTGCCCCCGGTGGTGAAGGACGGCCTGGCGCCCGGGTCCACGACGCCGATGACCGTGCGGTTCGTTCCGCCCGCGGCGAGCCCCCTCTTTGGACTGCTGAACAGCTACTCGGCGCTGCTGGCCGTGGAGGTCCGGGACGAGCTGCTGAACAAGACGATCGTCACCCCGACCTCGCCCTCGGGGACCTACCAGGCCAACATCCTCGGGGCCTCGGGCATCGCGAAGATCAGCGTGCTGCCCGGGGAGGTCAAGTTCGGCCTCACCACGATCGGCTGCTTCAGCAAGACCTACAAGATCTGCATCTACAACTCGGGCAACGCGCCCCTGAAGGTGACCGACATCTCGACGGTGGGCTGCACCCCTGAGGTCCGGGTCAAGAGCCTGCCGAAACTCCCGATGTCCGTCGGCAACGGGGTGCCCAAGTGCTTCGAGGTGGTCTACGCGCCCCAGGACGAGGGCAAGGACACCTGCTCGGTGCGGATCCAGGCCACGGACCAGTCCACCCCGACCGTGCTGGTGAAACTGAGCGGCGAGGGGACCCGCGAGACGCACCAGGTGGACGAGTTCACCCAGGTGACGGGACAGGAGGTGGACATCCTCTTCGTGATCGACGACTCGGGGTCCATGTCCGAGGAGCAGACCCGCCTGGCCCGCTCCTTCGGGGACTTCATCTCCCACGCGAACGTCTGGAAGAACGACTACCACATCGGGGCCATCAGCGTGAACGTGGTGGACGAGGCGGTGATCGGGCGGCTGAACCGCGGGGACGACAAGGTGACCCCGCGCTACCTGACCCCCACCAGCGGCGGCAACTTCGCCAAGATGGTCCAGTACGGCTCCCAGGGGGGATCGGACAGCCAGGAGGCGGGGCTCCAGGCGGCCCAGACGGCCCTGTCGGCGCCCCTGGCAACCGACACGGGCGTTCCGTGCTCGACCACCGCGAACTGCACCAGCGACCCGAACATCTGCCCGGACCCGGCGACCTGCGGATATTCCTGCGTGGACGGGCGGTGCGGGGGCTACAACGCGGGCTTCCTGAGGGAGAATGCCCAGCTCGAGGTCGTGATGCTGTCGGACGAGGAGGACCAGTCGTCGGCGGGCACGGCCTTCTACATCGACTTCTTCAAGAACATCAAGGGCTGGTACAACGTGAACATGATGCACGTGAACGCCATCGTGGGAATCGAGGGCGTGCCTTCCGCTCCGGTGCAGAGCGAGGGGGACTGCGTCGCCTCCGACGGCGGCACCGCCGACGAGGGCAAGCGCTACCTGGAGGTCGCCCAGCAGACCGGGGGCCTGACGGACTCCATCTGCCAGGACTCCTACGGCCCCATCATGAACCAGATCGGCAACGTGTCCTTCCACCCGAAGGTCCAGTTCTTCCTGTCCCGGCTGGCCGACCCGGCCACGGTGACGGTGCAGGTGGCGGGGCAGACCTGCACGGCGGGCTGGCGCTACGACGCCCCCTCGAACTCGGTGGTCTTCGACGAGAAGGGGCCCTGCATGCCCCAGCCCGGACAGAAGATCCGCATCGAGTACGACACCCTCTGCCTGACGTCCTGAGGCCCATGATCCGGGGACCCGGCGTCGGTCGGCGTCTTTCCCCGGCGCCCTGATCTCTTCCCGGAGGATCGCCCCGAGATTCTCGTTCCAGGAGACCGCGATGCGATGGCTGCCGGTGATCGGAATCGCGGGGCTGCTGGGGTTCCTGCCGGAAACGGCCGGAGGGCACCCGGGGCCGGTGGATCCCGAGGGCTGCCACGCCTGCCGCCGGAACTGCGCCCGGTACGGGCTCGCCCGGGGGGAGCGGCACTGCCATCCCGAGCGGGTGCATCGGAAGGAGGGGGGCTTTCAGCCCGAGGGATCCGGAGCCGACGCCGAGGAACCCTGGTCCGGGCCCCGGCGGACGGTCCGGGTGGTGTCGGTGGCCGACGGGGACACGATCACCGTCCGGGGTCCCGAGGGGAAGGAGAAGGTCCGGGTCCTGGGCATCGACTGCCCCGAATCGAGCCACAATGCCAAGTGCGAGCGAGACGGGCGCCAGGGGCGGCACGGGTGCGACTGGCAGGTCCCCCGGGGCGTCGAGGCGAAGCGCGTGGCCCGGCGGCTGCTGGAGGGCCGGACGGTGACGCTGGAGGGCCCCTTCTCCCGGGACCCCTACGGCCGGCTGCTGGCCTACGTGCGCCTGGCCGACGGCACCGACTACGGGGAGCGGATGGTCCGGGAGGGCCACTGCGAGGACTTCGGCTGGAAGTACCCCCATCCCCGATCGAACCGGTACCGTTCAGGGGCGCCAGGGTCCGGGAGTCCGGCGTCCCCCCGCTAAGACCTCGCCGCCGGGGGTCAGGACCACCTGCAGGCCACCCAGGGCCGCGGAGTCCAGCCAGAGAGCACCCGCGGCATCGACCCGCCGCCGGGTTTCCGCCGAGGGTCCCCGGTGGCGCCGGGTCCGGTAGCCCGAGACCAGCGCGAACCGGGGCGACACCGCCCGGAGGAAGGCCGCCGAGGACGCCCCGGGGCTCCCGTGGTGGCCCAGTTTCAGCACCTCCGCCCGGGGAACCCGTCCCAGGTCCAGCAGGCGGGCCTCCTCGGGGGCCTCCAGGTCCCCGGTCAGCAAGAGGGTCCTGCCGGCCAGGCCGAGCGGGAAGACCAGGGAAGCGGCGTTGCCGTGGAGGTCCTCCCCGGGCGGGGGCCAGAGGGCCACGGCCGGGTCCCCGCAGGCGGGGATCACCTCCTGTCCCGCCACGAGGCCCCGGACCGGCACTTCCGGAAACCCTTCCAGCACCTCCCGGAGAGGGGAGTCGTTCCGCACGGGACGGGAGACCCGGATCTCCCGGACCGGGATCCCCTGGATCAGGGTGGCCGCTCCCCCGACATGGTCCTCGTCGGCGTGGGTCAGCACCAGGCCCCGGAGGGAGCGGATGCCGCGGCCCCGGATCTCGGCCAGCAGGCGTCCGGCCGTGCGGGACTCCCCGGCATCGACCAGCCACCGTTCCCCGCCGGGACAGCGGACCAGCAGGGCGTCCCCCTTGCCGATCGGCAGCACCTCCACGACCAGGGACCCTGGCGGGGGCGGGTCCTCGCCGGGGCGGGCGGCCGATCCGACGAAGAGGCCCAGGGCGGCCAGGGGCCACAGCGCCCGCCTGGGAGCGTCCAGCAGGGCCCCCCAGGCCAGTGCCAGGATGGCCGAGGATGCCAGGAAGACCGCCGGACCGGGATTCCGCAGGGCCGGGACGGAGGATCCCGCGAAGGCCTGGACGTCCAGGAAGGCCTGCAGGAGGACCTGGATCGCCGGGGCCGACAGGTCCGCGGCCGGGGGTGCCAGGGCCACCAGCAGGAGACGGACGAAGATCGCCGGCATGACCAGGAAGGAGAAGACGGGCAGCACGACGAGGTTCGCCAGGGGTCCCGCGAGGCTCGCCTGCCCAAGGAACCAGAGCGTCCAGGGCGTCGTGCCCAGGGTGGCCGCCAGGGAGGCCCGGAGCCCCTGGAGGGTCCGGGCCCGGATGGACTCCCATCGGGACGCCGACGTCCGGGGAAGGGCGTCCCGGCCCCCGAGGAGGGAGAGGCCCAGCAGGGCCCCGTAGGACAGGTCGAAGGAGAGGTCGAAGGCGTCCGAGGGCCGCAGGGCCAGGTCCGCCAGGCCCGCGAGGCCCAGGGAATTGCTCAGGGACGACGGGCGGCCCAGCAGGGCCCCCAGGGTGGCCACCCCGAACATCCCGGCGGCCCGGACCGCCGAGACGGGGAAGCCCGCCAGGGCCGCGAAGGCCACGGCCGCCAGCAGGGATGCCGTCCGTTCCAGGACCACCAGGTTCGCCTGGGGCCGCAGGCGCACCAGCAGGGGGCCCAGCAGCCGGGTCACCAGCAGCCCGGCGATCCAGGCGGCGACCGTGACGTGGAGGCCCGACACGCAGAGGATGTGGGCGGTTCCCAGGTCGGCGAGGTCCGCCCGGAGGTCTCCCGGCACCGCCCGTCCCTCGCCCAGGATCACGGCCCGGACCAGGGCCGCCTCCCGGTCCCCGAGGCCCCGGGCCAGCCGCTGCCCCAGGCGCCCCCGCAGTCGGTCCCAGCCTCCGAGGTCCCGCCGTTCCGGATCCGCGAGGGTCACCGGGGCCGGGAACCGGGTCGCCAGCAGGCGGGGCCGGGGGGCCGGGGCGGGCCAGCGGGGGCCGAGGACTTCCGAGGGGGGAGGAGGGGGCACGAAACGGGCCCGGAGGGCCAGCACCTGGGAACGCCACAGGTCCAGGTCTCCCTCGGCCCGGATCACCACCAGGCGGTCCTCGGGGAGGCGGGCGGTGCCCGAGGGGTCCTCCAGGCGCTCGACCCGCATCAGGGCCTCGGAAACCGCCGGGTCCCGCCGGAGGACCTCCCGGATCGTCCCCTCGACCCGGATCGGGTCCGGAGGACCGGGAAGGCCCGCGCCGGGGATCTGGGGAGCCGGGCGGATGGCCAGGGAGACCGGACCGGTGACCCACAGGGCCCAGAGAACCGCCAGGGTCCGGGGCGGGCGCAGTCCCTGGAATCCCAGGATCGTGGCGGCCACTCCGGCCACGCCCAGGGATATCGCCAGGGCATGGACCGGGCCCAGGATTCCGCCGCAGATCAGCCCCGCCCAGTGGACCAGGAAGGCGACCAGGGCCGGCGGCAGGGTGTCCATGACGGGGGATCGGTCCCGGGGGCCCGGGCGTTCCGCCGCCGGGCGGCCCGTTGGGGCAGCGGCGGGAGATGTGCGATGCTTCGCGGGAACGTCGGGCAGCGAGGGAGGCGGCGGTGCAAGAGGGACGGACGGCCGGGGGCACGGCGCCCCGGGTGCTCACGGTGGTGGGGGCCCGGCCCCAGTTCGTGAAGGCGGCGGTGGTCAGCCTGGCGATCCGGTCCCGGGGGATCCGGGAGCGCATCCTGCACACCGGCCAGCACTACGACCCGGAGATGTCCGAGGTCTTCTTCCGGCAGATGGGCATCCCCCGGGAGGACCACCAGTTGGGGGTCGGGTCGGGGACCCACGGGGAGCAGACCGCCCGGGTGATCCTGGGCGTCGAGCGGGTGTTGATGGAGGAACCGGCGGACGCGGTGCTGGTCTTCGGGGACACCAACTCGACGGTGGCGGGGGCCCTGGCGGCGGCGAAACTGCACGTCCCGGTGGCCCACGTCGAGGCGGGGATGCGGTCCTTCAACCGCCGGATGCCCGAAGAACTGAACCGGGTCGTGACGGATCACCTGGCGACCTGGCACTACTGCTCGACTCCGGTGGCCGAGGAGAACCTGCGCCGGGAGGGCATCCGGGAGGGGATCGTCCGGACCGGCGACGTGATGGCCGATGCGGTGATGACCTTCGCGCCCCGGGCCCCCTTCCCGCCCCCCGGAGTCCCGGCGCCGCCGGGGCCCTTCGGGGTCGTGACCTGCCACCGGGCCGAGAACACCGACGACCCGGACCGCCTGGAGGCCATCCTGGAGGGCCTGGCCCGGGCCGCCCGACGGGTGCCCCTGTGGTTCCCGATGCACCCCCGGACCCGGGAACGCCTGGGGGCCCTGGGGAGGACGCTGCCCCCGGGGGTGGCGGGGCTTCCGGCGGTGCCCTACCTGGAGATGCTCGGGATGATCTCCCGGGCCGCGGTGGTGGTCACCGACTCGGGGGGCATCCAGAAGGAGGCCTATTTGCTGGGGGTCCCCTGCGTGACGCTCCGGGAGGAGACCGAGTGGGTGGAGTCGGTGCGCCAGGGGGCCAACCGCCTGGCGGGGGCCGACGCCGACCGGATCGAGGCCGCCGTGGGCCAGGCCCTCGACCAGGGCCCCCTGGCGGCGGACCGTCCGTCCCTCTACGGGGACGGCCGGGCCGCGGAACGCGTCGCGGATCACCTGGCCTCGGTGCTGGGAACGGGGGGTGCCTGGTCCTCCTAGCGGCTGCCCGTCGGCGGGGGATTCCGCCAGGGGATGCCTCCCCAGCGAAGGCCGAAGCCCCGGCCGGTCAGCACCGCCGAGTCCACCACCGGCACGTCGCCCTCGGGGGGAACCAGGCGGATCGGCGCCCCCTCGAGGACGTCCCGGCGGAGGTCCACACCGGGCATCACCGCCTCGACCTCGACGCCCCGATCCGTCAACCGGAAGATCCCGACGGGAGTGGCGTAGCGCACCACCTTGCCCCGGGAGATCGCCCATCGTCCCGAGAAGGTCACCTCCGAGACCCGGTCCACGAACTTCGGCCTGCCCTGGCGCAGGCAGGCCAGGCGACCGTCCCGGATGGCGTAGCGGGCGCCCTCCTGCCAGGACCCCACGAAGAGGATGTTCCGGGCGGCGGCCGTCAGGTCCGGCAGCCCTCCGGGACCCACGTAGTCCAGGGCTCTCGGTCCCCTCCGGGAGACGTTCACGTTCCCCTCGGAATCCACCTCCAGCAGTCCCAGGATCGTCGTGTCCAGTTCCTGATAGGCCAGGTGGAAGACCTCGGCCGAGGACACCAGCCGGGTGGGACAGATGGCCGCCCCGAAGAACACTCCCGGCGCCGGGAGGCCCCCGATCACCCCGGTCTCGCTCATGAACCGCACGTCGTTCACGAGCCCCGCCTGGACGACCGTCCGGCAGACCTCCTCGGGCATCCCGACGCCGATGTTCACCAGGGCCCCCGGCCGGGAGACGGAGCAGAAGACCCGGGCTCCCAGTCGGGCCAGGGCATCCTCCACCGGGCCCCGCCGGGGGGTGATCCGGACCGTCTCGTTCAGGAACTTCGCCCGGGCGGCGCCCTCCACCGGGGAGATGTCCGATTCGGTGGTGAACATGGGCCACCAGTGCCGCTGCTGGACCGACCCGGTCTGCTCGGTCCAGGGGTGCACGACGATGCCGTCCACCTCCTGGGCCGGGATGAAGATCTCCCCGGGGCTCTTCGGGATGATGTCCGCTACCCCGGCGAAGACCCGGCCGCCGTTGGCCCGGGCCGCCCGGACCGACTCCCGGGTCTCGGTCAGCGTGGTGGCGTGGCGCATGTAGAGGTTTCCCTCGGCGTCGGCGTAGGAGGCCGACAGGAAGGTGTTCCGGATGGGCGGCAGGCGGTACCGGAGGACCTCCCCCTCCACGGTGATGAAGGACTCGTCGTCATCGCCCCACACCCGGCTTCCGCCGCCGACCCGGGGATCCAGGAAGGTCCCCACTCCCGTGCTGCTGGTCACGGAGTCCTCGCCCCGGGCCTGGGCCTCCAGCAGGAAGGTCATCTGTCCCTGGGGCATCGTGTGCAGGCGCACCTGGCCCAGGTCGGCCAGGCGCAGCAGGGCCTTCTTGGTCTCCAGGTGCCCCCCGACATGGCGGGTGATCAGCCCCGGAAGGCAGATTTCCTCCAGGGTTCCCGGGGCCTTTCCCCGGCCTCCCTGGGCCCCGACCGTGATCCAGGTCAGGTCCCGGGGGTGACCGGTCCGCAGGAACCGGTCCCGGAGGGCCCAATAGAAGATGCTGCACCGGCCGTTGCCGGCCATGCCGTTGCTGAAGCAGACGCTTCCGTCGTCCACCCGCTCGGCAGCCTCCCGGGCCGTCAGGAACCGATCCGGGTCCAGTCCCTCGGGTCGGAAGTCCAGGTCGTGGCGGCTCCAGGTCATCCGCCACCAGGCCACGTGGGCCAGCAGCCGGGCCTTGGTCCACAGGTTCATGGCGTCAACTCCGGAAGAAGGACCGGATGGACTCGGCGACGTGCTCCCGCTGGTCCGGAGACAGGTCCGGGTGCACGGGGATCGACAGGGCTTCCGCCGAGGCCCGCTCGGCCTCGGGCAGATCCCCCTCCCGGTATCCCAGGTCCGCGAAGCACCGCTGCAGGTGGAGGGGACGGGGGTAGTAGATTTCGGTTCCGACGCCCCGGTCGGCCAGGTGGCGCCGCAGGGCGTCCCGGCGGCCGCCCGGCACCCGGATCGTGAACTGGTTGTAGATCATGCGCCCTCCAGGCCGTTCGGCCGGCAGGGCCAGTAGCCCCCGACTCTCCAGGTCCTCCAGGGCCTCGCGGTAGAACGCCGCATTCCGCTGCCGGGCCTCGGTCCACCGGTCCAGGTGGGGCAGTTTCACGTCCAGGATCGCCGCCTGGAGGGCGTCCAGGCGGAAGTTGCCGCCGACCCGCTCGTGGAAGTACTTGGGCCGGGCCCCGTGGTTGCGCAGCAGGGCCATCCGGTCGGCCAGGTCCGGGTCCCGGGTCGTCACGAGGCCGCCGTCCCCGGCCCCTCCCAGGTTCTTGGAAGGGAAGAACGAAAAGCACCCCGCGTCGCCGACGGAACCGGCCCGCCGCCCCCTCCATTCGGCCCCGAGGGCCTGGGCCGCGTCCTCCACCAGGGCCACCCGGTGCCGCCGCGACATCTCCTCCAGGCGGTCGAGGTCCGCGCACTGGCCGAAGAGGTGCACCGGCAGCAGCGCTTTCGTGCGCGGGCCGATGCGTTCCTCCATCCGGTCGAGGTCGCACAGGAAGGTGGCGGGATCGATGTCCACGAAGACCGGCCGGGCCCCCAGGCGTGCGACGGACCCGGCGGTGGCGAAGAACGAGAAGGAACTGGTGATCACCTCGTCGCCGGGACCCACCCCCAGGGCCATCAGGGCCAGCAGCAGGGCGTCGGTCCCCGACGAGACGCCCAGGGCGTGGGGGACCCGGCAGTAGGAGGCGCAGGCGGCCTCGAAGCGTTCCACGACGGGTCCCAGGATGAAGTGCTGGGAGTCCAACACCTCCTCGACGGCCCGGAGGATGTCCTGTCGCAGCGCCCGGTGCTGGGGTGCAAGGTCCAGGAGGGGGACCTTCATCGGAGACCTCCTTTCACCGGCTGGCCCCCGGCGCCTCGGGGTCCAGCGCCACCAGTCGATCCGGCGCCTCCAGCCGGTAGCGTCGCCCGCAGATGCGGGGAGGCTGGTCGGGGAGTTGCAGCATCGCCTCGCACCGGGCCTCGACCCCCTCGATCCGGAGGCGGGATCCGCACCAGCAGACCCAGCCCAGCAGGCGGGCCGGGTTGCCCGCGACGAGGGCGTATGCCGGGACGTCCCGGACCACCACGGCCCCCGCCGCCACGAAGCAGGCCTCTCCCAGTTCGTGGCCGCAGACGATCACCGCCCCGGCGCCGATGGAGGCGAAGCGTCGGACCCGCGTGGGCTGGTAGGCGTCGTGGCGCGGGATGGCCGCCCGGGGAAGGGGCCTCGACAGGTTCGTGAAGGTCATCGACGGGCCGCAGAAGACGTGGTCCTCCAGTTCGACCCCGTCGTAGAGGTTGACCTGGTTCTGGATCTTGCACCCGGCACCGATCCGGACCGAGGCGGCCACGAAGACGTTCTGGCCCAGGTTGCACCCGGGACCGATGCGGGCGCCGTCCATCACGTGGGTGAAGTGCCAGATGCGGGTCCCGGGGCCGATGCGCGGATCCACGCCGTCGGGGAACCGGGCCTCGCCGTCGATGCAGGCCGTGGGATGGGCGAAGTAGGGCTTCACCGGGCGCCTCCCGGCTGTCCCGACCCGGCCCGTTCCCGTCGCACCTGGGCCACCAGGTCCGGGTGCGCCCGGTACCAGTCCACGAAGGCCTGGACGCCCTCCCGCAGGGGGGTCCGGGGGTGGAACCCGATGGCCCGGTGCAGCGCCGTCGGGTCCGCCCAGGTCGCCAGAACGTCCCCGGACTGGGCCGGGAGGACCTGCCGCACCGCGGTCCGGCCCAGGGCCTCCTCCAGACAGCCCAGGAGGGTCTCCAGGTCCTGGGGGTCGCCCGGGCCGACGTTGAAGACCAGGGCTCCCTGGAGGTCCGGGGCCAGCAACAGGGCCCGGGTCGCCTCGACGGCGTCGTGGACGAAGGTGAAGTCCCGCTTCATCCTGCCCCCGTCGTAGAGGGGCACCGGCTCCCCGGAGGCGATGGCTTCGGCGAAGGTCCAGACCGCCATGTCCGGCCGTCCGAAGGGGCCGTACACCGTGAAGAACCGCAATCCGATGCTCGAAAGGCCGTGGGTGGCGAAGTAGGCCCTGGCCATCAGTTCGTCGGCGCGCTTGGTCGCCGCATAGAGGCTCACGGGCCAGTCGGCGGCCTGGTCCTCCCGCCAGGGGACGTCCGGGGAATCGCCGTAGACGCTGGAGGAGGAGGCATAGACCACTCGCGGCCGGCCGTGACGGGCCGCCGCATCCAGCACGGCCAGGGTCCCCTGGACGTTGGACCGCTCGTACTCGAAGGGGAGGTCCTTCGAGAAGCGCACGCCCGTCTGGGCCGCGAAGTGCACGACGCCCTCGAAGGGGAACTCCCGGAACAGGGCATCGACGGCCGCCGGGTCCGCCACGTCCATCCGGCGGAAGGTGCATCCCGGCGTCCCGGCCACCCGGCGGGCCCGCTCCTCCTTCAGGGTCGGGAAGAAGAGCCGGTTCAGGTCGTCCACCCCGACCACCCGGTGCCCTTCCCCTGCCAGCCGCACCGCGAGGTGGTGTCCCACGAAGCCCGCGGCACCCGTGATCAGGATCGTGGCCATGTCCCCTCCTTGCAGAATCCGATCCGGTCCGCCCGTCCCGGTCAGGCCCCAATGCTACTCTCGGGGCCCCGGTCCTGTCCAAGCCGGGGCGTCGGGAACCGAGGGTTGCCCCCGGTGGAGAGCGGCCCTCGGGCCCGTCCCGTTGCAAGTCCCCCCGGCGGGATGCTAGATTCCCATGCGTCTCCAAGGAGGACTGCCATGACACGATGGTTCGTTGCCTGCGGATGCATCCTTGCCCTGGCCTGCGATGGTGGGTCCACGACGAACGACCCGGGAGGGGGCGGAGACATCCCCGCGATGGACGTCCCGGGGGATCCGGGCCAGCCGCCGAATGACCAGGGCCAGCCGCCCCAGGATCCGGGTGGTACCGACGTCGCCCCGGCGGACCCGGGACAGACGGAAGACCCGACGGGCACGTCCGACCAGGGGACTCTCGACCCCGGTGGCGCCACGGACCCGGGGGGAACGACCGATCCCGGCCCGGGGACCGATCCCGGTTCCGGAGGGGTGACCTACCGGCCTCCGGATCCGTCCACGACCTTCACCTACCTGCTGAAGGCCTGCGACGAGAATCCCCCCCAGGAGGTGCCCGCGAGGATCTCCGAGACGGAGGAGATCGGGGGGCAGACCTGGCGGCGCCTGGAAGTGGGTGACTTCGAGGCCGAGACGCGGAACGGCTTCGTGTCCTTCACCCGGATCCGGGACGGGCGCTACGAGGTGATCGGGAGCGACGTCTACATGGAAGGCCAGAAGGACCCGTTCCTGTCCTGGAGGTTCGACCAGCCCATCGGGGGGCCCATCTCCGGGGAGGCCAACCTGACCGAGACGACCTCGGCGACGGGGACCTTCTGCGTGATGGGGAACTGCGATCCCTACGAAATCTCCGTGACCTACACGCTGGTCTCCACGTCCGAGACCATCGAGGTCGCCTACGGGACCGTTTCGGACTGCATCCACATCCGGTTCGAGCAGCGGTCCACCGACCTGGGGGACACCGTGCTGGAGTCGAACTGGTGGGTGAAGTCGGGCATCGGCCTGATCAAGGCCACCGAGGTCCCGGGATACTGCGGTCTGGAACTGAAGGCCGTGCATCCCTGACCTTCCCCGGGCGGTCGCCTGCCCTTCCGTTGCCCGCCGGTCCCCGAATCCTGTTCCCCCGGTGGCCATTTCCCGGGTTGCACGGTAGCATCGGCGGCCCGGGAGGTGCCCATGTCCCGAAGGATGGCGGTGGTGCTGGCGCTGGTCGCGGCGGGCTGTTCCGGCCCGGGGTCGGCGGACGACAGGGGTGGCGACGCTTCCGGGGACGTCCCGGAAGACACCCTCGGGGACGGTTTCCGGGAGGTGGACCCCCCTACCGACGCAGGGGATCGGGACACGCCCCGGGATGCCGACGATTCCGGCGAGGTGCCGGAGGAGGCGTGCGTCGAGGGGCAGGCCCTGTGCGACGGGACCCGGATGGCCCGTTGCGGACCGGAAGGGACCGCCGTGCCCCTGGAGACCGATGGCCGAGGCGGCTGGGTCAACGCCCCCCCGGACCTGGACTCGGGGCTGCCGAACGTCCTGAACTTCGCCCCCGTGGTGCCGACCCAGAAGGACCGAGGCCTGGCCTACGCCCGCTACGTCGAGTCCCTGGTCCGCCGGCCCTTCGTCGTGTCCTTCCACTGGTACAGGTGGTTCGACAACCCGCTCCGGGAGGAGGACATCCTGGCCGGCGACAACTTCGGGCTGCTGACGAAGGACGACGAGCCCTACCTGCCCCTGGTCCGCATGGCGGCCCAGGCGAATCGCCGGGTCGAGCACTGGCACCTCGAGGGGGTTCCCTGAACCGCGGGGACGTCCTTCGGGCGGGGAGGCCTCTTCCACCGGGTCGAGGGGAGCGATGCTGACCTGTCCCCGCTGCCGCGTGACATTGCGATCGGTGGCTTCCCCCGACGGACCTCGGGCCTTCGCATGTCCCTCCTGCGGGGGACGGGCGGCGACGCTGGAGGCCCTCCGGCCCCGCGCCCGGAAAGGCCAGATTGCGATGATCCTGGAAGGGTCCCGGGACGCCGGAGGCCCCGACGGGCCCCCCTGCCCGGCCTGCGCGGCCGCCATGAAGGGCGTGCGACTGGCCGCGGATCGGGAGGACCTGGAACTCGACGCCTGTCCCCAGTGCCGCCTGGTGTGGTTCGACCCCGCCGAGATGGCCCGGTTCCTGCCGCCTTCCGCCCCGGACCTCCCGCGGCGGGCTCCGGACCTGCCCCTGGAGGCCCGGGTGGCCCTGGCGACCTGGGAGGCCCGCCGGGTCCGGGAGCGGGCCGAGGCCGAGGACCGGGCTTCCGAGGGGCCCTTCGCAGAGGGACCGGCAGAACCTTGGCAGTGGATCCCGGCCGTCCTCGGCCTGCCCCTGGAGGTCGGGGAGCGGACCCGGACGGGCCTGCCCCTGGCGACCTGGGGACTGGCGGCGGCGCTGCTGGTCCTGGGGCTCCTGGGGCTGGACTCCTCGGGCCAGTCGGCCCGGGCCCTGGGCTTCCTGCCGGCGGATCCCTGGCGGGGGATGGGTCTGACCTGGATCTCGAGCCTGGTGATCCACGGAGGGGCCTGGCACCTGCTGTCCAACCTCTACTTCCTGGTCGTCTTCGGGGACGACGTGGAAGAGGCGCTGGGACCCTGGCGCGTGCTCCTCCTGTTCCTGGTGGCGGGCCTGGCGGGAAACGCCCTCCACGGGCTGCTGGATCCCCGGCCCCAGGTGCCCCTGATCGGCGCCTCCGGGGCCATTTCGGGACTGCTGGCGTTCTACGGGCTCCGCTTTCCCCGGGCCCGGGTGGCCCTGGCGTTCCGCCTCTTCTGGCGGTTCGCCTTCCTGCGCCTGCCCGTGTGGGTCGCCCTGGGCCTGTGGCTGGTCCTCCAGGGCCTCGGGGCGGCGTCCCAGCGCATGGGTTGCAGCACGGTGTCGGCCTTCGCCCACCTCGGGGGCTTTTCCTGCGGGGTCGTGGCCTGGGCCGTCGTCCGGTGGTCCGCCCGGCATCACGGCGCGTAGCCGGGGGTGAGCGGGGGTGGGCCGGAGGGGTCATTGGGGGGAGCACGCATGAAACGGCGCATCGGAGTCGCGGGATTCCTGGCCCTGGCGAAGGGGACCCGGTCGTTCCGACGCCGGGGAGGCGGGCAGGCCTCGAGGGCCGCACGATGAGGCGATGATGGACGCGGCGGAGTCGAAGGAACGGGCCGCCCCCTTTGGCCATTCCGTGGACCGGGAGACGCTGCCCCGCCTCCTGGAAGGGATGCCGGTGCCCGAGGGGTTCAAGGCCCTCGTCGTCCAGGTGGTGGAGGGCGACCCGGGGGATCCGCCCCGGTACCGCTCCTGGGACTGGCGCGGGACCTCCCGGGACCGGGAGGACTGGTGGCCGGCCTCGACGGTGAAGGTCTTCGCGGCGGTGGCGGCCCTGGAGCGGTTGCGGGAATGGGGCTTTTCGCCCGGCGCCCGGATCACCTTCCACTACGGGACCGGGGACGAGACCCGGGGGGTGGAGGCCCTGGTGCGCCGGGCCCTGACGGCCAGCGACAACGGGGCCTTCGACCAGCTGGTCGAGGTGGTCGGCGGGGACGACCTGAACCGGTGGCTTGGCCGGAGAGGGTTCGGGGACACCGTGCTGCTCCGGGGCTACTCCCACCGGGTCACGGACCCGGAAACGGGGGTCGGCGTGCTCCGGGTCTCGGCCCCGATGACCATCGGGGAGGGATCGCGGATCCGGGAGGAACCCGGCCGGGTGGGGACGATCCGGGAGGGATGCCGGGACCTCGGGAACTGCACCTCGCTCACGGACCTCTGCGACCTGCTGCGGCGGGTGATGCTGCACCCGAGCCTTCCCGCGGAGGATCGCCTGGACCTGGGTCCCCGGGAGGTGGCGCTGCTGAAGAGCGCCCTGTCCCGCAGGCGGGTCCGGGGCCTCGGGGTGGTCCGGGGGCTCCGGGAGGCCTTCCTGCCGGGCCGGATCGCGTGCTTTCACAAGCCGGGCTTCGCGATGAACTGGTTCAGCGACCACGTGTTCCTGCGGCGACGGACCGGCCCCCGGGACCAAAGGACCTGGATGGTCGCGATGGCCGGCCGGGGGGGGCGCGAGGTGCTGGACGTCCCGGCCCGGGCCGTGGGGGGCCTGATCGCGTCGGGGGCCCTCACCGCCGCCGGGGCCTGGGATCCCGGACGTCCACCCGGATGACCGGATCGCCGGCCTCGGCCTCCCGGCAGGACCGGAAGAAGAACCAGACCCCGGGCAGGGACGGCGGGTTCGCGACGCACTCGTCCTGTCCCCTGGTCGGGGGGACCGGGTGGGGCGACAGGTCCGGCCAGGAGCGCCGCAGGTCCGCGAGCGTGCTCCCGACGCCGTGCCCCTCGGAGGTGGCGGGCCCCGGGCCGGTCACCGCGACCTCCAGGACCCGGGTCCCCTTCCGGATTTCCCGCAAGGCCCGGGCCCGGCAGGGCGTCGCGTCGGGGGCCACATAGGCCCGGGCGGCCTTCCGGGTGAAGGGACCCGACCGCATCCGCACCCGGATCGGCGGGTCCTTCCACTCCAGGCCCTCGACGGGCTGCCCGTCGGACACGTATCCCACGAAGTACTCCCCTCCCGCCTCCGGTTCCCGGAGCGACCGGGGCAGGGGCTGGCCCACCCGGACAGGCCCCACCTGTCCCGGCTGGATGGTCCAGGTTCCCGGGGCCTCGCCATCGGCCCGGGCGATTCCCGGCAGGACCAGCAGCAAGAATGCGAGGCGCTTCATGGCACCACCACGTACCAGAGCATCAGGCGCTCGCTGGGATACCATCCCGGGGCGTCCGAGAGGCGTTCCCCGTCGAAGAGGTCCACGTGGCCGGTCCCTCCGTAGCCGAAGATCTTGTCGAAGGCCACGATGCCCTTGCGTCCCTTCAGCAGGGGCTTGATCGTCGCGTCGAAGTCCTTCTGGAACTCCTGGGCGTCCTTGTAGCGGCCCTTCGCCGGGAAGGTCGCGTCGGCCTTCCGGTAGGTCTTCTGGAGGTAGGTCCACATCTCGCCGGCGGCCAGGATCAGGAACTCCTTCGTCTTCGCGCTCCAGTGGGGCCTGCGTTTCAGCCCCGCGGCCTGGGCCTTCGCCGGGGTGATCCGCTCCCCGATGCGGTTCAGCATCCGGCTCAGGCGGATCGCGCAGGTGTTCCAGTCCGTCGGGAGGCCGACCTCCTGGAGCAGGTCCGCCGAGGGGGTGTTCTGGGAGGGATCCCCGCCCTGGCCGGTCCAGGATTCCTGGTAGTTGTGGGGATGGGCCTCCCACATCTTCCCGAAGTCCTTCGGCAGGGCCTTCTTCCGGGGACGGCCCGGGGCCCGGTCGGACCCGAGGGCCGGGACCGCCTGGCCGTGGACCGCCCGCTGGGCCGCGGCCTCGGCCTCGATCTCCAGTCCCCCCTCGGTGCGCCCGGGGCCGTCCCCCCGGCGCTGTTGCACCACGTGGGCCACCTCGTGGGCCACCGTTTCCGGCGAGGGGTTCCGGTCCCGGAAGGCGACCTCGTTTCCCAGGGCGTAGGCCTCGGCTCCCATGGCCTCGCTGGCCGCCCCGGCCTCGGGTCCCAGGTGGGCCTTCACGTCCCCCAGGGGCTGCCCGAAGGCCCGTTCCATGCGCCCCCGGTGGGGGATCTGGGCCGGCGTGGCCGAGAAGCCCGCCCGGGCCAGGTCCGCCTCCTCCCCGGGTCCGACGGCCCCGGCGCCTCCCTGGCGCAGCAGGGACTGCTGCTCCCGGTAGGACCGACGCTTCAGCACGCGCTGCACCGCTCGGCTCCGGGCCGGTTCCCTGGCGGTTGTCGGTTCGGCGGCGGGGGTCGCTTCCTGGGCGGGATCCCGGGAGTTCCGCAGGTCCATTGGAGTCCTCCTGGAAGAGGCCCCTCATTGTATCCCGTTTCTCAGGGGTCGAAGCGGCGGACGCGGGCGTGGCAGTAGGGCGTGGTTCCCCGGCGCCGGTAGTAGTCCTGGTGGTACTCCTCGGCGGGCCAGAAGGTGGTGGCGGGCTGGACCCTCGTGGCCACCGGCAGGCCCCTGGCCACCAGCCGCCGGATCAGGTCCTCGGCGACCCTCCGCTGGGTTTCGTCGGCGTAGAAGACCACGGACCGGTACTGCTCCCCGATGTCGGGTCCCTGGCGATCCACCTGCGTGGGGTCGTGGATTTCGAAGAACAGCCGAGCCAGTTCCTCGTAGGTGACCCGGGTCGGGTCGAAGGTGACCTGCACCGTCTCGATGTGCCCCGTGGCGTGGCTGCAGACCTCCTCGTAGGAGGGATGGTCCTTGTGCCCGCCCATGTAGCCCGACACGGCCGCCAGGACCCCCGGGACCCGGTCGAAGTGGTACTCGACTCCCCAGAAGCACCCCCCGGCGAACCAGGCGGTCTCCCGGGGCGCCTTCGCGGGCGATTCGGCTTCCATCATTCCCTCCCGTGCCGCCGCAACGGACGACAGCAGCGCCGCGACTCCCAGGATCCAGGACACCCGTCCCATCCCCGGCCTCCGCCGGTCATTCGGAAAGACAGTATCGCTGGACCGGGGACCGGCGGCCAGCGGATCGGCACGCCGGGCCCGTTTCAGGCCCTGATCACCTTCGGGTGGGGCTTCCGGTACACCCCCCGGGTGTCGATGACCAGCCGGGCCCGCTCCAGCAGGGCGTCCCAGTCCACCGCCTGGTGGTCGGTGGCCACCAGCACCGCGTCGAAGTCCCCGGCCCGATCGGGCGGCGTGCTGGGGATCCCGGCGTAGCGCCCGTGCTCCCGGCTCGGGGGCACCACCGGGATGTGGGGGTCGTGGTAGGCCACCTCGACGCCCTGTTCCTCCAGCAGTTCCCACAACTTGTAGGACGGCGACTCCCGGGCGTCGTCCACGTTCCTCTTGTAGGCCAGGCCGATCATCAGGATCCGGGCCCCCCGGAGCCCCCGGCCCCGCTGGCTGAAGGCCTCCATCACCCGGTGGACGACCCAGGCGGGCATCTGGCTGTTCACCTCCCCGGCCGTTTCGATGAACCGGGAGAAGACGTCGTATTCCTTGGCCTTCCAGGTCAGGTAGAAGGGGTCGATGGGGATGCAGTGGCCCCCCAGCCCCGGCCCGGGGTTGAAACGCATGAACCCGAAGGGCTTCGTGGCCGCCGCGTCGATGACCTCCCAGACGTCGATCCCCATCCGCGAAAAGACGATCTTCAGTTCGTTGACCAGGGCGATGTTGACCGCCCGGAAGGTGTTTTCCAGGATCTTGGCCGCCTCGGCCACCCGGGTGGACGACACCGGCACCAGCCGCTCGATGATCCGCCCGTAGAGCGCCATGGCCCCCTCGAGGGCCTCCGGGTCGTCGGCGCCGATCACCTTCGGGATGGTCTCGGTGCGGAAGTCGGGGTTGTTCGGGTCCTCCCGCTCGGGGCTGTAGGCCAGGAAGAAGTCCCGGTTCGCCCGGAGGCCCGATTGCTCCAGGATCGGGCGCATCACCTCGTCGGTGGTCCCCGGGTAGGTGGTGCTCTCCAGCACCAGCAACTGCCCGGGCCGCAGGTGGGGCACCAGGCTTTGGCAGGACCCCTCGACGAAGGACAGGTCCGGCTCCCGGTTGCGGTTCAGGGGCGTCGGGACGCAGATCAGGATCGCGTCGCAGTCCCGGGCCCGGGAGAAGTCCGTCGTCGGGTCGAATCCCGCGGCCATGCACCGGGCGATCTCCTGGTCGGGGATGTGCTGGATGTAGGTGCGGCCGGCCCGGAGCCGTTCCACCTTGGCCGGGTCCGTGTCCAGGCCGATCACCCGGACGCCTTTCCGCAGGAAGGCCGCCGCCAGGGGGAGCCCCACATAGCCGAGCCCCAGCACGCCCACCGTCGCCTCGGGTCCTCCCAGTCGATCCTTCAGGCTCATCGGGGTCCTCCCGCGGGGCCGGACCCACCGGTGTCCGGGTCCCGCATCTCGATGTCCATCGCCATCAGCGCCCGGCGGACCGCTTCCGGGGGCCCCTTGCGGGCCGCGTCCACCAGGGCGTCCACCTGCCGGGTCAGCAGCGGGAAGTCCCGCAGTTCCGGCCGGGCCACGAAGACCTTCTCCACGGGGGTCGGCACCACCCCGTCGCGGTCCAGCAGCAGTTCCTCGAACAGTTTCTCGCCGGGTCGCAGGCCGGTGAAGACGATCGGGATCTCCCCCTCCCGGAACCCCGACAGGCGGATCATGTCTCGGGCCAGGTCCAGGATCCGGATGGGTTGTCCCATGTCCAGCACGAAGACCTCGCCCTCCCGGCCGATGGTGCCGGCCTTCAGGACCAGTTGCGAGGCCTCCGGGATCGTCATGAAGTAGCGCATCACGTCGGGGTGGGTGACCGTCAGGGGGCCGCCCCGGGCGATCTGGTCCCGGAAGAGGGGCACCACGGACCCCTGGGAGCCCAGCACGTTGCCGAACCGCACGGACGCGAAGCGGGTCCCGGTCCCGGCGGCCCCCAGGCCCCGGACGATCAACTCGGCCACCCGCTTGCTGGCGCCCATCACCGACGTGGGCCGGACGGCCTTGTCGGTGGACAGCATCACGAAGACCTCGGCCCCGGATTCCGCCGCCAGGGAGGCCACCACCCGGGTCCCGACCACGTTGGCCTCGATGGCCTCCCGGGGGTTCTGCTCCATCAGCGGGACGTGCTTGTAGGCCGCCGCGTGGATCACCACCTGGGGCCGGTGTTCCCGGAAGACCTCCCGGACCTTGTCCTCCTCCCGGATGTCCCGGACCAGCACGACCGGGGACAGGTCCGGCCAGCGCCAGCGCAGTTCCTGGTCCAGCAGGAACAAGCCGCTTTCGTCCTGGTCGGCCAGGATCAGGCGGGCCGGGTGCAGGGCCGCCACCTGTCGGCATAGCTCCGACCCGATGGATCCCGCCGCCCCGGTCACCAGCACCCGCTTGTCCCCGTACACCGGGGCCAGCAGGGGGTCGTCCCGGGTCAGCTGGGCCACCTCCCGGCCCAGGAGATCCTCGATGCGGACCTCCCGCACCGGGGCCACCTGGGCCCGGCCGGCGATCAGGTCCGAGGTGCCCGGAAGCACCCGGAGGCGCACGTCCAGTCGCCCGCAGAGGTCCACCACCTCCCGCTTCCGGGCCAGGGGCAGGTCCGAGATGGCCAGCAGGGCCTGGGTCGCCCCCGTCCGGGCCACCAGTTCGGGCAGCCGCTCCAGGCTCCCCAGGACCTGGACCCCCTCGATCTCCATGCCCTGCTTGGCCGGGTCGTCGTCCACGAACCCCGCGACCCGGATCCCCAGGGCGGGCCGGACCCGGCACTCCCGGGCGACGGCCCGCCCGTTGTCCCCGGCGCCGAGGATCAGGGCCTTCTCGGTCGCCGGGCGGGTCTGGGCCCCGACGGCGGTGCTTTCGTGGATCCAGCGCCGGAGCAGCCGCAGGGCCACCATGCCCGAAAAGGCCAGCACGCCATAGGCCAGCGCCACGCTCAGGGGGAGCCGGTAGTAGGGATTCTCGGGGGCCGCCAGCCGGAAGGCGACGAAGACCCCGGTGACCAGGCCCACGGACCGGGCGAAACGGGCCAGGTCGTAGAGGGACACGTACCGCCAGAGCACCCGGTACACCCCGGTCAGCAGGTTCACCCCCACCTGGGCGATCACGGTGTAGGGAAGCAGCAGGATCCACTGCTTCCGGGGGATGTCGGGCATCGGCCACTCGAAGCGGACCCAGTAGGCCACCGAGAGGGCCCCGGCCACCACCAGGGCATCGGCCACCACCTGCATCACCCGGCCCCCGGACCGGCCCGAGAGGCGTTCCAGGGCCATCAGTACGGTCGCCAGCAGGATCCGCAGGTCCTCCTTCAGGGACATGCGCTGGAGGTAGAGCAGGTTCAGGCGCAATTTGTCGGGCATCACGGACTGGACGTAGGTGCGCTCGGGGTCCGGGGACTGGGCCAGCAGGGCGTTTTCGTCGAAGTAGGCCATCGAGGCGTAGTCGGTGATGCCGGGCCGGACCGAAAGGACCCGGCGCTGCTCCTCGTCGTAGAGGGCCACGTACCGGGGCACCTCGGGGCGGGGTCCCACCAGCGACATGTCGCCCCGCAGGACGTTCCACAACTGGGGCAGCTCGTCGATCTTGGCCGCCCGGAGGAAGGCGCCGATCCGGGTGATCCGGGGATCCCCGGCGACGGTCAGGGGGGCCCCCCGGGCCGGGGCGTCGGCCACCATGGTCCGGAACTTCCACAGCCGGAAGGGCCTGCCGAAGCGGCCGACGCGCTCCTGGCGGAAGATCACCGGGCCGGGCCCTGACAGGCGCACCGCCAGGGCCGTCAGGGCCAGGACCGGGGACAGCAGGACCAGGCCCAGGGCCGATGCCAGGATGTCCAGCAGGCGCTTCAGGAACCGCTGGAACCTGGAGGGGCCGCCGGGGGCCTGATCCGCCATCGGGGTCCTGTCTATTATACACATAT
>JAGOKF010000047.1 GCA_017994695.1 Myxococcota bacterium | reverse complement strand
CCCCCCCCCCGAATCGATCCCTTCGCAGAAGCATCCCGTGGAACGTCGGGGCCTTCACGACCCGCCGCCTCCGGTGCCTCGCCGGGTCCAGCCGGTCGCACCGCATCACCAGCCGAAGGACCCCGGAACCGTCGGCTTCCACGAAGGCCTGCGCCGCCAGCAGGCCCCGGGCGTCGGCCAGGAACAGCGCCTCGGCCAGCGCCCGGAAGATCGCCCCCTCCGGATCCGCCCCGTCCCCCAGATTCACGGCCAGGGTCTCTTCCGGACGCAGCGTGCCGATCCCCCAGGAAAAATCGGTCACCGCGAGCACGCAGCCCGCGATCAGTTCCGGAAGGTCCCGGGCCCGGATCCAGAGGGCCCGATCGGCCCCGTGGGGCACTTCCCGCCACCGGGCCCCGTTGGGCAGCCGCCTCATTCCCGTCCCTCTCCCTGCAGAGCGATTTTCCGTCGAACGCCGCCCCCTGCCAACCCTCCCCGAAGACCGCCCCGGTCAGCGGAGGTCGCACCATCCGTAGGGGTAGGCGGGCGCCTCCAGGGGCGCGAGGTCCGGCGCTGCGACGGCACGACCCACCACGTTGTCCAGGCGATAGACCCGGGCCCCTGAACCCACCCCGACCTGGAGTTCCTCGAAGGCGGTGACGCTGACGTAGCCGGTGTCGATCCGGCCGTCCGCCGATGCGTACTGCACGAACAGCGTCCTCTCCCCCCCGGGTCCCCGGCCGCAGGTGATGCAGTATCGGGCGTAGGGGTCCTGGAGCGTCGGCTCGTCGTACCAGGGCTCGTCGCTGCCGCCGTTCTCGCGCATCACCAGCAGGGTGCCCCGCTGCGGGGGGCTCGTCGGGCGATCCACGATCCGGGTGTCCCCGGGAACCACCAGCACCAGCCGGTCGATTCCCGGATCCCCGAAGACCGCGTCCCCGTAGCCTCCTCCCCCGAAGAAGTCCCCCCCCTGGAAGGGCGTGGGCTCGTTCATCTGGTCCGCGTACCAGAACAGGACGTCGTTGCCGTGGCCGCCGAAGACCCGAACGTCCTTCACGTTGCCGCCCAGGATCACCCGGTCGTCCCCGTCGGTGGGGTCCAGGGTGTCCGTGCGGCCGCCGGCCCCGTTGCCCGCGTCCAGGGCCGCAGCCCGGATGTTCCGGGCGAAGAGGACGTCCGACCCGGGCCCCGCATGGATCGTCATCGTCCGGACCGGGTATTCCAGCCCCGCGTCCGCGATGCAGCCCGCCACCACCAGGTCGTCGTCCCGGTCGGCCCCGGGGACCCCCGTGGAACCGGTCCGGTAGTCCAGGCTCCAGGCCCGCCCAAAGACCAGCACGTCCGGCCCGCCCCCCAGGGACCCCGTGATGCTGGACAGGTTGCCGTTCGGTCCCAGCAGCAGCAGGTCCATCCCCGAGGACCCCTCGAAGTACTCCCCGGGCCCCGAGAAATCCACCGCCTCGGGGTACTTCGGGAGGAAGCGCCAGCCGAAGGCCCGGTCGCAGCCGTCCCGGATCGGGAGGAACTCCCCCAGATTCGTGTAGAAATTCCTCCAGTTGGCCAGGTCGTCGTCGGCGTCGTTCCAGTCCCATCGCCCCGGGGGCAGCACCGGCGTCGGCCGCCCCTCGACCCGGTGGCCGTCGAAGTACTCGTCGTCGTAGAGGCCTGCCAGCGGGAAGTCCGAGTCGCGCGGGTTCCAGGACCCGTTCCAGGACCAGGTGCCGGGCCTCGGACCCGCAGCCCAGGCCGGGTCCAGCAGCAGGCCTGTCGGCGGGCGTTCGCAGTCCGCTCCGGCCGAAGAATCGCCGCCGGGTTCCCCGGCCGCCGGATCCGAAGGAGCCGGGTCCGTGGCTGCGGAGTCCGACGGAGCGGGGTCCGCGGATCCGGGGTCCGTGATCTCCGGGTCCTCGGAATCCGGGTCGGAGGCGTCGGGGTCCTTTGGCCCCTCATCCCCGCTACCTGGATCCTTCCACGCGTGGTCCGCGGGAGCCAGATCGAAGCCTCCCGGATCCGGGGTTCCCGGGTCTGCCTGGCCGGGATCCGACCCGTCCTCCTCCCCGGTTCCCGGATCTGCATCCTCAGGATTCCCGGTCCCGTCCGACGGGGCATCTCCCCCTTCCTCCCGGTCGGGAGGCAGCGGAACGTCCCGTCCCGTCCAGGAATCCCCCGGGCCCTCTCGGAAGTCCTCCAGCAGGTCCATCGGTGCAGGGAGGTCCTGGCCCGGATCGGGACCGAGGGGGCCCGAGGCGCCTCCCCCGCAGGAGGCCGCCATCACCAGGAGCGGCGTCATCCACCGGTTCCGGCGCCCCATGTCGTCTCTCCCTCCCGGCTACTCCAGCATACCAGATCGGGGGACAGTCACCCTTTTATACCACCTAACCTCCCGGATTCTATACCATTCCGACCCGCCGGTCTTGCAGGACCCGCGTCCCTTCGCGGGTTCGAAACGGCGGACCGCCCCCGGGCCGTCCCTTTCTGGCGGAATGGACGTCGCCCGGAGCGAGGCCGAAAGGAGGCCATCGGTCCCTCGTGCGATCCCCGAAGGGTCCCTCACACCCGGGAACTCCAGGCCCGGCATGCTCCTCGACAGGGAGGCAGGCGAGGCTCCCAGCCCCGGGACCGCTTCCGGAGGATGCCTTGTGGTAAGATGCCGCCGACCGCGCAGGGGAGACCCGGATGCCGTTGCGATCGATCCTTCCAGCGATCCTGTTCGCGATGATCGGGACCGTGGCCTCCAGGGCCGCCTGGGGGGACACCGCCCCCGTCGAATACAGCATCCCGCCGGGGCAGGAGGACCTGCTGCTCCGGATGACCCGACCGGGGCCCCGGGGCTTCCCCGGCGGCTACCTCCTCCAGGAGGTGCGGGTCGATCGCAACACGGCCGCCCTCTCCTACCGGAGCCGGGCCGGCCGATCCCTCCAGATTCTCCTGGTCCACCCCTCCCGGGCGGAGTCCCCCCTGGCCCGGACGGAGAAGTTCGCCATCGTGTCCCCCGAGGGACCCGCAAACCCCTCGGCCGGACGGCTGGTCCGGGCCCTGGCCCGCCAGGTCCGCAAGCACGAGTCGGCCTTCGCCTGGTCCGCGTCCGGCAGCGGGGAGTCCCCATCCCCGCCGCCGAAGGATCCGGCCCTCGGCGCGCCGCCGGGAATGTGGATGCCAGAGATCCCGGAGAACGGCCTCAGCATCGCCTTCCTGGGACCGCCCCGGCACCAGGTCGCCGCCGAGGCCCTTCCGGAATACCAGTCCGTGAAGGAGGCTGCGGCCCAAGGCCCCGCACCCGAGGCCATCGCCCGGGCCGTCGCCCTGGCGAGGAAGCACTCCGGCCATGCCCCGACCGTCCGGGCGGTTGCCTCCCTGATCCGGTCCGCCGGCGACGGGGCGAAGGCCCGGGACCTCCTGCGCCCCCTGCTGGCCACCCCCGTGGAGCAGACGCCCGGGGACCTGCTGACGGAACACCTCGCCTCCCTGGAACTCGCCGGGGACGGACAGGCCCTCGGGGAGATCTGCGGCCGCGTCGCCTCCGCAGCCAAGACCCCGGGATCCCAGCCCTCCTGCTGCCGGATCGCCGCATGGACCCTGCTGCTCCGGGAGGGCCGGACGCAGGAGGTCGCCCGGGCCGTGGGCCCCCTGGATGCCCCGGTGTCGTCGCTGTGCGAGGCGGTGATCCGCCTGCGGCTGGCGATCCACCTGGACGACCCGGCGGCGGTCGAGAAGGCCGGCAAGGCGGCCACCGACGCCTTCCCGAAGGACCCGGATCTCTGGTTCCTCTGGGGCAACTACTACTGGAACCGGCGGGAACTGGACAAGGCCATGGCCCCCTGGGACCACCTGATGGCGTTGAAGCCCGACTACCCCTCGGCGCTGGGCCTCTACATCTCGACCTACCTGATGAGCGGCCGCCTGGGGCAGGACACGATCCCCCAGTGGAGCCGCAAGGCCGACGCCGCGCCGGACGACCCGGTGGTGAACTACCTGGCCGCCATCTCCTGGTACTACAAGGCCAACAGCACCCACGACCCCGAGGACTACCGCCGGTCCATCCCCTACTTCGAGCGGGTGGTGGCCCGCATCCCGAAGGACCAGCCCCGGGCATGGATGTACCTGGGCATGGCCCACTTCTTCACCGGGAACCAGCAACGGGCCGAGCAGATCCTCCAGGACCTGGAGCCCTACACCTGGCACGAGCCCGACATCAACTACTGCCGGTCGCTGGTGTACCGGAAGACCGACCTTCCCCGGGCCATCGCCGAGATGGAGCGGTTCCTCCAGGTCTTCCTGATGGAGGGCCGCCTGAACTTCGGGCCCGCGAAACTGAAGAAGGCCCAGGACGACCTCGAGGCCATGAAGCGGGGCGAGATCCCCTCCTACTGGCTTCCCCCCGACGCCCAGTAGCGCCGGCCTCCCCTCCCTCCGGCCCCTGCCGTCTGCCCCGACGCACCGTGTCCGCCCAAGACCCGACGGGTCCTTCCCGGCCGCCCGGCCCGCCACGATCGCCGCCGGGACTGGCCGGGATGCCGTCGGGGATCGGGGTGGAACACCAGGTTCCCCCAGGTCTGGCAAGCCCGCATCGCGGCGCGATCGGGGCTGGAGGAAAACGGTGGGATCGTCAGGAGAACATGTGGTCCAGGCCCTGCTGGAGGCGCCGCTTCGCATCCTCCCGGTCCACCGGGATGTCCTCGTCCTCGGCCTTCAGGCCCTGGGCCACCTGGCGCAGCATCGCGGCCACCGCCGGCAGGGGCTGTCCGCGCTGACCCGCGACCTTGGCCGCCTCGGCGGCCACCCGCCCCCGGCGCTGGGACTCCCCAGCGCCGTGCTCCTGGACAACCTGCCGGGCCCACACGGCCGCCTCGTTGCGGATCCGGGCCGCCGCGTCGTTGTAGATCCGGTCGTAGTCCGAGGACCCCATCTGGGCCGGGTTCGAGGTCGCGCCCAGGCCGGCCCCCACCGCCGCACCCACGGGACCGGCGACCGCGGCCCCGAGCCCGGCACCCATCGCGGCCCCCACCGGGGCGCTCCCCCGGGGGCGATCCGCGTCGTTCGCCTTCCGCTGGGCCTCCAGGGAGGCCTTCAGTCCCTTCAGTTTCTGCTGCAGTTCCTTCGCCTTCACTTCCTCGGCTTCGGCGGCCAGCCGGGCTGCGCTCTGGGTGCTGTTGGCCTGCACGGCCGTCGCGGCGGCCGTGATCCTCCCGATCATGGGCTCCGAGACCGCCGGCTCCTGGGACGGCCCCGCCCCCTGGGAAGGAACCCCGCCGGCCCCTGCCGATCCGACGCCGCCGCCGGCCAGCGACGCGAAATAGGGGCCGAACTGGGCCTGGAAGGCCGCCGCCCGGGCCTTCCCCTGCTGCTCCTCCTGGTCCAGGGCCTGTTCCTGCCCCTGGATCTCCTGCTGGATGCCCTTGGCGGACTGGATGTTCTCGTTGGCCCGGTTGGCCTCCTCAATGGCCTTCTTCTCGGCCTTCGTGGCCTTGTCCGAGGCCTCCATCGCCACCTTGCCCGTTCCCAGCAGTTCCTCTTCCGCCTGGTCCGATTCGCCCTGCTTCTGCTGGGCCTCGGCCCCGAAGGCCAGCGTCTTCGCCTCGCTGTCCGACATGCCCCCCATCGTCTTCAGCAGGAACTGCATGATCTTCGAGGTGATGTAGTTCATCACCTTCGCGATGGTGCCCTTCACCTTGTCGATCACGGCCTTGACGACGTTCTTCCAGACCCACTTCAGCGCCGAACCAACGAAACTCGCGACGGACTTGGCGAACTTCTTCACGCTCTTCCAGGCCTTCCCGATCATGCTCGACTGCTCGTACTCCCGCTTCTCCCGCTCGTAGTCCTCCTTCGCCTTCTTCTGGGCCTCCTGGTCCACCTTCGACTGGTCCGGCTCGGCCGCCATGCCCCGCTGGGCCACCTGGACGTCCTGGTTCGCCTCCCCCTGGGCCTGCTGTCCCTGGGCCGTGGCCTGCTGGTTCGCCTGCTGCACCTGCCCCGTCGCCTGCTGGCTCTTCTGGAGGTCGGCCTTGTCGGCCTGGTTCTCGGCCCGCTGTTCCGCCACCGCGTTGGCCTGCTCCATCGCCTCCTTGCCGCCCTGGACCGCGGCCGGGGCGACGGTCTTCAGCAGATGATCCCGGTAGTCCACCTGCTGGGCGATGTCCCCGTCCAGGGAGACCTTCATCTCCCGGAGGGCCTTGCGCTGGACCTCGATCCCCTCGAAGTCCTCCGGCTGGAGCAGCACGTCGGCTTCCGTGGGACCGGCCATCTGGGGAACCAGGATCGCCCCGTTCGGCCCCACCCCCGCCTGGGCCCTGGGCGCCTGTCCCAGCCCGGCGGCGATGAGGTTCTCCAGGGCCTGGACGTGCCCCGACACCGGGGAACCCGCTCCCCCGGCCATCCCGGACCGCACGGCCGCTCCCTGCTCGGCGGACCGGGTCTTGTCGAACTGCTCGCCCATGTACTTGTCGACGCCCTTCTTCCAGTCCTTGTTGATGACGTCCCGGTTCTTCCAGGTCTCCGAAAGGACGTGCTTGACGAGCCCCTTCCGGTCCGTGGCCGCCATCTTCAGGGTCTTCTTCCAGGTCTTCGAGTTCTCGCTGATCGCCTCCCGGATGTTGGGGGCGATCTTCTCCTTCAGGCCCTTCAGCGTCTCCTTGCCGACCTCCTTCAGGCCCTTCTTCGTGAAGGTGTCCCGGACCCCGCGCTGGAACCCCGTCCAGGTCCCCTTGCCGATGGACTTCGCCTTCTGCAAGAAGGTCTTGCCTGCGAAGTTCTTGGATTTCGTCAGGTTCTTGGTCCCGATGAAGCCCTTCTTGGCCCCCTTGGCTCCCTTGGCACCGATGGCCGCCGTCAGGGCTTCCACCCCCGCCATCAGGCCGCTCTGGATGCCGTCGCGCATCGACGCGGCCATCTGGGCCCGCTTCAGGGGGTTCTTCTCCTTGCCGATCCGCACGGCCGCCAGGGCGGCCTGGATCAGGGACAGGGCGAAGTCCGCGGCCTTCACCACCAGGCTGACGATGTTGGCGATCCGAGAAATGGCCATCAGGGGCCCGGCCACCGGCGGGAACCAGATCGTCAGCAGGGAGGCGATGGTGGTGATCAGGCTGACCTTGTCCGCCACGTCCCCGACGAGGCTCAGGGCCGGACGGACGTAGCCGATCACCGCGAGCCATGTCTCGATGTCCTGGAGGCCCTTGACCTGGTAGGGATTGTTCTTCCAGGCCTTCTTGAGGTCCCCGACCCCGAGCCAGTTCAGGGCCTTGTCCAGGCCGGTCTTCTTCGGCAGGTTCTCCTTCAGGTCCGCGGTGCGGCCCCGGATGCCTTCGGTGAAGGTCGCCAGCTGGAGGATCCGGTTCCGGGCCTCCAGGTCCGGGTGGGAAGCCATCCAGGCCTGCATCTCGGGAGAGGCCCCGGTCGCCTGGCCCACCGTGCCCGCCAGGCCCGCGGTCGCCGAGGCCCCCGCGGTCGCCCCGGCTGCCTGCCCCTGGTCGGGCTGGGAATGGACCCCCTGGGTCTGATCCGCGCCCCCGGGGCCCCGGCCCTTGCCCCCTCCCTCGGCGACCTTCTTCCCGGGACCCTTGGAATAGGCCTTCTTCGCCGGGCCCTGGGGGTCCTTCGATTTCGAGGCCTGGTCGGCCTGGGCGCCCTCCGATGCCCCCTTGCCCTCCTCCGAGGCCGCCTTGCCCTCCTCCGAGGCCTTCTGGTCCTGCTCCCCGGAGGGGCCCGCCGGCTCGCCAGCCTCCTGGGTGGCCTGGGTGGCCCCGGCCGCCCCCGGTCCCTCGCCGGCCTTCGTTTCGTTTCCGGCAGCCTTGTCCTGCCCGGGCGCCGTGTCCCGGGAAACAGCCCCTTCGTCCTTCTTCCGATCCTCGTCCGGCCCCAGGCCTCCGGCAGCCTCCCCGGTCCCGGCCACCCGCTGTCCGGAACCGGCCGTCCCATCCCGGGAAACCTGCCCCGACTCGGCCCCGCCGGCCGACCCGTCCGTGTGCTTCCCCTCGTCCCCCTCCCGTTCCGCCGATGCCCCGCCCCCGGGCCCTTGCGTCCCGGCGCCACGGGCCTGCGTCCCTTCGCCGCCCCTCTCCCGTTCCTCCCGGTCCTCCTCCTCCCGGGCCTTCGAGGCCTCCTCGGGCGACAGGCGGTTCAGGATGTGCCCGAGGCCCTTGCGTCCCGCCTCCACCAGGTGCTTCCGCGTGTCCTCCTTCTGCGCAAGCCTCGCGATTCCCTGGCTGACGGCGTTTCCCAGGCCCTTCTTCAGGGCGTCGGACTTCAGGGCCTTCTTCAGGTCCTCGGGCTTCCTGACTCCCAGGGATCCCAGATTCCCCAACATGCATCACCTCCGGAAGGGAGATGCGGACATCCATCCTCGTCTTCAAGCACGGATCATGCCACCAAGGCGTCGGTTTGTCGCCCTCCTGTCATGACGTCCCCCAAGGTGACCGTCCCCTGTCTGCACCACCGAACACTGCGGAAACGCTGTCGTTTCATGCGATGAGACAGGTGGCTGTCCCCGGGGACTCCAGGCCCCGGCGGGCTGCCTGGGGTCTCGAGACCCCAGGGGAGGCCCCGGGCACCCGGTCAGGACTCGACCTCCTCCCGGACCAGTTTGCCGATGGCCCGGTACTCGGTGTTGGCCGCCTGGACCATCAGGGCCATGTCCACCGGCCGGTCGGCCTCGGCGGCCAGCGTGGCGGCCCGGATGATCACGTTGCGGATGTTGCCCCCGGCCAGCAGGTAGCGCCGGGCCATCTCCCGGAGGTCCACGTCCGGCCCCAGGGGGACCTCCGGCGGCATCAGGGTCTGCCAGAGGCGCAGGCGCTCGGCCTCCTCGGGGAACGGGAATTCCACGAAGAACCGCAGCCGCCGGCGGAAGGCCTCGTCGATGCTCCCGGGGAAGTTCGTGGTCAGGATCGCGATCCCCTCGTAGGACTCGATGCGCTGCAGCAGGTAGTTCACCTCCAGGTTCGCGTACCGGTCCACCGAGGTCTTCACGTCGGTCCGCTTTGCGAACAGGCTGTCGGCCTCGTCGAACAGCAGCACGGCCTGGGCCCGGGCCCCCTCCTCGAAGGCCCTCCCCAGGTTCTTCTCGGTCTCGCCGATGTACTTGTCCACCACCCGGCTCAGGTCGATCTGGAAGATCTCCCGACCCAGTTCCTTGGCGATGATCGACGCCGCCATCGTCTTGCCCGTGCCGGGAGGACCGGCGAAGAGGCACGGGACCCCCGGGGTCTTCAGCAGTTTCGCCCCGAGGCCCCACTCGTGCAGGATCCGGGAACGGTTGCGGAAGAACTGGACGATCTCCCGGAGCGTGTCCAGGGTCCTCGGGGGCAGCACCAGGTCGTCCCAGCCCTCCCCCTTGTGGACGGGGATCGCCACCGCCGACAGGCGGTGACTCAACTGGGCCCGGATGGCGTCGACCACCACGGGCAGCGGCAGCGCCTCGGACCGGGCTCCCGCGGTTTCCGCCCATCGCCCGACGGCCCGGCAGCAGGCCTCGATGGCCCCTCCGGAAAGGCTGTATCGACCCACCAGTTCCGGGATGGCGAATCCCGGGGGTTTCCGGCAGGTCCGGGACAGGCCCCGTTCCCACAGGCGCTGCTGGTCCGATGCCTCCGGGAACGGGACCCCGATCTCCTGGAACTCCCCGTAGGGCCGCAGGATCTCCCGGGGGCTCACCGTCGCCCCGACCAGCAGGGGCCCCGGAAAGTCCTCCAGGGCCTCGAAGAGGTCGTCCAGGACCCCGGTTCCGGGCCCTGTCCCGCCCCGGTCCAAATCCTCGACGCCCTCCAGATAGATCGCCGCCCCCAGCAGCAGGGCCTCCCGGACCAGTCCCCGGACGGCCCCCTCCCGGTCCTCCCGGGCGGCGGGCAGCCGGTCCAGGCGCACCACCAGCAGGGGGCGTCCCTGTTCCCCCAGGGTCTCCAGGGCCAGGCTCCGGCGGCCCGACCCGACGGCCCCGACCAGCACGATCCCCCGGAGGCGCCGGTCCGGTCCCTGGCGCCGCAGGGCTTCCTGCACCGCCCGGCGGACCGATGCCGGCAGCAGCAGGTCCCCGAGGAGGTCGTCCCGCCGGTACCAGCCGGCCGCCCGGCCCAGCACCGCCCGGTCCGACTCCCGGTGCCCCCGGATCCAGGCGACCACGCGGTCCGCCGCCTTCAGGGGCCGGTCCGAACCGCGGGTCATCGGTCCCAGGTCCGGCAGCATCCCCGCCTCGACCAGGCCCATCCTCCGGAGCCGGGCCCCGGGTTGAAGGGCCGCCCACACCCGGTCCCGGTCCGGACCCAGGCCCGCCACCAGGTCCGCCAGGAAGGCCCCGTCCACGTGCCGCCGGGCGAAGTCGGCCCAGGCGTGGGAATAGGCCCGGGCGAATTCCGGGTCCAGGTCCGGCGCGGCCAGGGCCATCAGCAGGTCCATTTCCAGGTCGTCCAGGCCGAAGGCCGCCCGGAGGTCCTCGATGGGCAGGCGCATTCCCGTTTCCGCGCTGGCCGCCAGCCGGGCGGCCATGAAGCGCTGGAAGCGGTCCAGGGATTCCTCGATCACCCGGAGGGATTCCAGGACGTCGGGCCCCGGGGGTTCCATCGCCAGGAAGGCCTCCACCTCCCGGCGGCTGGCGAAGAGGTCGCTGGCCTTGCCCGACGAGTCCAGGAAGCGGTCCGTGAAGAGGACCAGGTGGCGCTGGATCATCAGCCGCAGGCGGACCAGCCAGTCCCCCAGATGCTCCCCGGGGCCCCGGTAGGCCCGCACCCCGCCCGAATCCTCTCCGGCCTCCGGCATCGCGATCCTCCGGTCCTGCCCGTCGGGGGATTATCGCACACGTTCAGGAAGGGCCGACCCCGGACCGTCGCCGCCGCAATCCCCAGGCCGCCAGCGGGACCAGCCAGGTCCACGGACCTCCCGCGCCGCCCGGGGAGGATGCCCGGCATCCGCCTCCCTTCCGGGGCGCCCCGGCATCCGGGAGCGCATCCCCGCCAGGAGCCGCGTCCGTCCCGGAGCCCCCGGCGTCAGGGACATCCTCCACGGCGGCCGGGAGATCTCCGTCCGGCCCCGGAGCGAGGTCCGGGGAGGATTCCGACCCCGGATCGGCGGGTCCGGGGTCCCCGCCGCCGGTCTCCTCCGGGACCTCCTCGGGCGTTGATCCCGGCACGGGTCGGTGGGCCCGGGCGAAGGGCGATCGGTTCCAGGAACCCGGGGGCTGCACGTCCAGGGCCCGGGCCATCCAGTAGGCCGCCAGCAGGTCGCCGCCCGGACCGAGCATCCGCCCGTCCCCTCCCCCGTTGACGTGGAAGGCATTGGACCGGGCGTTGAAGTCCGAGTTGGGCCGGATGGAAGGGTCCAGGGCCTCGGTGGCCAGCCACCGTCCCCCGGGCTCGGTGCCGGCCAGGGTGATCACGGTCTTCCCGTCGATGGCGAGGCACCATCCCTGGGCGATCTCCTGGTCGTCGCAGTTGATCCGCTCGTCCTGCCAGTATCCCCCGAGCGGGAAGGCCGGGAGCAGGGCCGCCAGTTCCTGGCGGACGTCCTCGGGGGTCCCCCGGTCCGTCACGGCCAGGTAGATCGCGTCCCAGAGCGGCTGCTTCGATTTCGAGGCGCAGAACCGCGGCTCAGTGGCCGGGGCCCACCAGCCCTCCTGAAGGAACCGCCGGAAGACCGAGGCCACCTCGGGGTCCGTCTCGGTGTAGAGGGCCAGGAACAGCGCCACCCCGACCAGGTCCGGGTTGTCGGTGTTGGTGGCCAGGCCCATGTAGATGTAGTTCAGGGCATCGGGGCTCTCGAAGTGGCGCATCTTGTCGAGGTAGCCCCGGCGCCCCAGGAACTCGTCGTACAGGAAGGCCTCGATCTCCGGGTCCCCGGTGACGTGGTGCAGGCCCCGGAGGATCCCCGTGGCCAGGACCAGGTTCAGGATGTTGAAGCCCGCCGATCCCTCGGGCAGGTAGAACTTCTCGAAGGACAGGGGGTTCAGGTCATGGTGCATCGTCGGCCGTCCGTCGGCATCCCAGATGATCAGGTCGTACTCCCCCTCGCCGGTGCAGTTCTCCAGGCCCGAAATCTCCCGCTTCTGCATCAGCATCCGCCCGACTCCCCGGGCATCCTCCGCCAGGCGCTCCACCAGCCCCTGGTCCACGTCCGGGTCGTCCTTCATCGCGTCGTAGAGGGCCACCAGTCCCAGGACCTGCCCGGTCAACTGGTCCTTCGAGGCCGAGTCGATCCATCCCCACACGCCGGGCGGAAGCACCCCGCCGCTGTGGTCGTAGCGGTCCGACCCGTTGTCCTTGGGCTGGGGCAGGGGGTTCCCCTGGTCGTCGAACAGGGGGACCGGGTGGTACAGGTCGAGGCCGGGGATCGGGGGGTCCTCGGGATCCTCGGGCTGCAGCCGCCAGATCCCCCGGGCCACGACGCCCTGGCCGCCGGTGACCACGTAGAAGACGTGCCAGGACTCGGCCGCCCGGATCAGGTCCGCCCGGGCCCGGGCCAGTTCCGCCTCCGGAGCACCCTCCCGCCGGAGGGCCCGGTAGCGGAAGGCGGTCCCCGCCAGCGCCACGCCCCCGAAGAATCCCAGATCGCCGTGCTCCCCGAACATCGCGATCTCTTCGTAGGGATGCCTCCCGGCGAACTGCCGGAAGTCCTCGACCTCCTGCTGGTCCAGGAAGGCCTGGATCCGCTCTCGGGCCTCCAGGTCCTTCACGTGGACGTTCAGGGACAGACCGAAGGGAAGAGTGTGGAAGGACCGGAACTGCCGCAGTTGCCTGGCGATGGCAGCGTCCGTCGCCGGGAACCTCCCCGGCGGCAGGATCGGCTCCGCCCCGAGCGGCAGCCCCCACAGAGTCCCCAGGCACCCGATCAGCGCGATCATCCGCTTCATCCTGGCTTCCCCCGATTCGTTGTCCATCATGACCCGGCGATCCTCGGCGGCCCTCTGGGGCGTGCCCGCCATCGGTCCAGGGGTGCTTCCGGCGGACATGCCCCGGACTGGCAGCCGCGGCGGCCCCCCGTCCAACCCGCCTCCCAGATCCCCATCCCACCGCCAGGGCGGCATCAGGGAACCTCCCGGACCCGCACCCCGTCGGTCACCCGGTCCCCCGGAAATAGCACGACCCGGTCCCCCGCCTCCAGGCCCCCGACCACCTGGACCAGGCGGCCGTCCCGGTGGCCCGCGGCGAAGGCCTGGCGCACCGCCCGACCCTCCCGGACCCGGAAGACCGCCCACTGCTCCCCGTGGCGGAAGACCGCCCCTTCCGGCACCGCGACCACCTCCGGGGCGCTCCAGGTCACGATGGCCGCCTCGGCCTGGAACCCGTCCCCCAGCCCCTCCCAGCCCGGCTCCCCGGGGCCGGTGACCGGATCGACCACCACCAGCACCCGCTGTTCCTCCACCCCCAGGGCCGAGACCTTCGTGAACCCCGACGGCTCGACCAGGCGCACCCGCCCGCGCAGCGGGTTCGGCCCTCCCCACCGCAGGATTCGGACCTCGCTCCCCGGGCGCACCTGCACCGCCCGGGCGGTCGGAAGGTCCACCACCAGTTCCAGGTCCCGGGGATCGCCCACCTCCACCAGGGGAGTGCCCGCCATCACCGGGCCCTCGGCCTCGTGGATCACCCGCAGCACGACCCCGTCCGCCGGGGCCGATACCGTCACCCCGGCGCCCCCGGGCATCCCCCGGCCGCCCCCGGGTAGCATCGCCGCGATGGCATCGGCCTGCCGCCGGGCCGCTTCCGCGGCCATCCGGGCCTGCCGGACCCCCCGGCCTCGGACCTCCGCCTCGGTGCGGGCCAGTTCCAGGTCCCGGGCCGCCGCGGTCCCCTGGGCCGCCAGCGCTTCGTACCGCTCCAGGTCCCGCCGGGCCTGGGCCTCGGCCACCACCGCCGCCTCCACCGCCGCCTCTCCCTGGGCCGCCGCAGCCAGGGCGGCCCGGTGACGGGCTTCCAGTTCCGCCAGGGACCGGGCATCCAGCGGCACGGGCTCGGCGGGCACCACGACCGCCAGGGGATCCCCGGCCCGCACCGGGTCCCCGGCCCGGACCGTGATGCGTCGCAGGTGGCCCGGAACGGGAGCCGCCAGGAGGTGCCGTTCCCGGACACGGGTCCTCCCCTGGCCCTCGAGGACCTCCTCCATCGGCCCCCGGGCCACGGTCGCCGTTTCCACCTCGACCGGCCTGGGGACCATCGCCCAGGCGACCAGCCCCGCCAGGCCGGCTGCCAGCACCCCCCGGATCGCCCATTTCCCCCGGTTCCTCATGGCCTTCCTCCCCTTCTGCGATCCCCCGATCGACGGTTTTGCGCCCCGTCACTCCCGGGTCTTCAGGACCCCCACCAGGTCCAGCCGGTTCACGCGCCGGCGCACGACCAGGGCCACCGCCGCCGTCATCGCGACCACCACCAGGCACGCGGCCACGTAGGTCGGGGCCGACTGGACCATCGGCACCCGGTACAGGTCGTTGGCCAGGCTCTCGAGCATCCATCGGCAGAAGGCATACCCCAGCAGGCATCCCAGCGGCAGCGCCAGCGCCACGTGGACGATCATCTCCCCCAGGATCACCCGGAAGACCTCGGCCCGGGTGAAGCCCAGCACCCGAAGCGACGCCAGTTCCCGTTCCCGCTCGGCCAGGGAGACCCGGGCGGTGTTGTACACGACCCCCGCCGCCATCAGCCCCGCCAGCGCCACCAGCATCAGGGCGAAGGCCACCAGGTACTGGGCCATCATCTGGTCGAAGTTGCGCCGCATCGAAGCCAGCACGACGACGCCGGCCACCCGGGGCATCCCCCGGAGGGACCGGAAGAAGGAGGATCGGTCGCCGCCGTCCACCCGGATGGCCGCCCCCGAGACCGTGGCACCGTCGTCGAGCATCCCCTGGAGCGCCTCGAGGTCGATCCATCCCTGGGCCCCGAGGGGCTCCCGGACCGTGCCGCTGACCGGGAGGACCAGCCGGGGCCGTCGCCCCTCCAGCACCTCGACGACCACTTCCTGGCCCGGGGAGACGTGCAGCAGGTCGGCCAGGGCCTCCGTCAGCAGCACCCCCCGGCCGGGGATCGCCGCGACGCGGCCCTGGACGTCGAGCACCCTCCGCAGCCGGGATCCTGCCGGCACTCCGTTCAGGGCCGTGGCGTAGGACCGGTGCCCCGCCCGGAAGGTGACCGGCACGGACCGGAAGGGCTCCACGATGCGCACCCCCGGCAGGTCCTCCAGGCCCCGCAGCGCATCGGGATGCAGCGGATCGGTGAAGGTCACTGCGACGTCCTCGCGATAGACCCGCCCGAACTGCATGTCCATCATCGCGTCCATCGCGTCCACGGGCATGTAGCCCGCGATCAGCAGCGCGATCGCGAACGAGATCCCCAGCCCCGACAAGGCGGCCCGGGCCGGGCGTCGCCCCACGTTGCGCAGCACCATCCGGCCCGTCGGCGACAGCCAGCGGGAGGGAACCATCCCTTCCAGCAGGGAGGGGCCGTAGATCGGGGGAGCCGGCGGGCGCATCGCCTCGGCGGGAGGCAGCCGCAGAACCTGGCGGAGGGCGATCCGGGTACCCAGGGCGCCGGCCGCGGCGCTGATCCCGAGGGCCGCCACCAGCAGGTCCGGGTCCATCCGGTACACGGAAAGAGGCATCCGGTAGAAGGTCGCATACAGCCGGGTCCACCACCGGCCGATCCCGAGCCCCCCGGCCAGCCCCAGTCCCAGCCCGACGATCACCACGAACCCCACCATGCGGGCGTAGTGCCATCCCACCTCGCCGTGGGTCAGCCCCAGGGCCTTCAGCGTGCCGATCTGCTCCCGCTGGGCGGCCACGACCCGGGACAGGATCACGTGGAGCAGGAAGGCGGCCACCCCCAGGAACAGCGCCGGAACCGTGACCGCCGTGCCCTTCAGCTGCCGGATCTCGTCCGACAGGTAGCGGTGGCTGATGTTGCGGTCCCTTCCCCCGGCCCCCGGGCAGCCGTGGGGAGCCAGGACCCGATCCACCTCGGCGATCACCTCCGGCAGGCGGGCGTCGTCGGCCAGTCGCAGGGACACGTCGTTGAAGGCGCCGTCCAGGTCGGCAGCCCGGGCCAGCGCCGTCCGCTGCATCCAGAAGATGCCGAAGCGCCGGTCGTCGCCCAGCATCTCGCCGGGGCTCACGGCGTAGATGAAGTCCGGCGCCAGGGCGACCCCGACGATCTCCATCCGGTGGCGGTGCCCCCGCACCACCGCGGGCAGCGAGTCGCCGGGCGCCAACCGGTTGGCCTTCGCGAAGGCCTCGTGGACCAGGACCTCCCAGGGACGGTCGGGCTCCGGCAGGCGGCCCGCCCGCAGGAACAGTCGGTTCAGCCGGGGCATCCGCCCGTCGGGGATCGAGACCAGCATCGCCCGGGCCGGCTCCGGAAGGCCCTCGACTTCCAGCAGGGCCGGCGCCACGACCCGGGTCTCCACCTCGGCCACGCCCGGAATTTCCTGGAGGCGGCCCGCCACCGCTTCCGGAGCCCGCTGCAGCGACGCGAAGACGTGGGCGAAGCGGAAGGTCTCGTAGGTGCGCCGCTGGCTTTCGAAGAGGGACCGGTAGGTGCTGAGGGCCCCGGTGAAGGTGGAGACCCCCACCGCCACCAGCAGCACGATGGCCAGCGCCTGGGCCCGCAGGCGCCAGAGGTCCCGGGCCAGTTTCCGGTCCAGCATCCCCACGGCATCCCCCGGGTCACCAGGAAAGTTCCCGGGGCGCAGCCCGTTGGCCGTGAATCCGCTCGGCCACGATGCGCCCGTCGGCCATCGTCAGCACCCGGTCCGCGATCCCCCCGATGACGGCGTTGTGGGTGATCAGGCAGGTCGTGGTCCCCAGGGTCCGGTTGACCCGGTCGATGGCCTCCAGCACCACCTTCCCGGTGGTGATGTCCAGCGCCCCGGTGGGCTCGTCGCAGAGCAGCAGGTCGGGCTGCTTCGCGATGGCCCGGGCGATGGCCACCCGCTGCTGCTCGCCGCCGGACATCTGGCTGGGGAAGTGGCGGGCCCGGTCCGCCAGGCCCACGAGGGCCAGGGCCTCGTCGGGGTCCAGGGGGGACTCGGCGATCTCGGTCACCAGCAGGACGTTCTCCCGGGCCGTCAGGCTGGGGATCAGGTTGTAGAACTGGAAGACGAACCCGACGTGCCGCCGGCGGTAGGCCGTCAGGGCGTCCTCGTCGGCCCCGTCGAGCCTCCGGCCCCGGTAGCGGAGGGTGCCCGCGGTCGGGACGTCCAGGCCGCCCAGCAGGTTCAGGAGCGTGGACTTGCCGCTGCCCGAGGGGCCGAGCAGCACGACCATCTCCCCTTCCCGGAGGTCCAGGTCCACCCCCTGGAGCGCCCGGACCTCCACCTCCCCCATCCGGTACACCCGGGAGAGGTTCCGGGCCTCCAGCACCGCCGGGGCGGCCCCCCGGCGGCCAGCCTGTTCGGTCCCGGTCGCCATCTTCCTCCCGCGGGCGTCCTCACGTGCCCCACAGGGCGAGGACCAGCCGGACGAAGTGGGCCAGCCAGAGGCCCCCGAGGAAGCCCAGGGCCCCCTGGCCCTCGCCGAGGATCCGGGAGGCCAGCACCCGGGGACCGTAGGCCAGCAGCATCCCGACCCCCGCGCTGAAGACCGAGGCGACCGCCGCGACGCCCGCCCGGGCCAGGAGCCCCTGCCAGTTCATCTCGATGCCCGCCTGGGCCCGGATCGCCAGCAGGTCTCCGGGGGCCATCAGGGCCCACCCCGCGGGGAGCAGCAGCAGGGCCGCGGCCAGCCGTGCGACGGGCGGCACCCGCGGCACCGGGCGCCCCGGGACCCGCCCGACAGGCGGCCCCTGGATGCCCGGATCGGCCTGCGGATCCCCTTCTGGATCCCTGGGGCCACCCGGGACCTCCTCCGGGTCCCGGACCGCCGGGTCCCGGTCCTCGGGTGCAGGCACCGGGTCCCCCGCCTGGAGGCGCCACCACTGGAGGGCGGTCAGGGCCAGGAACAGGGCCGTGACCACGCCGATGCCCACTGCGTTGGGCCCGTCGCCCCGGTCGAGGGCCAGGGCCGGCAGCACATGCCCCAGGCCCTCGCCGGCCAGCACCGAGGTCGCCAGGGCGATCACCAGGGCCGTCACCCCCGCACCGGCGGACATCGGGACTGGGCGGTCCGGGCCGGCGGCCCACCTCCAGCCCAGCACGACGATCCACCAGCCCCCCAGGCCCAGGACGAACATCCAGGCGAAGGGGTCCCCGATCCCCGACAGCCCCCCGTCGCTGAAGGCATCGAAGGACTCCACCAGCCGTCGGCCCAGGAAGAAGTCCCCCAGGATCAGGGCCACCCCGAAGGCCTGGCCGACCCAGGCCGGAACGCCTTCCGGTGGCGGCAGACGGTCCTTCGGCTCCACCAGCCGTTTCCGGGCACGGGGGTTCTTGCTGCGCGCCATCGCCTTTCCTTCCTACCGCAACGCCTGTCCGTTTCCCCGGTCCCGGAGGCCCTGGAAGACCGCCCGGGCCACCTCCTCCCGCCGGGGCACGAAGAACGGGATGCCCACCCGCTGCCCGCCGGCGCCTTCCAGCACCAGTTCGCGGGCATCGGTGAACCGGGGATACCACGGGCGCGGGCTCACCCACACCTGCTGCACCTCCTCGAACCGTATGCGGCTGGTCCCCCCGGTCTGGGTCTCGACGGTCACGCCCTCGGGGTCCACCTGGACGCCCCGGAACTGGAAGAAGGCCGTCGGCATCAGGAACACCACCACGACGGCGATCCCCAGGGCCGGGGGGAGGTAGTGCCGGAAGCCCGGAATCGCGCCGTGGATCAGGGCTCCCAGGCCCCAGAGGACCCCGATGAACGCCAGCCCCAGCAGCCCGTCCCAGATCCGCTCCGGGACCACCGAGTCCATCCGGGCCGTCACCTCCCCTCCCCCGACGTCTCCGGTCTCGCCGGCATACCCGAAGACCTCCATCGCCCGCCGCCCCTCGGCCTCCGGCGACCCGCCTCCGCACCCGATCGACCACAGGAAGATGCCCACCAGCAGCCCCCGAGCCATCGCCACCTCCCCCCATTCCCCGGTGCCGGTCTCACCGCCCCTGGAACCGCGCCGGGCGCTTTTCCAGGAAGGCCGCCATGCCCTCCCGCTGGTCCGCGGTGCCGAACAGCCCCGCGAAGGCCTCTGCCTCGGCCTGGAGGGCCCCGGCGAGCGTCCGCTCCCGGGCCTCCCGGACCAGGGCCTTCGCCACCCGGACCGCCAGGGGCCCCCGGGCCGCGATCTCCCGGGCCAGTTCCAGGGCCTCGGATCGCAGCGACTCCGCCGGGACGACCCGCTGGACCAGTCCCAGGCGGAAGGCCTCCTCGGCCCCCACGCTGCCCCCGGACAGGATCCACTGCATCGCCGCCCCGTACCCGATGCGCCGCACCAGCCGCGCCGTCCCGCCGAATCCCGGCACGACTCCCAGTTTCACCTCGGGCTGGCCGAAGACCGCCCGGTCCGACGCCAGCACGATGTCGCAGCACAGCGCCAGTTCGCAGCCGCCCCCCAGGGCATGGCCCTGGACCGCCCCGATCACCGGCACCGGGAGCGACTCGAGGCGCGAAAAGACCCCCTGGCCCAGGCGCGAGAAGGCCAGAGCCTCCTCGGGGCCCATCGAGGCCATCTCGGCGATGTCCGCCCCGGCCACGAAGGCCCGGGTCCCGGCGCCGGTGACCACGATGCATCCCAGGGCATCCTGCCCCTCCAGCCCTCCGATCGCCTCGTCCAGTTCCCGGAGGACCTGGCGGTTCAGGGCGTTCAGGGCCTTCTCCCGCCGGATCGTCAGCACCCCGACCCGATCCTCCTCGATCGTCCACTCCACGGTTTCCCAGGCCATCGACGCCCTCCTGCCGGCAGCGGTCCCATTGTAGAGGCGCACGGCACGGAAGGGAAATGGGGACCCCGGTCTTCCGGGGCATCGGGGCGAAGCGGTGCAGGCGGCCGGGAATCGTCCCGGTTGCTATTCGGAGGATGCCTGGGGTCGGGGCAGGAAGGAGGACCGGGACTTGCCGGATCGCTTCGCCTGGTACATCGCCCGGTCGGCCCGGGCCAGCAGGTCCCCGGGCGAGGACTCCCCCCGGCGGCCCATCACCACCCCGATGCTGGCCGTCAGCGTCAAGGGAACACCCTGGATCTCCATGGGTTCCCGGAGGGCCCGGAGGATGCGGTCCGCCAGGACCGGCAGGTCCCCCTCCCCGGAGACCGGCTCCAGCAGCACGACGAACTCGTCGCCCCCGAACCGGACCACCGTGTCGGTCTTCCGGACCCCCCGGCGAAGCCGGTCGGCCACCGCCTTCAGGACCAGGTCCCCGAAGGGATGGCCCAGGCGGTCGTTGATGTCCTTGAACCCGTCCAAGTCCAGGAACAGCAGGCCGTAGAGGTAGCCGGGATTCCGGTCGGCCCGGTGGAAGGCCAGGTGCAGCAGTTCTTCGAGCAGCACCCGGTTGGCCAGGCCCGTCAGGGGGTCGTGGACGACCTGGTGGCGCAGCAGGGCCTCCCGCCGCCGCTGTTCCGTCACGTCGAACCCGGTGCCGACCATGTGGAGGACCTCCCCGTCGTCCCCCCGGATCACGGTGTTGGTCCACCGGATCCGCCGCCGCTCCCCGGTCCGGGTCACCCAGTCGTTCTCGTGCTGGTTCGGGAAGTTCCCGCGGCCGAGGTCCTCGATGACCCGGAGGACCCCGTCCCGCTCCTCGGGGGCCAGCAGCAGGTCCGAGAGCACCTTCCCCAGGACCTCCTGTTCCCGGTACCCCGTGACCTCCTCGCAGACGGGGTTGAACTGGACGATCCTCCCGGACCGGTCCACCACCACCACCAGGGCCCCCGCGGCCTCGAGCAGTCTCCGGGAGAAATCCCTCTCCCGGCGCAGGGAATCCACCAGCAACCGGTCGGAGGTCCGGTCCCGGACCACCATCACGACGCCCGGCAAGTCCAGTTTCGCCCCGGCGGGAAGGACGGTGACGTCCCAGACCATCACGGAGCCGCGATCCGACCCCGGAACGGCGATGGTGACGTCGGTCCGGTGGGCCGGTTCCCCCCGGGCCTCCACCTCCCCGACCCAGGCCCGGAACGGCTCCGCCGAGGCCCCCTTCCACAGGGACCCCCACCAGGCCTCGGGGCTCCGATCCCGGCCCCCGTAGCGGGCCGGCATGGCCCTGGCCGCCTCGTTCAGGCAGCGGACCCCACCTTCCGGTTCGATGCTTAGCACCGGGTCGGCCAGCGCCCCGATGCACCGGATAAAGGAGGGTCCCCCGCCCTGGCCGACGTTCCCCGCTTCCATCGCGCAGCCTCCCCTCGTTCCATTCAGGAAGTCGTCGCGACCGACACCCGCCCGGAAGCCGTGGATACTCCCGGAGGACGGATCCGTCAAGTGTTCGGAAGGATGCGGGAAAGGGGACCCCTGGCGAACAGGGGACGTTCCGGGTTCAGAGCAGCGCGGAGATTCCCGACAGGTCCTCCCGGCGATAGGCCTCGGCGAACCGCCCCTCCGGGAGGCCGGCCCCCCGGGCCACGGCCCCGGCCACCCCCGCGACATAGGCCTGAAGGAGGGGTTCCAGCCCCTCCCCCTCCACCGCGGCATCGAGGGCGGGGACGGCCTGGCCCGCGGTCCGGAACTGCAGGCGGTACTGGTTCACCACGTTGCGCATCATCGTCCGGTGGGCGCAGACCGCCCGGACCTTCCGGTCCAGCAGGTCCGTGATGTCCACCGCGTGGTTCGCCTCGGGGCAGGACCGGCTGAAATACCAGCGCTCGGCAGGGGCGAAGGGCTCGACCCCATCGGCGAAGTGTTCCGGGTGGTGCTTGTCGAAGCACGACACCCAGAAGGCCTCGGCCACGGCCTGGGCCACCCGCACGTGGTCCTGGTTGTCCTCGAAGCGGTCCGCCGGATCGAACGACAGCACCGTGTGGGGCCGGTGGCGGCGCAGCAGCCACACGGCCCGCTCCCGGAGGCGCCCCAGGGGGGTGTCCGCCAGGCAGTCCGTCGGGAATCCCAGGTCCACCACCTCGGCCACGCCCAGGATGTCCGCCGCCTCCCGCAACTCCACGCGGTTGCGTTCCAGGGTCTCCTCGACCGTCAGCCCCACCGAGTCGAAGCGGTCGTCGGTCACCCGGACCAGCACGACCCGCCACCCCTCCCCGGCCAGCCGGGCCAGGGTCCCCCCGCAGAAGATCGTCGCGTCGTCGGCGTGGGGACTGAAGACAAGCGCCGTCTGCATCGCCACCCTCCCGGTTCAGGACGCCCCCAGGGCCTCCTCCACCTCCCGGACCAGCGCCTCGGCCTCGGCCGGCCCGGGAGCCCCCCGGAAGTGGAACACCCCCGGCAGCAACTGGGTCTCGTGGGCCAGGTAGGCATCCATCCCCGCCAGGGTCCCGATCACCTCCTCCCGGGTGCAGCCGACGGCCTCCAGGCCGCAGTCCAGTCCCACGTCCCGCAGGAAGGCCGCCACGGGCCGGATGTCCTGCCCCTGCCAGGCGCCGGCCAGCATCACCCCCAGGCCCACCAGGGCCCCGTGGAGGTAGTGCCGCCGGGTCCGGTGCTCCAGGGCGTAGGCGAAGTAGTGCTCGCTGCCCTCCTCGGGCCGCGCGTTGCCCACGATCTCGCAGAGCCGCACCTCGCCGACGTAGAGTTCGGCCAGCAGCCGGAGCCCCGCCTCGTGGACCTCTCCGATATCCTTCCCGCCGGCCAGCAGCCGATCCAGCAGGGCCCGGGACTCGGCGGCGATGCCCGGATCGTAGGTCTCCCCCAGGCGCGCCCCGGCCTCCCGCCAGTCCCACAGGGCCGTGAAGATCGACAGGATGTCCCCGATCCCCGCCCGGTTCAGGATCGCCGGGGACGCCTGGAGCACCCCGTAGTCGATCAGCAGGTGGTCCGGGAAGACGGCCCCGACATAGCGCACCCTCGATCCCTCCCGGACCCCGATGGCCTTCGTGAAGGCCGCATCGACCGACAGGATCGACGGGACCAGCACCAGGGGCAGTTCCCGCTTCCACGCGACGTACTTGGCATGGTCCACCGCGCTGCCGCCCCCGATGCCCCAGACCGCCCGGGCGGGACCGAAGGATGCCGTCACCTCGTCCACCCGGGACCGTTCCATCGTCACGACCTCGTGAACCTGCACCCGCCCCCCCTGGAAGAATTCCCGGCAGATCTCCCAGGGTTCTGGCTGGGTGAGCACGATGGCGTCCTCCCGGTACCACCCCGGCAGTCCCGGGACCAGTCCCCTCCCGAAGGTCGGCCGTGCCACCCGCGGTTCCGCGCTCCCTTCCATCACGACCTCCCCAGGACTCGGTCCCCCATCCGAGACACGATCCCCTTCCAGACCGACGAGGCCACCGCCAGGGTCGCCCCCAGGGCGTCGGGCACCCGGAACCGGCCCTGGTCGAACAGCAGGGCGTCCATCATTTCCAGCAGCACCAGCGTGTTGCCCGACACCTCCAGCAGTTCCCGCCGGCACTCCTCCTCGAACCACTCCTCCAGGTTGGCCCGGATCCCCCCGAAGACCACCGAGGCCAGGTACCGGGCCTGGGGGGCCTCGAGGCCGGCGTCCACCAGCGCCTCGGCGATCACCCCCTGGTTCCGGGCCTCGATCTCTGCCCCCCGGGCGATCAGCACGGTCGAACGGGACTCGTAGCGCCACTCCTTCAGGAACTCCTCCCGCATCTCGTCGTACCAGCGGCTGAATTCCGCCAGGGCGTCCCGGAGCCCGATCAGGGGATGCTCCGGATTGCGGTGGGCCGCCAGCAGGTCCCGGAGTCGCCGGGTCCCCTCGTCGGCCCGGGGAAAGGCCAGGTCCTCCTTCGAGGGGAAGTACCGGAAGAAGGTCCGCATCGAAATGCCCGAACGGGCGACGATCTCCCGGACCGGGGTCCCGTCGAAGCCCCGTTCCAGGAACAGGTCCCGGGCCACGGCGATCACCCGCTCCCGGGTCTCCAGTCTGCGGGTCGTGGCCCGGGTCGTGCGACGAACGGCCCCCGGAAGCCCGCTCCCGGGGACCGGCGTCCCCGCCTTCTCCCCGGCGGACGTGCGCCTGGCCTTCCTTCTCATGGCACCTCCGAACCTCCTGCCGGGTCCCCCCCGGCGCTTTTCCGTGGACAAGAGGCCCTTCATTGTGGCACCTTGTGCCAGTCCGAGCGGCCTGGCCGAACCATAGGCCCTTTCGGGCGAAAGGACAAGCCGGATCTCCCCCGGAAATCCCGGCGGAGGAAGGCGGAGACACGGGAGGACCCCTCGATGAACCAGCGGACGACACGGTGCGGACTGGCCTTCCTGGCCGCGGGCATCCTGGCCTGCGGCGGGTCCGACGGGCAGGCGACGGACCCCGGAACGGACGGTCCGGGGGACCCTTCAGCCCGGGACGTTCCCGGGGAAGCCGCCCCCGACGAGGGCAGCCCCGAGACCCCCGGCGAGGGGATTCCCCCGGCCGACGACGGCAGGGATGCCGGGACCTCGGCGCCGGTGCTGGCCGGCGTGGGGAAGGCCGCCATCGACCCGGCCTTCGAGCCCTACACCGACACGAACGGCAACGGGCGGTGGGACGAGGGGGAGCCCTTCGAGGACCGCGACGGGGACCGCGTGCTGGACACCCTCTGGATGGGGGGATTCGGGGTCCGCCAGCCGACGGGCCGGCACGACCCCCTGGAGGCCCGCACGCTGGCCCTCCGACTCCACGGACAGGACTTCGTCTTCACCGCGCTGGACACCCTGGGCTTCGGCATGAAGCGGGTGGACCAGGTCCGGGCCGCGGTCGCGGCGGCCCTGGGCGACCGGGCCCCGGCTCCCGAGCGGATCTTCATCGCCAGCATCCACACGCACCAGGCCCCCGACACCGTGGGCGTCTTCGCGCCGGACACCCAGGCGGGCTGGGACGAAGCCTACCTCCAGCAGGTGGTCGCGGGGGCGGCGGCGAGCATCCGGCAGGCCCTGGACGACCTGCGGCCGGCCCACCTCCGGGTGGCCCGGGCCGACGGCGAGGGACTGGCCCGGGACATCGTGCCCCCCGTGGTGCTGGATCCCTACGTGGGGATTCTGCAGGCCGTCGAGGCCTCTACCGGCACCCCCGTGGCCACGCTGGCCACCATCGCGAACCACCCCGAGGCCGCCTGGGCCGACAACACGCTGATCTCGGCCGACTACCCCCACTTCCTGCGGACCGCCGTGGAACAGGCCCTCGGGGGGACGGCGATCTTCTTCAGCGCCGACCTCGGGCTGATGCAGACCCCCGTGGAGGTCGGCGAGGCGGGATTCGACCGCGCCAGGCGCATCGGCGAGGCCTACGCCGAGCGGATCGTCGCGGCGGTCCGGGCGGCCCCCCTGCTGGACGACCAGGAGGTCGTCCCCACCTTCCGGTTCGCGAAGGTCCCGGTGCCCCTCCAGAACTTCGGCCTGGCGATGGCCGTGAAGTCCGGCATCGCCGACGGCTACGACGACTACCTCTACGAGACCTTCGACGACGGTCCCTGCTCGTCGGCATCGGGGAGTTTCGGCTGCGTGGACCTGCCGCTCCCGGTGCTGCGCCTGGGGGACCGGACGACGATCCTCTGCGTCCCGGCCGAGATCACCCCCGAACTGGTCGTCGGCGGCATCGTGGCCCCGGACACCTATCCCTCCTGGCACCCCGACGCGCCCCCCGAGCCGGTCGTGGCGGACTACCTGCGCACCGGGGATCGCTTCCTGATCGGGCTGTGCGGCGGGGACGTCGGCTACCTCTTCCCGAAGGTGACCACGAACCTGGACGCCAACTTCGACCAGCAAAACGGCCCGGGACCGGACGCCGCCGGGGCCTACCTGGCCGGTCTCGCCCGGGTGCTGGACGAGGTCAACGACGTCGCCGAGGGGGTCCGGCCGATGCCCCGCCTGAAGGCCGACGGGACCCGGATCGTGGACCCCGACGGCCGCGAGGTGCGCCTGCGGGGCTTCAACCTGGGGGGCCTGTTCTTCCACGAGACCTGGATCACGCTGACGGGACGGACCAGCCACGACCTGCTGCTGGAAAAGGCCCGGGAGATGGGCGTCGAGGAGGCGGTGCTCCAGGTGCTTCGGCAGGTCGGACCGGCCTACGGCCGGGACCCGGCGGTGATCCATGTCTGCCCCGGGAACGGTCCCGACTGGGAGGCCCTGGTCCGGGGCCCGCTGGTGGCCGCCCTGGGCCAGCAGACGGCCGAGGCGCTGATGGCGGTCCTGGCCGAGGAGCCTCCCCTCTGCGACGACGCCGACCTGTCGCTGCGACAGGTCCTGGCGGACCGGTTCGGCACCGAGGGGCGGGACGCCCTGCTGGACACCTTCCAGCAGTCCTGGATCACCGAGGACGACATCGCCTGGATCGCCGCCCAGGGCTTCAACCTGGTCCGGATCCCCATCGGCTACCGATCCCTGGTCCGGGGCCCCGACGTCGAGGCTCCCGGCGGCCTGGACTGGAACCCCCGGACCCTGCAGCGCCTGGATCGCCTGCTGCGCTGGTGCGCCCGGCACCGGGTCTGGGCCGTGGTGGACATCCAGGAGGCCCCCGGGGGCCAGAACCTCTACACCGGGACCTCGGGCCTGTTCCAGAACCCGGCGATGCAGACCCTGACGGTCCGGATGTGGGAGTTCCTGTCGGACCTGCTGCGGGACCGCCCCGAGGTGGCGGCCTACAGCCTGCTGGCCGAGCCCTACGGGGCCCCGGACGCCGCGGCCCGGGATGCCATGTACGACCGGATCGTGAAGGCCATCCGGGCCCGGGGCGACGACACGCTCTGCGTGATCCACGACGGCTTCTTCGGCATGGACACGCTGCCGGTGGCCTCGCAGAAGGGCTGGAGAAACGTGATCTACTCGACCCACCTCTTCGAGTGGACCACCACCGACGTGGACGGCTACCGGTTCCTGTTCGACTACGTCTATGGCCCGAAGTTCCAGCAGGCCCAGGAGGCCCAGGGGGTGCCCTACTACATCGGCAGTTTCTCGACCTTCCGGGACGAGGACTGGGCCTACGAGGCCGCGGCGCTGGTCGTGGACTGGATGGAGCAGCGGGGCGATTCCTGGTCGCTGTGGACCTACAAGCGCCTGGACGACCCGGTCTCCAGGGAGGTCTTCGGGATCTCGACGGCCTGGGGAGTCCGGGGCCGCCTCCAGGGGACCTTCGTCCGGCCGGACCCCTACCGGGACGACCGGCAGACCCTCGAGGCGAGGTTCCGGGCCTACCGGGACCTCGACGTGGCGCCGAACGACCGGCTGCTGGAAATCCTCCGGGCGCCCCTGTCCTCCCGGTGAGTTCCCGGCGAACGGAACCGCAGACCGGGCGGACCGGCGGCCTTCACCGGCCCCCTCGTTCCCAGGGCTCCACCGGTCCCGGGACCACCCGGAACAGCGGGTGGGGAAAGGGGCTTGGGACATCCCCGAGGGCCCCCAGCCAGTCCGGTGCCCGCCGGCGCAGTTTTTCCCGCAGGTGATCCCATTCCCAGGCCAGTTGCCCCTCGGTGACCGCCAGGGGGGCCGGCATCGGCCGCGCCGGGACCTTCCGGTCGTCGAACCGGTAGCCCCGGCGTCGGGCCTCGACCAGGACCTCCCCCAGGTAGGCCGCGATGGCATCCAGGGGATCGGGCGCCGCCGCGAAACGATCCAGTTGCGGATGGTGCCGGTAGCCCCGGGTCCGGCCGGCCAGCACCGCCTGGGCCAGCAACGCCTCCCGCCACAGCGCCACGATCCCCGCCGGGTCCAGGAGACCCGGGTGGAGCGACCACAGTCTCATGGAAGATCCTCCCTCGACCGCCTGGCCCAGGCTTTGTCCCGGCGGTCGGCCGGTCAAGGACGGCCCGTCCAGGACCGCCGGCCTGGGAACGCTCCCGGAGCAGGTTCCCTCAACTCTTCCGGGTGCCGACCAGCCACCGGGCCACGTCCAGGCGGTGTCCCGGAGCCCGGGCGGTCACCACGACCACCGGGGGATGGCTCCCGTCGGCCACGAAACGGGCCCTTGATCCCCGCACCTCGAGGGTCCCGCCCAGGGCGGACCAGCGCCAGGCGACCCCCTCGGCCCCGGCGGCCCGGGCCTCCAGTTCCAGGACGCCGTTCTCCTCGCGGACCGCCGCCAGGGTGACCCGGAAGGACCGGTCCAGGGGCAGCGACGCCCGCCGGGGAGGCGACGTCGGGTCCGGCGGGGGCGGATCGACGGGGGGCAGTTCCGAGGGAGGTCCCTGGTCCCCGGCGTCGTCCACCGCGTCGGGAGGCGGCGGATCGACGACCGGGTAGTCCGGTTCGCCGGCCTCCTGGACGTCCGGCGGCGGGGGATCGACCGGGGGGAGGTCCTCCAGGGCGTCGGGAGGCGGCGGATCCACGGGCGGGAAGTCCTGCCAGGCGTCGGGAGGCGGCGGGTCCACGGGCGGCAGGTCCTGCCAGGCGTCGGGGGGCGGCGGGTCCACGACCACCAGTTCGTCGGTCGTCGGCAGGTCCGACGGCAGCGGGTCGATGGCCCCCGACGAGGGGCACCCCTGTCCCGCGATGCCCGTCACCGCCAGCACCGCCGCCGCCCGGGCCCAGGGCCGGGCCGGCGGCTGGCGGAGCACCCGATCCGCCCGGCCCCTGCCAAAGGCCTCCATGCGGTTCTGGAGGTCCTCCATCTCCGCACCCAACACCGCGTCGGCGGCGGCGACCCGCAGGGCCAGGCCCTTGGTGAACCGGGCCGGTTGCGCCGGCGCCGGTTCGCCCGCGCCGAACCGGTGCGCCCACCTC
>JAGOKF010000136.1 GCA_017994695.1 Myxococcota bacterium | reverse complement strand
ACGGGGACGCCTGCACCCGGACCGATGCCTGCCGGGAGGGGAGCTGCATAGGGACGGACCCGGTGACGTGCACGGCCCTGGACGCCTGCCACGTGGCGGGACTCTGCGACCCGGCAACCGGGGTCTGCCCGGACCCGGTGGCTCCCGACGGGACGGGATGCGACGACGGGGATGCCTGCACCCGGACCGATGCCTGCCGGGAGGGGATCTGCATCGGGACGGACCCGGTGAACTGCACGGCCCTGGACGCCTGCCACGTGGCGGGACTCTGCGACCCGGCAACCGGGGGCTGCCCGGATCCCCTGGCGGCCGACGGGAAGATGTGTGACGACGGGGACGCGTGCACCCGGTCCGACACCTGCCGGGAGGGGATCTGCACCGGGACGGACCCGGTGATCTGCCTGCCCCTTTCCCCTTGCCACGCGGCCGGGACCTGCGACCCGGCCACCGGGGCCTGCACCAGCCCCTTCGTGGCGGAAGGCACCGAGTGCGACGACGGGGACCCCTGCACCCGGGAGGATTCCTGCGACGGCCGGGGCCTTTGCACCGGGTCTCCCATCCCCGCCTGCGATCCGGATCCCCTGCCGGAAACCCCGGACCCCGTTCCCGACACCGGCACCGTCGAACCACCGGATGCCGGGATGGAGGACTTGCCGGACCTGGCGGCCGACCCCTGGGCTGGAGACCCCGGCACGGCGGATGCGGGGCCCCGGGAGACCGGCCGGGGGGAGGAGGCCTCCCCGGACGCTCCGGAGTCCTTCCCGGACGGCCAGGCTGGCCACGATGCCGGCCTCCTCGCCGGGAGGTCCGGCGGCGGTTGTGCCGCCGGGGCCCGGGACCCGGGGATCCCGGCGCTCCTGGGACTGGTCGCGGGACTCCTGCTGGCGGGGGTGCGCCGGGTGCGGCGGGCGGCCCGCGAAAGATCCGCCCGGTGCTCCTGACGAACGCCGAACCCGCCCGGGTCTTCGTGCTGGTCGGGGCCGAGGGCGTGCGGGAGGCCGTGGCCGCCGCTGCCCGGACGCTTCGTGGTAATCTCGGTCCCGGTCCAAGGAGGGGACCCATGCGCTTCGCGGACGTGGTAGGTCACAGCCCGGTCATCGAGATGCTCCGTCGGTCGGCGTTCCGGGACCACGTGGCCCACGCCTGGCTCTTCCACGGCCCCGAGGGGGTCGGCAAGCGGACCGTCGCGATGGCCTTCCTGTCCTACCTGGTCTGCCGGAACCGGACCGAGGAGGACTCCTGCGGCCGGTGCCTTTCCTGCCGGCAGGTGGACGAGGGCCTGTTCCCGGACATCCGGGTGCTGGCGCCGGACGGGCTTTTCATCAAGATGGAGCAGGTCCAGGAGGCCATGCCCCGCCTGTTCTTCCCGCCGGTGGTCGGCCCCGTGAAGGGGCTCGTGCTGGACGACGCCCACCACCTGAAGCCCGAGGCCGCCAATGCCGCCCTGAAGACCCTGGAGGAGCCTCCGCCGGGGGTCGTCTTCATCCTGGTGTCCTCGGCGCCGGACCTCCTGCCCCGGACCGTCGTCTCCCGGTGCTTCCCCGTCGCCTTCGGCCGCCTGGCCCGCGACGAGGTCCGCGGGCTGCTGCAAGCCCGGGGCATCCCCGAGGCAACGGCCCGGGCCGCCGCCTCGGTGGCCCGGGGCAGCCCGGGGCTCGCGATGCGTATGGCCCAGACCGAGGGCCTGGCCGACGGGGCCGACCTCCTGGCGTCCCTCCTGGAGATGCCCCATGCCACCGCCCGGTTCCAGATGATCGAGGACCTGGGCCGGGACCGCGAATCCGCCGCACTGCGCATGGCCTGGATCGAGTCCCTGATCCGGGACCTCCTGCGGGTCGCCACCGGCCTTCCCGAGTCCGAGTGCGCCCATCCCGAGATGCATGGCCGGATGCAGGCCCTGGTGGACCGGGTCGGCACCGACGCCGTGCTGGAGATGGCCGAGGCCTTCCTGGCCTGGGACCGGGACCGCAGTTTCAGCCCCTCCCTCTCCCTGGCCCTCCAGCGCATCCTCCAGCCCCTGTCGCCCCGCTGACCGCCGCCGGGCCGGATCCTCCCGGTGTCGGGGTCCATCGGTGACGGCCGTGCTGGGACGAGACGAGGTCCTCGGTCAACCAGCCTCCGTCCCCCTGGCCTTCGCGGAGCCCTCCAGGGTGGCCCGGATTTCGTCCAAGTCTTTGATAATGTTAGTGATTTGTGATTCCGTGAGGCGGGATGCGTCGATCTTGACAGGCCGGAGCCGGATGCAGTCCCGGCCCGTCTTCTGGTCCTTCTGGTACACGAAGACCTCCAGGGGGTCTTCCTGCTGCTCCTCCTTCACCAGGCGCAGCACCGCCGCTCGCGTCTGGCTGACGGACAGCCCCTCCCGGCGGATCCGTTCGATCCAGTACTGACAGTCCACGCGGGCCCCGAACCGATCCCGCAACTGCTTCAGCACCAGCGCGTGGGTCGTCGTGAATCCGTCGGCCCCGATTGCCTCCTGGAGCACCGCCGGGAGGCTCACCAGGCTCTTCAGCCGGGAGGCCTGCTTCCGGGACAGGTGGAATACCGACTCGGCCACCTCCTGCAGCGACATGCCCATCGCCTGCCAGGCCAGGATGGCGTAGCCCCGGTCCAGGTCCGAGTAGGTCTTCCGGGCCTCGTTTTCCAGCACCGAGACCTTCCACGCCTGCTCGTCGGACAGGTTCTCCAGCACCAGGGCGTTCACCGTGGTCCAGCCGATCCTCCGGATCGCGGCGATCCGACGGAATCCCGACACCACCTGGAGTCCGGGACGGTCCGGGTTGCGGCGGAGGATCACCGGCACCTGCTGGCCATGATTCTGGATGCTTTCCACCAGGTCCCCGACCCGCAAGGTCACCCGGAACCGGAACCGGGTGTCCTCCAGGTCGATGTCCGCCAGGTTCACCGCCTCCACCACCCGGTGGGTGCCCAGCGCCTCCACCGGTCCCGGAACCATCCGTGCCTTCGAGCCCTGCTTCCCGACGAGTCCCTTCCGCGACTTCTCTGCCATCGACTCCTCCATCTCCTGGACCAGGGCGCCCCAACCCCGGTTCCTGTCCCCTTGGGTTGGCCGCTGCAGGGGTAATTCGAACCGGCCGGCACCGCCGTTGTCAATGGGAAATTCATGGTCATTCGGCATGCCGGGAAGGGGACATCGATGTCCCACGGCCACCGGTTGGGAAGGCGGTGGCAGACGGCGGCTCCTGGCGATCCGGCGGGATTGCCGGAGGGAAAGGTGACACTCCGGGCCGTCGGTTCGATTCACCGGAGGGCAGTGATCGGACAGGAGGCTTCGGTGGTTCCCGACAACCGCACATCCATTGCAATGCCGGTGCAGAAGGAGTCCGCCCCGTCCCGGGGCCCCGAAGGCGGGTCCGGATCCATGCGGCTGATGGCCCGCGTGCGCCTCGAACTCCGGACGCGCCACTACAGCCCTCGCACCGAGGAGACCTACACGTACTGGATCCGGCGGTACCTGCACTTCCACGGGATGCGTCATCCTGCCCAGATGGGCGAGCCCGAGATCCGGGCCTTCCTGTCCTTCCTGGCGACCGGGGAGGGGGTTGCCGCTTCCACCCAGAACCAGGCCTTGAGCGCGATCCTGTTCCTGTACCGGAGGGTGCTGCGAATCGACCTCGGGGACCTGGGGCAGGTCGCACGGGCTCGCAAGCCGATCCGGCTGCCGGTGGTGATGACCCGGGACGAGGTGCGGCTGGTGCTGGCTCATCTCCAGGGCGACTGCTGGCTGATGGCGAGCCTGATGTACGGGTCGGGCCTGCGGCTCCAGGAGTGCGTCGGGTTGCGGGTGCAGGACATCGACTTCGACAGGAACCAGATCCAGGTCCGGGACGGCAAGGGGAGGAAGGACCGCTTCACCATGCTGCCTCGTCGCCTGAAGGAACCCTTGCGGAAGCACTTGGAAGGGGTTCGGGAACTTCATCAACGGGACCTTCTGGAAGGTTTCGGAAGGGTCGCTCTGCCCGACGCCATCCACCGGAAGTACCCCCTGGCCGCGACGGACTGGCGGTGGCAGTGGGTGTTCCCCCAGGATCGGCGGTGGCGGAATCGCGACACCGGCGACGAGGGGAGGCACCACAAGGATCCCTCCCTGGTGCAACGTGCCGTGGCGATGGCTGTCCGCGTGGCGGGTCTGTCCAAGCGGGCCTCGTGCCACACCTTTCGCCATTCCTTCGCGACCCACCTGCTGGAGTCGGGCCACGACATCCGCACGGTCCAGGAACTGCTGGGCCACAGCAGCGTCCGCACCACCCAGATCTACACCCACGTCCTGAACCGGGGTCCCTCGGGGGTCCCGAGCCCCGCCGATCTCCTGTGACCCTTGGGTCTGCTTCTGCCCGTCCTGTCCTTTCCTGGATCCTGCCCGCTGGCGTCGCCAGGTCGGGGACCTTCGCGACCCCTGCCGCCTGGCACCCGCGAGTGTTTCCCCTCCCAATTTCGGAGCAATCGCGGACCGTCCTTCCCCGGCGCCTCCGCTTCCGCTTCCAGTCCTGTCGTGGTCCCAGGCGTCCCCTTCCTGCCGGATGGGCGCCCTTCCACCCCGCCATTCCTCCCAATCGACCCCCATTCGCGGACCCGTCCACAAGGAGTTGGACCGATCAAGGCCACATGGTTGCTTCGAGACTCCAGTTGATCTGCGATTTGAAGCAGGAAATAATCGGCTTCAAACTAGCGCTGGTAAGGACGATGCCCGACCAAACCCTGGACCCATGGCGCGAGGAACTGTCGCAGAAACTCAGTGAGATAGATGAGATCTTTGACCAGTGGCTGGGGGCGTGGGTGGAGGCGGAAGAAGCCTCGGAACTTCAAGCTGCTGCTGCAAATCTCGATTCGAATTCGGTTCTTGCTGCAGTAAGCCAAACAGTATCCTCCATCGAGGCTTGGTATCAGGTTCAGTTTCGCACCTTCGTCCAGGAAGAGGCCCGCGAACGCGGACTCCGCGCAGATCGTTGGCTTGCGGTCCCTCAGGGATGGCTTTTCAACGGGACACACACATCTTTGGTTTCCTTGCGAAATGCCTGCGGAGCGTTTGAGTCAGCCGCTGAGGAATTTGCCGACTCTTCCGCGCGATGGTCTGGTTTTGGGGGAATGCTGCGAGGCGCTGCGCGAGGCGCCATGGATCCCCTGGATGGCCTCGCTGCACTTTTCGGCGAGAGTTCCATTGACAAGGAACAGCAAGTTGTCCAGCGCGCACTCAAGACTGCAGCATCAGCGCTGCAAGCAGCGGTCGCCGGTGTTCTCGAGGCCGTCGATAGCGCCGTAGTTGATCGATGGAACAGCGACATCGCCCGCGTTGCGACCGAAATGGAGGTTGAAGCAAACAGGTCTCGGGCAGCGGATGCCCCAGTGCACTCGAATTCGCCGCAGTTCACCCCGGTGGCCTCACGTCAACCATCTAGCACTCCGTGGCTTGTGCTGGTGATTGTTGCCATTGTAATCGCCCTTGGCGCCTTCTGGATCTGGGGAAGGTCCGATGGTCCAAACACCGAGGTGGCCCAGACGGAGTTAGTGTCCATCGCCCCTACTATTCTCCGTTCCGGTCCGTCCGAGTCTTTTCCCATGGTCTCGGAAGTTTCAACCCCAGTGTATGCAAAAGTTCTAGATCGAAGCGTACCCGGTTGGCTGAAACTGGAACTCGCTCCAGGTAACGTGGGATGGGTTCCCAGCCACTCCATTCAAGAATAGTGACGATCATCACACAAGAGGACACGGTCCAACAAACGAATTCACCCGACAATCGCTTCCGTCACGCCCGTTGCTGGCTTCGCCTCCGCGGCCGGGGCGAATTCCAACTCCCTGCCCCTGTGCAGCCGCGGGCAACGGGCGCGCCGGACCGGCCTGCGGCCGGACGCGATTGCGGGTGATTCGCAAACCGTTGGGCGGACGGGGAACAAGCGCTTCCTCTGCGGATTCGGCTTGCGAATGACCATCGCCCGGGCCCACCTGCACTGACCATCTTGAGACGCACGACTCCACGAAAGCCCATTGATTTCCAGCGC
>JAGOKF010000135.1 GCA_017994695.1 Myxococcota bacterium | reverse complement strand
TCGGGGCGGGTCTTTGGACATCATCCGCCGCGTGTTCCGTGAGGCCGTCCGGGAGCGTCGCAATCCCCTCTTCATCGGGGCGGGTCTTTGGACTCCGGATGGGCCGGACGGAACGAAGGGGGGGGGAAGTCGCAATCCCCTCTTCATCGGGGCGGGTCTTTGGACTCAACCGTCTCGCCGTCGAGGCCATGTCCATGGCCGTCGCAATCCCCTCTTCATCGGGGCGGGTCTTTGGACAGGTCGGCCCTGTTCGTCAGGGCCGACCTGACGGGGTCGCAATCCCCTCTTCATCGGGGCGGGTCTTTGGACGAACAAAGGAGGTGCCATGGAAGTGGACCTCAGCAAGTCGCAATCCCCTCTTCATCGGGGCGGGTCTTTGGACCCGGGGGGCCAACCTCCAGAATGTGTTTCTGGAGGGGTCGCAATCCCCTCTTCATCGGGGCGGGTCTTTGGACGATGCGGGATACCGATGGCGATCCGGGAGGTGGGAAGTCGCAATCCCCTCTTCATCGGGGCGGGTCTTTGGACCGGGTTTGCAACGAACAGCAGTTCTTCGCACTCGATGTCGCAATCCCCTCTTCATCGGGGCGGGTCTTTGGACCTGCTCTCCATAGCCGGGTCCCTGTATGTCAGGCATGGTCGCAATCCCCTCTTCATCGGGGCGGGTCTTTGGACCCTCGCCCACGGCGAGGCAATCACGGGCCGGATCTGGTCGCAATCCCCTCTTCATCGGGGCGGGTCTTTGGACACCACTGGCAACAGCGGTATGATGGGCCATGCCTGTAGTCGCAATCCCCTCTTCATCGGGGCGGGTCTTTGGACTCGTCGACAGATACCTCGCAGCGAGCATCGAGGCGTTGTCGCAATCCCCTCTTCATCGGGGCGGGTCTTTGGACGTGTATCGGCCGATGGTCAACTCGCTAGGAGGTGTCGTCGCAATCCCCTCTTCATCGGGGCGGGTCTTTGGACCCCCTGCCTGCCGTTCCCCCGCCAGACAAGGCTCATCATGCCACGAAACCGCGGACCCCTGGAGGGGGGGTCGGGCAATGATCCGCACCGGTGGCCTGTACTGTCTTTCCTGCTGAAAGCATTCAGAATTCCGGAACCGCGGACCCCTGGATGCGCTTGGCCCTTCTTTCCTGGGGTTGCCTCGATCCGACCGGAACTGCCGGGGGTGCGCGGCGCGAGACATGGGGAACCTTCGTTCCGGGACACCGATTCGGTTGTCAAGGAGCCCCGGGTCACCAGCAGTAGCAGAAGCAGCGGTATTCCTCCTTCCCCTGGAAATGTCGGGCCATCCGGTACACCTGCTCCAGCAGGATCTGCCGATAGGTCAACCGGCACCCCCTGGGAGGGTACTCTATCACTTCCGCAAGACGGCGTTCGAAGGCGGTGACCCACTTGCGGGCACCCAGAGGCGACAGGAGGAGCCGCCTTCGCCCCGAGGGAACGGCGGCCTCCTCGTCGTCATCGCCCCGGTCGTCCCCTGCGCTTCCACGGTCCTCCCATTCCTCCCGCTCCCACTCGTCCTCGATGGCGGCCTCCTCTCCCTCGGCGGGCCACGCGAAGTCCCGGAGCCCGATGGCCCGGGTGTTCAGGACCCGGATCACCGTCGTGTCCACCAGGATCGGGCGGAACTCCTCCATCAGGTCCAGTACCAGCGATGGCCGGCCCCGATCGGGTTCGTGCAGGGCCCCCAGGTAGGGATCCATCCCGGCCTGCTCGACCATCCCGTGAATCGCGCCGGCCAGCAGGGTGTATCCGAAGGAAAGCAGCAGGTTCACCGGATCGGGCGGCGGCCTGCGAAGCCGTTGCGTGAAGACGATCCCCTCCGCCCGGATCAGTCGGCCGAACGCCCCGAAGAACTCCCGGGAGGCCATGCCCTCCAATCCCCGGACCTGGTCCAGCGTGCTGACACTCGGCAGTCTTCCCAGGAGGGCCCGCATCCGGGTCAATGCGGTTGCAATTCTCTCGTCCTTCACCTGGGCCTGGTATCGTCGCAGCAGCACCTGCTGGTTCTGGACCTTGCCCTCGACGATTCGGACCGCCAGTTCGCGCACGAACGCGGGGTCCGCCAGTTGACCGAACTGCCTGCGCCGCAGGGCGATATGCCCGGAAAGACCTCCGGACAGGCGGCCCAGGAAGCGTCCCCCACGGGTCAGGTACAGGACCTCCACCCCGGCGTCCAGCAGCGCCCGGACGGCCTGGGTGCTGACCTGGACCATGCCCATCAGCACCACCTGGGGACAGTCCTCCATCCGCACGTCGCCCAGGACCGTCCTTCCCTTTCGGACCACCAGCCGGGGACCCCGGACCCCGACCTCGGCCCCCTGTTCGGTCACGTAGAGGACGGGCACGGACCCTCCTCCGGCACCTTCCCTTCCGGGACCGCCATTTCCAGCGCCAGACCGTCGGGTCCCCGCCGGATCGTTCCTCGGAACACGTCGATGCGATCCAGGCGCTGTTCCTCCATCACCGCCATCAGCCGGGCCTCGATCTCCCGGGCCAGCGCCGCGGCACGGGATGCCTGGGCCCGGGCGTTCATCAGGTCCGTCACCATCCGCTCGGCCTGCAACCGCGTGACCCGGACGGGATCGCAGGGGTAGCGACCGGACGCCCGCAACTCGGCCAGGTGCAGCAGAGGCGTCGGGTACAGGCCCGCCCCGGGGTCGAAGGAGCAGGCGCAGGGGACTGCGGCGGTGATCGCCGGAAGACGGGATCGGATCCGGGGGCAACTGGCGGGCTGGCCCCGCAGTCTGGACTTCAGGAACAGCGAGGGGTCGACGTTCAGGGCCCGGGAAAGGTAGGCGTTGACGGCATCGGGCCCCCGGGCCAGATGGCCCAGCGTGTGGGTCAGCACCACTCGCTCGTCGGTGGGAAGAATGCCGCCCTCCTCCACCCGGCGCACCACCTCCCGCAGCACGGGGCACCGTTCCAGCAGGGTCAGGACTTCCAGATCCCGGGAGGGATCGTATGGCTCCTGCTCGGGGAGGGGAGCGGTGGCCGGGGCCCACGGGCGAATCTCCTCGGGATGTCCGTCCTCCGGGTCCCCGGCGGACGCAGGCCGACAGGATGTCCGGGAATCCGACGCTTCCTGCAGGGGATCGGGCTCCGGCCGAACCATGCGCAGGGATGGACGCTCGGACCGGATCCCGGCCTCCTGCTCCTCGAGGATCCGGGCCAGGTGTTCCCTGGAAACCCGAGGGTACTCCGCCAGGACATCGAGGGGTCTTTCCAGGGGTCTTCCGCTGGCGGGATCCAGCAGGTATCCGCGGCGTCCGGTGAGGCGGTGGATGCCCAGAGGCAGTTTGATCAGGTTCCCGAGCCCGCCCTCGGCCACTCGGGATTGTTTCGGAAAGACCTCGACGGTCACCTCCGCGTCCCTTCCCTCGGCAGCGGTCGCCAGGGTCGTTGCCAGGCGCCTGGCGGCAGCCGCCGGGACCGGCCGTTCGAACAGCACCCAGACGTGGCGCCCCTTGTGACCGGAGTCCTCCAGCAGCACCGGGAGATCCAGGGACGCGGCCCGGTCCACCGCCTTCAGGGACACCTCGTGTGCGCGGCGCAGGCGGTCCTGGAAGGCCCGCCCCTCGTCCCGGGAGGGGCGGAAGGACGACGGCCCCACGTCGATGTCCAGGGCGGCGAAGAGGACCGTGTTGTCCATCCGGACGGGGTAGATTCCGACGGTGTAGGTCCCGACCAGGTGCTGTCGGGCCACGGCCGGCGTGAAGGGCTCCCGGACCGGGCTGTAGCCGGTCCGTCCCGTGGCGCTGGCCCACTGGCGCGCATGGACCCCTTCCCGTCCTGCGAACAGCGTCGCGAAGGTCACGCAATCGGCATCGGAGGGAACGAGGACGGGGTCGTGGGTCAACCTGCCGGGCCGGGCGGTTCCCGGGACGATCTCGCTCGGCAGGGGCGGATCGGACGCCGCCTCGCCACCAGGGGCCTCCTCGACCACAGGAGCCTGGGTTCCCAGGAAGCCGGCAGCCAGGTCGGCCCGTCCCGAGTCGGCCAGGAATCCCGCTGCCTCGCGGTGCACCTCCTCGTCGTCCGGGCGGGCCTCCAGGTATTTGCGGTAGGCCCGGACGGCCCGGTCCAGGTCGCCCATGTCGGCTCGCAGCCGGGCCAGCCGCAGGATCACCGCAGGCTGATCCCGGTCGTCCCGCAGGCTCCAGTTGTAGGCGGTGATGGCCAGGGCGACCTCCCCGACCTCCTCGGCGATCTCGGCCACCGCCCGGTGCTCGGCGGCATCCTCCGAGGCATCCCCGCGCCACGCCCGTAGCATCGCCCGGGCATCGTCCCGCCGTCCCTGGTCCAGCAAGTCCCGCAGGGTCGCGGACAGCCTTTCCGGACGCGCCTCTGCGCCGCCTGGCGTGCCCATCGGGGGCTCCTGCTTCTTCCCGACAACACCGATCCTAGGGCAAGCCCCTCTTTCCGGGAAGACGGTCAGAGGACCACGATCTCGTCCTCCCGGGGCAGGGTGCCGACCCCCATCACCTCGACCGTCTCCCGGCACCGGCCGCAAAGGCGGTAGAAGCGCACCGAGTCCAGACTCCGATCCAGTTCCCCCTCGAGGGCCTGCTTCAACCGGTTCAGGCCACGCTCGTCCAGTTCGCATTCGAAGACGCTCTTCTGCACGCGCCGGCCGAAGCCCTCGCTGACCTTGGCCACCCGCCGCAGGCGCCGTGGATCCGCGATGTCGTAGGTGACCAGGATCAGCATCGCACTACCTCCGTCGTGATCGCGGGTGATCTTCGCGACCCCCGGGACCGACCGAGTGCCCCGATGATCCACCCCGGGAAACGCCGGTTCTGATTCTGGACACGGGAACGGGCCTCCTCGGGACGCTCGGTCGGCAGGAACATCCTGCTCCCGGGTACGCTGGCCGGACTGCCGATGATGGGATTGACCGTGAAGGAACGGCAAGGGTAAGTTCCATACGAACGTCGCTGGAACGGATCACTCAGGACAGGGTTGGAGGGAGACTCCATGGAAACCGAGTGGAGATTGTTCGTGGACGAATCCGGCGACGCGGAGGACCCGGAAGACGATTTCATCGTGGCCTCCCTGCTGGTCCGGTCCGAGGATTCCCTCGCGGCGGCGCCGGTTCTCCGGCAGGCGTTGTCGGAACACGCATCGGGCCTTCCGTGGCCGCTTCACGCATGGGTCTGGAAGATGGAGGCCGCCGCCGCGGTCGCCCATTGGGCCCATTGGGAAGGGGTGTCGAGGGAGATCGTCGCCCGGGCCGGAGGGCCCCTGACGCGGATCGTCGAGCGGCTCACGACCCATGCAATGCCGGACGATGCCGACTGGACAAGACTCGCCCTGCAACTGCAACGACATGGCATCGAGGGCGCTGCCCAGGACTGGGCTCTTCGTCACCTGGAGCAACTGCGCCCGGTCCTTTCGGGGACGGCGAGGCCCCTCCGCTGGGCCCTGCTGGGGCGGGCGCTGCTTCGGGACATGTTCCCCGAGGCAGACGCGGTGTTACGGCACATGGAAGCCGGGGCGCCCGAGGCCCTGGAGAGGGTGCGCGAGAACCTGTCCGAGAATCGCGATCCCCGCTGGGAAGATCTCCAGGAGATTCATCGGGCCTTTCACCAGGCGCCGCAGGAGGTTCGAAAACCGTTCCAGCGCCAGGTGGGACGGTTGCGGGCGGCCTTCAGAACCTGCCTGGGCCTGCTGGGCGATCCCTCCAGGGAGGAACGGGCGTACGCCGTTCTCGCCGCAGAGTCCCTGGCCGGGGACTGGAGGCCTCCTGACGGGGGGGACCGGTACCGATCCCTGCTGGTCGCGCTGATGGAACGAGTGGTCGCGTGCCTGGAACGTCTGCCCGGCACACACCGCGTCTGGCTTCACGTGTTGACCCGGCACGTCGAGGACGGCCGCCTTGGAATCCCGGTGCCGTTGCACATCGAACATCTGCACGATCTGGTGCATCGGCTCCACCAGACCCGGGCCCCTTCCACGGTTCGGCTGGTCCCCGCGGAGACGCCTCGCTGGAAAGACGGTATCGATCCCATCTACTGCCTGGCGGACTTC
>JAGOKF010000046.1 GCA_017994695.1 Myxococcota bacterium | reverse complement strand
GCCCCCCGCGATCCTACCGGTCCCACGAGGGACAGTCACCTTTTCCTGTCACGATTCGTTCAGGATTTCCGCAAGTTGTGGCGGGAAGACCGGTGACTGTCCCCCGAAGGGCCCAGGGTGCTGGAGTTTCAGGGCGGTGACGCGGGCGGCGTAGCGGGTGGCCGGCCCGGGGGCCAGGCGCTGGCGGGCCACCAGGTAGGCTGCCGAACAGGTGTCCCCGCGACCGGTCCGGCCGGAAAGGGGGTAGGGACCGAACTCCGCCTCGTGGAAGGACTCGCCGTCGTGGACGCAGACGCCCTCCCGGTGGGTCAGCAGGACTTCCCGCACGCCCATGGCCCGAAGGGCCCGGGCCGCCTCCCGGGGGTCCTCGGTTCCGGTCATCACCCGGGCCTCGGTCAGGTCGGCCTTGAAGACGTCGAACAGGGGGAGCCAGCGGCCCTTTTCCTCCCAGTCCCGCAGCACCAGTCTCCCGTCCTCTTCCGCCCGCCGCAGGAAGCCCTGTGCATCGGCCCCCAGCACTCGGACCTTCTTCCGGATCCACGGGAGAAGGTCCTCGGGAAAGGCCCCGGCCCAGAGGGGGTTCACGTGGGCCACGTCCCCCTGGACGAATTGCAGGTCCGCCTCGGTGAAGGGGTCGCACCGGGACAGCAGGCGGGAGATCCGGTGGTCGGGGTGGTGGTCCGGGTAGAGATTCTCGATGGAGGTCGTGGATCCGGCACCGGCATGCACCTCCACGCCCGCATCCCGGAGCATGCGGGTCATCTCCGGCTCGTCTCCGGCGGAACAGCGGGTGATCACCACCGCGTGGGCCCCGAGTCCCCGGGCGGTCATCCCGTTGTGGAGGACGCCGCCTCCCACCATCGCGTGGGGCTCCCCGTGGATGATGTTGACGTCCCGGCACAGGTCTCCGAGGAAACTGACAGTCATTCCCCATCCCCCTCCACGGCGTGGAAATGCCGTTCCCGCCGGACGGCTGTCTCCCAGTCCTTCCGGGCCTTCGCAACGGTGTCCATCGACGACACTTCCGCGACCTGGACATCCCACCAGGCCTCGAAACCGGGGACCCGCGCGTTCCGGTCGCACTCCACCACGATCACGGTCGTGCCCGGCCGCTCCCGGGCCGCGGCCAGTTCCCGCTCCAGGGCCTGGCCGTCCTGGGCCCGGACGGCATGGACGCCGAGCCCCCGGGCAATGGCGGCATAGTCGATGGACAGGAAATCCCCCGACAGAGTGCCGTCGGGGGCGCGGCGCCGGAACTCGGTTCCGAAGCCCCCGCTTCCCAGGGACTCCGACAGGCTTCCGATGCTCGCGAACCCGTGGTTGTCCACCAGCACCACCGTCATGCGGATCCCTTCCTGGGCCGCGGTGGCCAGTTCCGTGGGCATCATCAGGAAGGTGCCGTCCCCGACCAGCACCACGACCTCCCGGTCGGGGGCCGCCATCCGGACCCCGAGTCCCGCGGGGATCTCGTAGCCCATCGTCGAGTAGCCGTACTCCACGTGGTACTGCCATGGATGGGCCGGCCGCCAGATCTTGTGCAGGTCTCCGGGGGCGCTTCCCGCCGCGTTGATCACCACCCCGTCAGGGAGCAGGGTCCGGTTCAGGATCCCGATCACCTCGGCCTGGGTCAGGGACTTCCCGCCGGAAGGACCCACCAGTCGATCGACCTCCCCGTCCCACTGGCGTTTCAGGGACCGGCAGTCCTCCAGGAAGGCCGGATCGACCCTCCAGCCCCCGAGGCGCGCCGCCAGTCCCTCCAGCGCCACCCGGGCGTCTCCGGTCACCGGCAGGGCGGCGTGCTTGAAGGCGTCGAACTCGGCGACGTTCAGGTTGACGAACCGCACGGCGGGGTGCTGGAACAGGGTCTTCGAGGCCGTCGTGAAGTCCGAGTAGCGCGTCCCGATGCCGATCACCAGGTCCGCCTCCCGGGCGAGGCGGTTGGCCGCGAGGCCCCCGGTGACGCCGATGCCGCCCATCGCGCAGGGATGGTCCCAGGGCAGGGCTCCCTTGCCCGCCTGGGTCTCCCCCACCGGGATTCCGGTCGCGTCGCAGAACCTCGCCAGGGCCTCGTGGGCCTCGCTGTAATGGACCCCGCCTCCGGCGACGACCAGGGGACGTCGGGAGGCCCGGATCCACGACGCGGCCAGGTCCAGGATCGCCGGGTCCGGCGGATTCCGGGGCACGTTCCAGACCCGCCGGCGAAACATCTCCTCGGGCCAGTCGAACGCCTCGGCCTGGACGTCCTGGGGCAACGCCAGCGTCACCGCGCCGGTCTGGGCCGGGGACACCAGCACCCGCATCGCCTCGGGAAGCGACGTGATCAACTGCTCCGGGCGCTGGATCCGGTCGAAGTACCGGGACACGGGCCGGAAGCAGTCGTTCACCGACACGTCCTGGGTCGATTCGGATTCCAGCTGCTGGAGCACGGGAGCCACGTTGCGCCGGGCGAAGACGTCCCCGGGCAGCAGCAGCACCGGTAGTCGATTGATCGTCGCCATCGCCGCCCCGGTGACCATGTTGGTGGCTCCCGGCCCGATGGAGGAGGTGCAGGCCATCGCACCCATGCGGCGACACGTCCGGGCGTAGGCCGCCGCGGCGTGGACCTGGGCCTGCTCGTTGCGGAACGGCACGAAAGGCACCTCGGGGTGCTCCTGGAGCGCCTGTCCGATCCCCGCGACGTTCCCGTGGCCGAAGATGCCGAAGAAGCCTCCGAAGAAGCGCCGTTCCACCCCGTCCCGCCGGACGTGCTGGTTCCAGAGGAAGCGGACCAGGGCCTGGGCCACGGTCAGGCGAACCGTCATGGCGTCCTCCTTCCGCACCGGGGCATCCCGGCGTCGGGATCGCGCAGCCAGAGATGGTCTTCCGTGAACTCCGGGACCAGGTAGGGATGTCCCGGCAGGTGCCGGATCACCCACAGGTAGTACATCCCGTAGCCCGGGGCCGCCACCTGGCTGTGGTCCACGCCGTCCAGGATCAGCAGCGTGTCCTGGTGGCGGACCTTCCGGACCTCCTCCCCCAGTTCCCCGTGGCCGTAGCCCTGGTGGCGGGTGAACCGGTAGTGGTAGATTTCCGGGTGGGGATGGTGGTGGGGCGGGTAGCTGGACCATCGTCCCGGCAGGGTGATCACCTCGCCCAGCACGAGGTTCGATTCGGGCCGGTTGCTGGAATCGAAGACCGTCCGGACGATCCGGTGGGCCATGTCGTCCCAGCGCCCCTGGTCCCGGTGCTCCTCGGGCGGGGCCGTGTTCCCGTCGAACAGGCGCGGGGCGAAGGTCCGGTCGTTCGGGACCCGGATCCGGGCGAACTCCGTCCGGGATGCCGCCTGGACGCGGAGGGGGACGTTCGGGGGCAGGTGCAACACCGTGGGCACTTCCTCGAAGAGGGAGTCGCGTCGGGTCTCGGCGCTTCCTTCGGGCCAGACCAGTGATGCCTTCCCCTCCAGGAGGAGCCAGGCCGACTCCTCCCCGCACGACTCCTCCCGGACCTCGCCCGGTCCCAGGACCACCATGTCGAAGGCCATGCCGGTGTCCGGTGTTCCCCCGATCCGGGTGATCGGCGTGACCCCTTCCGGGAAGGGATCGGGATGGCGCAGGTGGCACGGGTGTTCGTTCATCGCCCGCCTCCGGGGGCTCCAGGACGCCGGAGGTCGGGGTCGGGAAGCAGCACGTCCCGCACCAGCGCCAGCAGGTCCGCGTAGGATCCCAGGAAGGTCCGCAGCGTCCTCACCGTCGCCCCGTAGCGATCAAACTGGTCCACCGTCATGCCGTCGGGTTCGTAGGCCATCCGGAAGTCCGGGAACCGCCGCAGCAGTCCCTCCAGGATTCCCGGATCCACCGGGTTGGCGAACCGCGGGACGACCTCGATGTCCGAATCGTGGAACAGGCGCTGCCAGGCATGGGGAATCGTCAGGATCACGTCGCCGCCGATCAGCTCCGACCAGTGGAGGTGGTGCCGGTAGGCGGCGGCCAGCAGCCTCGTCCGGTACCCCCGCTCCCGGTAGATTCCGTGGGCCCGCTTGATCACCGCGATCCCGGCCCAGTCCAGGTCCCCGGGGGTGCAGACGATGCCGTCCCGTTTCGCCACCGCCTTCAGCCAGTCGTCCAGGCGCCCCACCATGATCGTGCAGACCGGGGTCATCGAATCCGAGTCCAGTCCCGCCGCCCGCCGCCGGTCCAGTCCCCGCTCCACCGCCCGGGCCACCGCCAGGGCCTGTGGAACGGTGAAACTGACCGTGGCGTTGATGTTCACGCCCCGGAAGGTCGCCTCCTCGATGGCCTCGATGCCCGCCCGGGTGGCCGGGATCTTCACCTGAAGGTTCTCCGCGAGGCCCGCGAAGTGGACCGCCTGGTCCACCAGCGCCGCCGCGTTGCGGTGGAACTGGGGATTGGTCTGGATCGACAGCCGGCCGCCGCGGCCCCCCAGGCGATCGAAGACCGGCCGAAGCAGTGCCGCCCCGGCCACCGCCATCTCCTCGATCAGGCGCCAGGTGATTTCCACCTCCGACGCGGAAGGCATCTCCTCCGCCAGGGCGAGGATTCTCGGCTGCCACTTCCCGAACTCCTTCCGGAGCACCTCCAGCACGATCGTCGGGTTCGTGGTGCCGCCGACCGCGCCGTGGGCGATGGCGTCCCGCAGCTCGTCCTCGGCGCACGAGTCGTTCCAGAAGACCGTCGCCGTCGTGGCGACGGTCCGGGACAGGGGGCTTTCCTCGGGTCCTCTGGGCATCGTCTATCCCTCCGGCCACCACCTCTTCGTGACGATCCGGGACTCGGTGAAGAAGCGCACCACCTCCCGCCCCTGGGCCTTCACGTCCGAGAACATCGAGGCCTTGGTGCCCCCGAAGGGAAGGAAGGCCACCGGCGCCGGAATCCCGACGTTGATCCCCAGCATCCCGGCCTGGACCTCCATCTTGAAGCGCCTCTCCCACCAGCCGCTCCGGGTATAGAGGGATGCGCCGTTCCCGTAGGGATGCCGGTTGATGACCTCCACCGCCTCGTCGAACGATTCCACCTGCATCATCGCTACCACCGGCCCGAAGATCTCCTGCCGGTGGCAGGCCATTCCCGGCCGGACGCCGGACAGCACGGTGGGACCCAGGAAGTGGCCCCCGGGGCATTCCGGAACCACGAGGCCGCGCCCGTCCAGGGCCAGCGTGGCCCCTTCCCGGATTCCCTCCTCGACCCGGTCCAGGATGTACTGCCGATGCCGGGCCGAGATGACCGGCCCCATCAGCATCGCCTCGTCGGCGAACCTCGGGTCCAGGGGATTGCCGACGGGCACCTTCCGGGAGGCCTCGAGGAAGCGCTCCAGGACCTCGCGGTACGTCCGGGAGCCCACCGCGACGATCACCGAGGCGGCCATGCAACGCTGCCCTGCGCAGCCGTAACAGGAGGTGACCATGTTGCGGACGGTCTCGTCGAGGGGCGCGTCGGGCATCACGACGAGGTGGTTCTTCGCCGATCCGAAGGCCTGGAACCGCTTGCCCAGCGTGGCGCACCGGACGGCCACCTGCCTCGCCACGGCGGTGGACCCCACGAAGGAAATTCCCTTCACCTCTGGGTGGTCGATGAGGGCCTCGGCAGCGGTCCGATCCCCGTGGACCATCGACACGACCCCGGGAGGCAGCCCCACCTCGTCCAGGATCTGGAAGATCCGCTGCATCGTGTTGGGAACCCGCTCGCTGGGCTTCAGCACGAAGGTGTTCCCCGTGGCGACGGCATAGGGGAGGAACCAGAATGGGACCATCGCCGGGAAGTTGTATGGGGCGATCATGCCGAAGACGCCCAGGGGCACCGGGATCACCTCTCCGTCCATCTCGAAGGAGGCCCCGACCAGGATCTCGCCCGACTGGATCATCGGCATCGCGGTCGCCGCCTCGACGTTCTCGATGGCCCGCTTCATCTCGGCCCGGGCGTCGGGCAGGGACTTGCCCATCTCGGCCACCAGGATGCGGCACAGGGCCTCCTCCTCCTGACGGAGCCGCTCGGCCAGCCGGAAGAGGGGCTGCACCCTGCGGGCGACGGGGGTGGCCCGCCAGGACGGGAAGGCCGCGGCCGCCGCGTCCACCGCCGCCCGGACCTCCTCGAGGGTGGAGAGGGGCACCCGGCTGATCACCTTGCCGGTGGAGGGGTTCTCGACCTCCAGGGACCGTTCCGAGGTCGAGGGGACGAAGGATCCGTTCCAGTAGTTGGTCAGCAGGGCAGGGGTCATCCGGGTTCCTCCTCTGGTGCGGGTGGCGGGTCAGGGAACCGGCGGCTGCTGGCCCGGACGGAGAGTCGGGGAACGAGGCGCGTGTCGGGCTCGGGGGCCTGGCCCAGGATCAGGGCGATCAGCCGTCGGACGGCCTCCCGTCCCACCTCGGCCTCAGGCTGGGCCACCGACGAGATGGGGACCGCGGTCCAGCGGACGCTCTCGATGTCGTCGTAGCCCACCAGGCCCATGGCCGGGCCGGGGGCCAGCCCCACCTCCCGCATCGCCTCTGCCACTCCCAGGGCCAGGAGGTCGTTCGCCGCGAAGAGGGCATCGGGCCAGTTCCGGCGGCCCAGCAGGGTCTTCGCCTGGCGATAGCCGCTTTCCACGGACCACTCCCCGAAGGACACCGGGCCCAGACGGGTCCTTCCGGCCCGGGACAGGACCTCCAGGAACCCCTCGTGCCGGTGCCGGCAGGAAGGATCCTGTCGGGGACCTCCGACGAACCCGATGCGCCGGTAGCCCTGTTCCAGGAGGTGCCTGGCGACCATCGCCCCGCCTTCCCGGTCGTCCACCGTGACCGAACGGATCCCCGTTTCCGCGGGGGCCTGGACGCCGGCCATCACGACCGTCCGGGAGAGCAGGTCCGGGTCCCGTCCTGCGAGGACCTCGGGGGCCGGCGGCAGGGCCAGCAGCAGTCCGCCGACCCGCCGGGAGTCCAGCAGGTCGAAGGCCTGTCGGAGCCTGCCCTGGTCCCAGTTGGTGTTCAGCAGCAGCAGGCTGTAGCCCCGGCAGAAGGCCTCCTCCTCGGCTCCCCGGGCAAGGGAAGGGAAGAAGGGGTTCGTGATGTCCGGAACGACGAGGCCCAGGAAAGGGCTGTGGCCGGTCACCAGGGCCCGGGCATTGGCATGGGGGCGGTAGTTCATCTGGGAGGCCAGGGTCCGGATGCGCCGACGGGTGCGCTCCCCGACGCCGGGCTGTCCGTTCAGGGCCCGGGAGACGGTGGCGACGGAGACCCGGGCGATCCGGGCGATCTCGATCAGTCGGGCAGCCACCTGAAATGCCTCCGCTGAGATCTCGACTGGACGCGCGACGAGCGTCGGCGTCCACGCAAACGCTTACGTACTCCCGGCGGTCCAGCCTGTCAAGTGGAACGACGGCCGGAACCGGTTCCGAGGGAAGGGGCTGTGGAGGGGGAGAGGCTGCGGGCTGCCGGGCGCGGCGGGGCTGCGGCCCAAAGGAAACGTCTCTTCCCTGCCGAGCGGCGAGTCTACTCCCGCGGCCTCGCGTTCCAGACCAGCAGGGTCAGGGCGATGGAGGCCACGGAGCACCCGATCCAGAACCCCAGGAGCGGCAGGAAGTCGTAGGAGGAGACGCCGTCGGTCACCGTTCGTCCCCGGTCCACGAGCCAGCCCGACACGGTGTCCTGCACCGCGGCGCCCAGGTAGCAGAAGGCGCCGATCACTCCCATGGCGGCTCCCGCAGCCCTCTTCGGAGACAGGTCCACCGCCATCAGGCCGCCGAGGTAGGTCAGGAGCCCCCCCATGTGGAAGCCGAAGACGACCAGGATCGCCGAGTCCACGAAGGCGCCGCTCGAGGGCAGTTCCACCAGGGCGACCAGCGAGGCGGTGACCAGGATCCCCATCAGCAGGGCCGGCACGTTGCGCCGCGACCGGAAGAGCCGGTCCGAGATGATTCCCGACAGTCCCGCGCCGGCCAGGGCCGCGATGGGATAGACCGACAGGATGGACCCCGCCTGGTTCATCGAGTAGCCCTTGGCCTCCTGGAGGAACAGCATGCCCCAGTTCATCACCCCGTACCGGGTGGCCGACATCGTCGCGCCGGCCAGTCCCAGGACCCAGATGGCGGGATGACCCAGGACCTCCCGTTGGGAGGCCCACACGGAGCCTCGGGAGGGAGAATCGCCCCCGGGCGGGTCGGGGTCGGGAGGGGGGGCAGGGTGATCGTTCCTCCAGTCCGACACCGGGGGCAGGCCCAGGGTCCCGGGACGGTCCGCCAGGGTCCGGGACAGCACCCATGCCACTCCCAGGCACGCCAGGCCGGGCCACCAGAAGCCCCATCTCCAGCCCAGCCCGGAAACCATCGCGGCGGTCACCACGAAGGACAGCCCCTCTCCGAGGCTGTGGCTGACGGACCACAGGCCGTAGCGGGTTCCCAGTTCGCGGGGGGAGAACCACTGGGACAGGGAGACCACGCTGGGGGCCGATCCGACGGACTGGAACCAGCCGTTGAGGGCCCAGAGGACCAGGAAGGCCCAGAACCAGGTGGTGAATCCCAGCACCAGGTTCACCGCGGCCGACGCCGCCAGGGCCGCCGACATGAAGCGCCGGATGTTCGCGTGGTCCGCCAGGAAGCCGTTCAGCAGTTTGCCGACCGCGTACACCCCCAGCATCGCGGAACCGATCAGGCCCATCTCGGTCCCCGTGAGGATTCCCTCGTCGAGCAGGGGCTTCTTGACGACCGAGAAGTTCACCCGGGCCACGTAGAACCAGGCGTAGCCCAGCGTGACCGACCAGAAGACCCTGGTCCGGTACCGGTGGTAGGTCCGGTCCAGGAGTTCGCGGTCGCCAATGGGAGGATCGCGATCCGGCCCCGTCCGGAAGAAGTCCACCAGGGAACGCGACATGGCAGGGCTCCTTCGTTGCCTCGGCATCCTGAAGGGGAACCCTACCATGCGAACGCCGGTCATCCAATGCTCCAGCCAGCCCAGATACCGGAAGCTGCCTGGACCCTTCCTGTGGGGATCCGCATGGGGGCCGGATGTTGACATCTCCAGGGAAAGGCAGTATCCACCCTGCCGGGACGTAAACGTTTGCGTCCACCGCCGGGAGCCCTTCGGGCGGTCCCGGCGAACGGCCTGCCAGGCCAAGGGATCAGGCTTCGGAGGGGAACATGGCGACGATACGGGTCGGCAATGCACCGGTCAGTTTCGGCATCTTCGAGCCGGGGTTCGGCGAAACGAAGCAACTGCCCTGGACCCGGGTGCTGGATGCCATCGCCGAGGCGGGCTACGAGGGAACCGAACTGGGGCCCTACGGCTACCTGCCCACGGATCCGGCGGTGCTCCGGCAGGAACTGGACCGGCGGGGACTTTCCCTGGGGTCCTCCTTCGTGCCGGTGGCCCTCGGGGACCCCGAGGCCCGGGAGGGGGCGGTGAACGAGGTGATCCGGGTGGCGACACTGCTGGCCGCGATGGGAGTCCCGGAGGTGATCCTGGCCGACGCGGGCGATCCCGCCAGGATCCGGGATGCCGGATGGCATCCCCGGGGGTGGACCGACGGGCAATGGGACACGGCCATCGCCACGATCGAAGCTATCGAGAAGGCCCTGAGGCAGCGGTTCGGGATGCGCATCGTGGTCCACCACCACGTGGGGACCTACCTGGAGACCCCGGAGGAGGTGGATCGGCTGCTGGATCGCACCGAGCCGGGACGGGTGGACCTGCTGCTGGACACGGGGCACTACGTCTATGGCGGCGGCGACCCGGTCGAACTGGTCCGCCGCCGGGGAGACCGGGTGCGCTACGTCCACTACAAGGACCTGGATGCCGCGAAACTGGCGGAAGTCCACCGGGAGGGACTGGACATGCGATCGGCCTGGCGGCGGGGCGTCTTCGTCCCCGTCGGCCAGGGATGCGTGGACTTCCCCCGATTGACGGCGCTGCTCCGCGATCGAGGCTACGAGGGCTGGATCATCGTGGAACAGGACACGGTGGCGGACGACGAGGGGCGGCTCGACCCCGACCCGTTCCTCTGCGCCCGCCAGAGCCGGGATGCTCTGCGTCGCATGGGCCTTTGACATTCGGGATTCACCGGGAGGAAGGGACATGTCCAGACCGCTTTCCATCGGCGTCATCGGCTGCGGGGGCATCACCCAGATGATGCACCTGCCGTTCCTGTGGGAACGGCCGGACCTCTTCCAGGTGGCCGCCCTGGCGGACACGAACAGGGAGGTCCTGGAGGCGGTGGGCCGCCGCTACCGGATCGACCGGCTGCACCAGGACTACCGCCGGCTGCTGGAGGAACCCGTCGAAGCAGTGCTGATCGCCAGCGGAGGGTCCCACCGGGACCCGGTGATCGACTCCCTGGCGGCCGGGAAGCACGTCTTCACGGAAAAGCCCCTCGGGGAGAACCTCCGGGAGGTCGAGGCCGTCGCTCGGGCCGCCGAGGGGACCGATCGGGTGCTGATGGTGGGGTACCACAAGCGCTACGACCCGGGATACCGGCAGGCCCGGGAGGAGGTGCGCCGGCTCAAGGACCTTCGATACGTGCGCTGCGAGGTGCTGCACCCGGTGGATGCCCGGGCCCGGGACCACCACTTCCTGGAACCGCCGAAACGTCCCGAGGCGAAGGCCCGGGAGGACCGGGAGGAGACCGACGGCCTCGTGGAAGGGGTGCTGCACGGGGCGACCCGGGAGAACGTCGAGGCGATCGTCGGGAGCGGGGCCCCGGTCTGCCAGAAGGTGGCCTCCTTCCTGCTCTTCAACAGCCTGATCCACGACGTGAACGCGCTGCGGGGCATCCTGGGGGAACCGGAGGGCGTGCTGTTCAGCGAGTTCTGGCGGGACGGCCGGGGCATGCACGTCGTGCTGCGGTGGCCGGGCGACGTCCGGGGCACCCTCTCGTGGATCTATCTCCCGGGGCTGAAGCACTACCGGGAGGAACTCTTCTTCGCCAGCCCCGAGTCCCGGGTGAGCCTGACCTTCCCCTCGCCCTATTATCGCCATTTCCCGACCCCGGTGCGGGTCGAGTCGATGGTCGAGGGACGGTTCGAGAGCCGGGAGGTGATCGTGTCCCTCGACGAGGCCTTCCGGCTGGAACTCCATCACTTCCACGACTGCGTGCGGGAGGGGCGACGCCCCGAGACGGACCTCCGGGACGCCCTGGCGGACACGCGGTTGCTGGAGGACATCGCCCGGGCCTTCCGTTCCTGACCCGGCCAAGCCCGGACTAGAGGATCGCGCAGGCCTCGTCGAACTCCAGCCGGGGAGCCCGGGGATGCAGCCGGGACGGCTCCCCGACGCCCAGGTTGACCAGCAGCAGGGACCTCCACCGGCCGTCGGGGAAGAAGGCCGCATCCAGGGCCTTGGCATCGAACCCCCCCATGGGCCCGCAGTCCAGGCCGAGTCCCCGGGCCGCCAGCAGCAGGTAGCCGGCCTGCAGGGTCGCGCTGAAGCGTCCCATCCGGTCCCGGGCGTCCGGGTCCATCTCCTCCATCACGCGGCGGGCCCGGGGCATCGCGGGGTTCAAGGACTCGATGCGGGTATGGAAGGCGACGTCGTAGGCCACGATCACGGTGACCGGCGCCGCCATCGTCTTTTCCACGTTGCCCGGATCGAGCACCGGTCGGAGGCGATCCTTCGCCTCGGGGCTCCGGACGAAGACCAGGCGGATCGGCTGGCAGTTCATCGCCGTGGGGCCGAGCCGCACCAGTTCGTAGAGTCTCCGGAGCAGTTCCTCCGGGACAGGTTCGGGTCTCCAGGCCCGGTGAGTCCGGGCCTCCACCAGGATCCGGTTCCAGCACTCCTGGGCGATCGACTCCATGGCCATTCCTCGCGTCGCGGCTTCCCTGGAAAGGTAGCACGAGCCCCGTCCCGCGTCTCCGCGCGTGCCAGGCGGGTCCACGGCGGAGTTCGGGTCTCGCCGGACCGGAGAGTTGCTTATATTCGGGCAAACGGTTATAAGCATGAGCGGCCGGGTTCGGGGACCCGGCAGGTGGATCCGGGCCCGACCGTTCCAGCGGAGGATCTTCCGGTGAGAACCCTGACCGGCATCTTCAAGGCCCTGTCCGACGAGACGCGACTCCGGATGCTGGCCCTGCTCCTCCGGCGCGGCGAACTCTGCGTCTGCGATTTCGTGGAGGCCCTTGGGATCACCCAGTCCAAGGCCTCCCGGCACCTGCGATACCTGGCCCATGCCGGCCTGGCCTCGGACCGAAGGGACGCCGTGTGGGTCCACTACCGCATCCCGGAAAGAATGAATCCCGAGGCCGCCGCGGTTCTGGAGGCCCTCCGGCCCCTGCTGGCCTCCCGGGACATCGCCGAGGATGAGCGCCGGCTGGATGCCTGGAGGGCGTCCCGGGCACCGCACCCGGCCTGCCGGCGCCCGCTGCCGGGGATTGCGATGAACGCAACAGGGGGATGAGATGGGAACGGAGAAGCCCTCGGGCGTGGCCCGGCAGTTGTCGTTCCTGGACCGGTTCCTGACCCTGTGGATCTTCCTGGCCATGGCGGCGGGAATCGGGTCCTTCCACGTCTTTCCGGACATCGTGCCCTTCCTGGACCGGTTCAGCGTGGGAACCACCTCCATTCCCATCGCCGTCGGGCTGATCCTGATGATGTATCCCCCCCTGGCGAAGGTCCGGTACGAGGAGATGGGCCCGGTCTTCCGGAACTGGCGGGTGCTGCTGCTGTCCCTGGTCCAGAACTGGGTCATCGGCCCGGTGCTGATGTTCGGGCTGGCGGTGATCTTCCTGCGGGACCAGCCCGACTACATGGTCGGCCTGATCCTGATCGGCCTGGCCCGCTGCATCGCCATGGTCATCGTGTGGAACGACCTGGCGAAGGGGGACACGGAGTACTGCGCCGGCCTCGTGGCCCTGAACTCCCTCTTCCAGGTGCTGTCCTATTCGGCCTACGCGTGGATCTTCATTTCCGTGGTTCCGACCTGGCTCGGGCTGCCCGGAATGGACGTCCGCATCACCATCGGGGAGATCGCCCAGAGCGTGTTCATCTACCTCGGCATTCCGTTCCTGGCCGGTGTCGCGACCCGGTTCAGCCTGATCGCCTGGAAGGGCAAGGAGTGGTACCACGGGAAATTCATCCCGAGAATCAGTCCGATCACGCTGGTGGCCCTGCTGTTCACCATCGTGGTGATGTTCAGCCTGAAGGGCGAGAAGATCGTCGAACTGCCGCTGGACGTCGTGCGCATCGCCGTGCCCCTGTTGATTTACTTCGTGCTGATGTTCCTGGTGTCGTTCTGGATTTCGAAGAAGGTCGGGGCATCGTACGGCCAGGCCGCCACGCTGTCGTTCACGGCCGCCTCGAACAACTTCGAACTGGCCATCGCGGTGGCGGTCGCGACGTTTGGCATTCACCATGGGGCGGCTCTCGCGGCGGTGATCGGGCCCCTGGTGGAGGTGCCGGTCCTGATCGGCCTGGTCCACGTGGCCCTGTGGTTCCGGCGGAAGTGGTTCCGGGACGAGCCGGGCGGCGCGTTCGGGCTGGGAGGAGGTTCCCCATGAAGCGAAACGAAGAGATTCGACAGAGGGTGGCGAGGTTCTACACCCGGGCCGTCCGGTCGGGGAAGGGCTGCTGCGGTCCGGCGTCCTCGGGCTGCTGCGGAAGCGGCACCACGCAAATTCCTGGCGGCTTCGCGGCCAGGCACGAAGCGTATCGCAAGGACGCGGAAGGCCTGCCGTCCGACGCGGTGGAGAACAGTTTCGGCTGCGGGAACCCCCTCGCGTTCAGCGACGTGAAGCCCGGGGACGTGGTGCTGGACCTGGGGAGCGGCGCGGGGATCGACCTGCTGGTTGCCGCCAGGAAGGTGGGGTCCGAGGGCCGCGTGATCGGCGTGGACATGACCGACGAAATGATCCGCCGTGCCCGCAGGAATGCCGCTGCCGCCGGCTTTCGGAACATCGAGGTCCGCAAGGGACTCATCGAGGACCTGCCCGTCGAATCGGGGAGCGTGGACTGGGTCATCAGCAACTGCGTGATCAACCTGTCCCCCGAAAAGGACCGGGTCTTCCGGGAGATTGCCCGGGTCCTGAAGCCCGGGGGCCGGATGCGGGTCTCCGACATCGTCGTGGAGGACCTTCCCGACTGGGTCCGCAGGAGCATGGCGCTGCATGCCTCCTGCGTGGCCGGCGCGGTGTCGGAGGCGGAGTACCTGGAAGGGCTCCAGCGTGCGGGCCTCGTGGAGGTCGAGGTGCTGGACCGGCAACCGTACGAGGTCGAACAGATCAGCGGCCTGATCGAGTCCGAGATGCCTCGCGCCCTCCCGGACGGCGGCGATGCCAGGAGCATCGCCGAGGCAATCGCCAGGAAGGTCCTGAGCGTGCGCTTCTCGGCCCGGAAGCCGGAAGGGCAGGCGGCCGGTCGGGGGCATCGGGACCCTTCCGTTCCTGGAGGACGGGAATGAACCTCCGGATGGAGATCCTCGGCTTCGAGGGATGCCCCCACCTGGAGGCGGCGGAGATCGCGGCCCGCGAGGCCATCGAGGGGCTGGGAGTGACGGTGGAGATGCGGACCATCCTGCTGGCCGACGACCGGGAGGCCCGGGATGCCGGATTCCTGGGCTCGCCATCGATCCGGGTGGAGGGGCGCGACGTCGAGGGGCGGACCGGTCCGGTCACCGGGCTCTGCTGCCGCGTCTATCCCGGCGGGGCCGGAGCCCCTCCCCGGTGGATGATCGAGGCGGCGCTGATCCGGGCGATCCGACCGCGGGGCATCCTCTTCCTCTGCGTGGCGAACTCGGCCCGCAGCCAGATGGCCGAGGGGATCGCCCGGTCCCTGGTCCCCGGCGACGTAGAAATCTTCTCCGCCGGGTCCGCGCCCGGGAGGCTCAATCCCCTGGCCGTCCAGGCCCTGGCCGAGATCGGCATCGACATTTCGCGGCACCGGAGCAAGGGCCTCGGGGAGATCCCGGCGGATCGCGTCGATGTGGTGATCACCCTCTGCGCCGAGGAGGTCTGTCCGGCCTGGTTCGGGAGGGCCCACCGGGTCCACTGGGGCCTGCCGGACCCGGCGGCGGTCGCGCCGGACGGTGACGCGGCGATCGGGGCCTTCCGGGAGGTCCGGGACGAACTGTTCCGGCGGCTGTCGATGGTCTTCGGGGCCTGAGGAGAGACCGACGTGTCGGGGAGGCGGATCGCGAGGGTGTCGCTGCTGGCGTTCGTGGCGGCTTCCCTGGGGTACTCGGTCTTCCAGGAGTTCCGGGGCGGGGGGGCCGCCGATGCCGCCGCGACGGAGGTCTCTCCGGCTTCCGGACCGGACGGGCGGTCCGCGGTCGAAGGGGAGCGGCCGGCGTCCCGGAAACTGGTCGCCTACTACTTCCACGGCGCAAAGCGCTGCAACACCTGCCGAGCCATCGAGGCCCAGTCCCGGGAGGCCCTGGAGACGGGGTTCCCCGAGGCCCTCCTGGCGGGGCATCTGGAGTGGCGGGAGGTCAACCTGGATGACCCGGGCAACGACCGCTTCGTGGCCGAGTTCGGCGTGACCGGCAGCAGCCTCGTGCTGGTGGAATACCGGGAAGGCCGGCAGGCGCGCTTCAAGACCCTGGGCAAGGTCTGGGACCTCGTGGCGGACCGGCCTGCCTTCCGGGGGTACGTCCAGCAGGAAACCCGGGAGTGGCTGGAGGGATCGTGATGGCGGACCTGCTGGCGGGATCCCTGACGGCCCTGTGGCTGGGCATCCTGACCTCGGTCAGTCCCTGTCCCCTGGCCACGAACATCGCCGCCGTCTCCTTCATCGGCAGGCGCCTGGACCGACCTCGCCTGGTGCTGCTGGGCGGGGTGCTCTACACGGCCGGGCGTGCCGCCACCTACGCGATCCTGGGAGCCCTGCTGGTCGAAAGCCTCCTGAACGCCCCGTTCGTCTCGCACCTGCTCCAGAAGTACCTGAACCGGTTGCTGGGCCCCCTCCTGGTCCTCGTGGGGATGTTCCTGCTGGACCTCCTGGCCCTGCCGACGACCCGGGGAGGAGGGCTCCAGAGGTTCCAGGAGCGCCTTTCCCATGCGGGGATCCCCGGGGCGTTCCTGCTGGGGTCGCTGTTCGCGCTGTCCTTCTGCCCGATCTCGGCGGCCCTGTTCTTCGGAAGCCTCGTTCCGCTGGCCACGGCGCAGGATTCGGGGATCCTGCTCCCATTCCTCTACGGGGTCGGCACGGGGATCCCGGTCCTGGCGGTGTCCCTGGTGACGGCCCTCGGCATCCGCTCGATCGGGGCCGTGTTCCGGGGGATGACGACCTTCGAGAAATGGGCCAGGCCCTTGACGGGCATCGTGTTCGTGCTGGCGGGGATCTACCTGTCGCTGGTGTACGTCTTCGGGGTGCTGTCGTAGAGAAAGGCCCAGTACCCCGCTGGCCCGAGAGCCTGAAAGGAGGATTCGATGGAGATGACGATCACGTTCGGGGAAGGACTGAAGGTCAACGCGGAGTACGAGGGGCGGGTGATTCCCACGGACCAGCCGGTGTCGGCGGGAGGGCAGGGGAGCGCTCCCGAGCCCTACACCCTGTTCCTGGCGTCCATCGGGACCTGCGCGGGCGTGTACGTGCTGTCGTTCCTGAAGAACCACGGGCTGCCGGCGGACGGCGTGCGCCTGGTGCAGAAGATGATCTACGACCAGGCGAACCACCGCATGGCCCGCATCGACCTCCGGATCGTCGTTCCGGCCGGGTTCCCGGAAAAGTACCGCAAGGCCTTGGTGCGTTCCGCGGAACTGTGCGCGGTGAAGCGGGCGATCGCCAATCCCCCCGAGTTCACGGTCGAAGCGGTGGAGCCGTGACCGTCGATCCGAGGTGCTCGATGGCGGAAAGGGCCGCGACGGTGCCGTCGGCCACTGCGGTAGCGACCTGTCGGTACCGATTCCAGCGGGCATCCCCCGTCGAGAGGATGGCGGGCACCGAGGTCTGGAGCCATCGTCCGTCACGATCTCATTCGGGACGGGAATCCTCGATCCCGATCCTCCCATAGCCCGGAGCCCTGGTGGATGGGTCCGGGGCGAACCCGTTTGCAGGGCCGTCTCATCCAACCTGGGCGTCGCCGTGGTCGGACAGGCGGGCGTCGAGGATCTCCTTCACTTGCTGCTTCGTCTGGATGCTGCTGGTCGCCGCCACCACGCGGCCGTCCCGGAAGTACACCGTGAACGGAAGGCCGTGGAAGTTCCGCACCTCGGGCAAAGCCCGGATGGTCTGCATCGCCACGGGGCTGTCGAATTCCATGTCCCGGAACCGGATGTCGGGGTACCTCGGCTCCAGGGCCTCCATCACCCCGTACACCGGGATGCACATCGGTCCCATCCGCCCGCACACGATCACGGACTTCCCTTCCTGGATCAGATCGCGGTACGCCTCCACGCTTTCCACGTGCTGAAGGTTGGTCTGAAGCATTCGGTCCTCCTTCCGGGCCTCCCGGGGCCCCTCAATCGCCTGTCGTGAACATCAGGCCGCGATCTCGTCGGCCTCGACGTACTTCGCCAGCAGGTCCCCCACCGGGACCAGTCGCGCCGTCTGCTGGTCGATCCGGATCTCCTCGCCGGAGTGGGCCTTGAAGATGACCCGATCCCCGATGGCGATGCCTTCGGCTCCGCCGGCAGGCACCGCCAGGACGATCCCTTCGCTGGGCTTCTCCCGGGCCGTATCGGGCAGGTACAGCCCGCCGGCGGTCTTCTCCTCCGGGTCCACCGGCCGGAGCAGGACGTGGTCGTTCAATGGCTGGAGCGTCATCGGAAGTCCCTCCTCGTCAACGATAGAGTTCCGGATTCCCTCCCTGAGGGCCCAGTCCCAGCAGGGCGTCGATCCGGGCCTTGTCGAAGCCGATGACATATCGGCCGTCGATGTCCAGTTGCGGCACTCCGGTCTGGCCGGTCTTGCGGACCAGGGCCTGGGCGGCCGCCGGGTCCCGGGACACGTCGATCTCGGTGAACGGGACGTTGCGCTGGCGCAGGTATGCCTTCACCCGCGTGCACCAGGGACACGAGGCCCCGGTGTAGACCAGCACCCGGTGCGAGGGCCGGGAACTCCCCGTGGAAGAAGGCGATCCGGTCCGGGCCTGCCCGGACAGGGAGGCCTCGTATTCCGCGACCGTGCGCACCCCGACGACCTGTTGGACCACCGTCCCGTCCTTCAGGAACGCCACCGTGGGCACCAGCGTCACGCCCAGTCGCCGGTGGACGTCCTTCACCCGGGCGACGTCCACCAGGAAGACCGGGAGGTCCGGGTGCCGGGCGCAGAATGCCTGGAAGTTCGGCCATGCCGCCCGGGACTTGTCCGAAAAGTCGCCGAAGAAACCCACGATCGCCGGTCCCTTCAGGCCCCCGGTCGCCGCTGCCAGTTCCTCGAAATTCTCCACAGCGCGCATCATCCTTGCCCCCCTCTACCGGTTGAACAGTTTCGACAGCAGGCCGGGCTTCTTGACCCCCAGGACGTCGTCGAGCATCCGCCGCAGGTCGTCGGCCGATCCGGCCCCGATCCGGGAGGCGACCACGTCGCGACCGCGGAAGACCAGCAGGGTCGGGATGGACCGGATCCCCATCTGGCCCGGCACGCCGGGGTTGGCCTCGGTGTCCAGTTTCACGAACTTGATCCGGCCCTCGTACTCCTTCGCCAGGGCCTCCACGATCGGGGCCACCATCCGGCACGGACCGCACCAGGGAGCCCAGAAGTCCACGAAGACCGGGATGTCGGACCGGACCACCTCCCGCTCGAAGGAGGCGTCGGTGACGGCCCGGACCAGGGTCTTCGGAGGGACGCTCGTCTGCTTGTTCGCCAGGTACGCCGGTCGATCCTTCTTCATCTTCCTCTCCCTGGGGCCGGCCGCTCCCGGTGGCCCCTCCTCGGCCTATTCCGCCATCCGGGACGCCCGTCGCGCCCGGCACTCGGCCGCCTGTCTCGCGGCGGCCCGCCCCAGGGCGTGGAGTCCGTCCAGGACCTCGCCCACCAGGTCGGGGTCCACCAGGGTGTACTCCCGGCACCGGCCGTCGGGACGGCAGACCAGGACCCCTGCCTCCCGGAGGATCGCGATCTGCTTCGAGACAGTCGCCTGGCTTTCCCCGAGGGCCTCGACCAGGTTCCCGACGATTCGGGGACCCGAACGGAGCGCCTCGACGATGGCGCAGCGGATCGGGGCAGACAGGAGCGCCGCGATCCCGGTCACCTGTTCCGTCCTTTCCTTCGCCTTCAAGGGCCATCCTCCCCGGTTGTCCGACCGGAAATATGAACGAAACGGAATATAAAAAGGCGGGGCGGGAACGTCAAGGGGATCGCCGCGGTGCTTCTTCGCCCAAGCGTGGGTTGCAACGGCGAGGAACCGTGGGAAGCGTCCGATGGGACCTTCGGCCTGGCTGTCTCGGTCCCGGTCTCGACTTGTTTCCTGTCGGCGGTCGATCAGCGGCGATCCGTTGGGGACCGGAAGCGGGCGCCGAGGAAGACCTGGCGTCCCGGCTCGGGAAACCCGTACTCGGACTGGATGTCTGCATCCAGCAGGTTCCGGGCCTGGACCCATAGGTCCAGCCAGCGGGCGGGGCGCAACTCCAGGCGGGCATCCCAGGTGACCGATGCCGGCAGGTGGTCCCAGGCGCGCGTTTCCGGGTCCTGGTAGTCCCGGGGGCCCACGACCCGCACCTGGGTCGATACCTCCAGCCAGGAAAGGGGGGACGAGGCGACGGCGACGATGCCCTGGTGGGTCGGGCGGTAGGGAAGGGCGGCATGGGGGGCGCTAGGGTCCAGTCGCCTGGCGTGGAGGAAGGAATACCCGATCCGGGCCTCCAGGAAGCGCCAGGGATGCACGTCCATCGAGGCATCGACTCCCAGCAGACGGCCCCTGCCCAGGTTCTGCAACTGGTCGATACCCCCACCGAGGGCGACCCGCTCGATGAGGCCGCTCACCTCGGCGTCCCAGGCCGCGACGGTCAGATCCAACCATCGGGCCGCCCGGGTCGACAGGTCCAGCCCGACGTGCCATGCCGATTCGGGTTGCAGGCTCGGGTTGGGCAGCCGGTATCCCAGGGCGTCGGAGAAGCGTTCCTTCAGCGTCGGGAAGCGGGTGCGGCGGGCCCCTGTGGCTCGGATCCGGAGGGCGTGGACCGGCATCCAATGGACCGAGAGCAAAGGACCCCATCCAACCGTCGTCTTCGGATCCTGGAGAGGCAGGGAGCCGGGGATTTCCAGGTCCACCTGGATCGCCGCCATGACCCCCCAGCGGGGGCCGAACCGGAACTCGCTCTCGGGGGCCAGCGTCACCAGGGTCCGGGACCAGGCGGGAAATTCTTGCAGCGTCTGATCGTCCTGCCGGTGGCGATCGTGCTGGACTCCGGACCAGAGGCGGAAGGTCCAGGTCGTATCGCGCGGAAGGTCCAGGAGATATCGCAGGCGCACCCGACCCCCGAACTGCTCGTCCCGGTAGCGGGAGTGGAGGGCCCGGTGGCTCTCCTGGGTCGTGCAGGTGACGTCGTCGTAGGCGTCCAGGAGGTTGTCGTAGAGCCGCACCCAGATCGTCTCGTCCATGCCCAGGCGGCCGACCACCCCTTCGTGGACCAGGGAGGCCCCGAAGACCCGCCAGTCGGTGAAACGCCAGTAGCGGGGTTGCAGTTCCTCGGTGGAGGGCGGGACCCCGTGGTCCCCTTCGATGGCCATCCAGTGCAGCCGGAGATCGTGCCCGGGGGCGGCCCGGAACCTCAGACCGCCACCGCCGTGGATCCTCCGGGAGTCGCTGAGAAGGCGGTCCCCCGGACCCTGGTTCCGGGTCGGTCGGAAGCGGGACGACAGGGGCCAGGACCCCACCCGGTCCAGACCGCCGAAGACCTGCCAGGCCCAGGGACCGGCCTCCATCGCGTGGTAGCCCGCCAGGCGGAATGTCGCGGAGTCCCGGAACTCCTCCAGGATTTCCAGCAGCGGCCCCTCTCCAGGAAGGCGAGTCACGAGGTGGACGGCGCCCCCCAGACCGTTGGGCCCATGGACCACCGAGGCGGGGCCCTTCACGATGGTCACGTGATCCACCAGTTCCGCCGGCACCATGCCCAGGTCCGCCTGCCCGTCATGGGGGATGCTGAGGGGCGTTCCGTCCAGCAGCACGGTCGTCTGGCGCTGGTCGAACCCCCGGAGGAGGAAGATCCGTTCGCCCCGGGAACCGGAAGTCGCCGAGACGCTCGGGTCCCCTTCCAGGGCCTCGGCGGCGGTCCGGGCCCCCTCGGCCCCGATGCGTCGCCTGGAAACCCGGATCACGTTGGGGTCGGGCGGCCCGGAGGGATCCTCGACGATCACGGTCTCGTTGGCCGTTTCCGGGGGATCGGGGGCTTCCCGGGCCCTCCCGGAAGGGACGGGAACCAGGATGGCCGCCAGGAGGGGCGCCCAGGCAGGCGTTCGGGGGAGGGAGGTCCTCATGTCCCTTCCAGGAGGAGCCGCTACCGGTCGGCCAGACGGATCTCCGCCGTATCCCGGACCCGCATGCAACCGGGGTACTGGAGTTCGTCGTCCCATGCCAGGTTCCGGGTGTCCGGGCTGATGTAGCCCAGGGTCAGAAGGGCCCCGTCCACGGGGATCAAGGTCGTGCAGTTGGGGCTGGAAGCCGGGACAAAGCCGTCGGCGGCCATGAAGTCCGCCGTGACCATGGACAGGTCCAGCGTCGGGAAGACCGATCCCACGACCTCCGAGAGGCGCACGAAGGGGAGTCCCTCCAGGGACACGGTCGCCAGAGCCGCCAGGGACGCCGTTCGGGTGTCGTCCCCGTGCTTCACCAGGACGGTGAGGCCGGCGGGAACGTCCGCCTGGGTGTCCTGGACGGCGTCGGCCTGTCCCGTCACGTCAGCGCGGTCGTCCGATGCGCCTTCGCACCCCAGGGCGGACAGGAGGGCCGCCATCACGATCACGCCACACGCTCGGACACCTGATGTGTTTCGGAGCCTCATCGGAACCATTCCTCCTTTCCGGATCCAGGGATTTCCCGACGAACCCGGGCCACGATCCGGTCTGCGGCCCGGGCGGCTGCATCAACCCCCCCCGCGAGGTCGATCCGGTCCTCCGGGGGGCCGAGCCACTGGGTGATCGCCGCCAGTCCGTCCCGGCGCACCGCCAGGACCCACCAGCCGGCCCGATCCCCGTCCACTTCGTCCCGGAGGGCCCGCAGGTGCCCGCCCCCCGAGGCCTCCAGGCGCCCCAGTTCATCCACGACGACCACCTCCGCCTCCTGCCGACCCCGGCGGATCCGGTCGGCGGCCCAGTCCCATCCGGAGGACTCGAAGGTGTATCGAGGGCTTCCCGGGGCGACGGATGCCGCCGACCGGGCAAAGGGCCGCCGATCGCCCGTGGCGACGTCCAGCAGGTCATATCCGACCCGGATGCCCTCTTCGGTCACGGCCGGCTGGACGACCCCGGCCACCGGCAGTCCCGCCTCGCGGCATCGCCGGGCGATGTCCTGGACGAGGCCGGTCTTCCCCTGTCCCGGGTCTCCCACCACGACCACGATGCGAGGCCCGGAGGCTCTTCCGGAGGCGTTCCCCAGTTCCTCGGCCACCCGGATGGTTTCGCAGAAGGCCCGGACGGCGAGATCATGGATCCGGGCGACTCTGTCCCGGAGGCCTCGGGGGCCAAGGGGCGCTTCGCGGCCGGGGCCCGCGAGGCGGTTCTTCAGCTCCGGGAGCAGGCCGAGGGCCACCGTGGCCGCGCCTCCTAGGGAAGTCATCCCGCTCCGGGCAAGGCCCCGGGACATCCGGCGTCCCGCCAGGGCGGGACCCGCGAAGGAGGCGATGCCGAAGATCAAGGCGCCCCGGATCACCATCAGGAGCCCGGCCGACAGCCCCTGCCGGGAAAGGGGAACCCCCAGGACGGTCAGGTCCCTGGGGCCGAGAACGATCCCTGTCGCCAGGGCCAGAAGGAGGGTGACGGCCCAGAAGCGGGGCCTCCCCATCCGCTGGAGGGCCTTCCGGTCCAGTCGGGCCAGCGCCAGGACCCAGGTTCCTAGACTCAGGGCCGCCAGGGGAACCGACCCGGGGAACTGGAGGACCACGCAGGCCGCCGCCAGCAGAAACAGGACCCGGTCTCTGCGGGCCGCTGCGGGGTCCGGGTTCATCGGGCCCTCCCGTCCATGCCTGCCGCCAGGAGGGCCAATCCCTCCCGTCCGATGCGACGTCCCAGACCCCCACCCAGGGCGCCGACCGCCCCGATGCAAAGCAGCAGTCCTCCCAGCAGCGGCCAGCCCGCGCTGTCTGGGATGCCCGCCATCCGGCCGGCCTGGCGCAGCAGGGAGAGGTAGAGTTCCAGAACGGTCCCCCCGTAGAGCAGGTAGTGGGTGAGGATCTTCTGGAAGGCGGCCCAGAGGGCCGAGAGGGCTCCGGCCAGAAGGGCCGTCACCAGCCACCGAGGGGCGGGGAGGAGGGCCATCTCCACCAGAACCGACTCGGCCAGGATGCCGGCCATCGGGCCCAGGATCACCCCGCCCGGGGACATGGACTTGCACACCGCTGCGACGATGCCGGTGGCCAGGGAGAGCCCGCGCCGGGGCATGGCCTGCCTCTGGGCCACCAGCAGACCCGCGCCCACGGAGGCCATCAGCACGCCGGTGAAGGGAAGATGGAGGGCGTGCAGAAAGGCCCCCACGGTGGTTTCCGACAGGCCCCAGAGGGCCCCGAATGCCGCCGCACAGGGCCAGAATCCGAGGGTGCGATCCCTTCCAGACACCGGCCGGGTTCCGCTGGGGCCGGAAGACATGGGGCCTCCGGAGACGGCGGGCCGCCGTCGTCGCGATATGTAGCGTCGTGCATAACGATTGTCAAACCCAAGTCGTTTCCAGGAACCCCGGAGGCACGGTCTCCCCAGGGGGGATCCCGGCGGGCATCGGGGCCGGGCCCGATCCAGCAGGACACTCGGCGGGTCCATCGGACCACGTCCGCCGGGGTTTCCTGCGATCGCCGTGCATCTGGGGTCCCGATGGGCGTTCGTTCATGGAAGCAGGGTGGAGCATGGACTAGACTGCCCGGCAGTTTCCCGCCGGGGGCCCCGGTTCGGGGGGAGGTTTCCGTGCGCATCGCCTTCGCGCTGCTGGCCGTCATCCACGCATCGATCCACCTGATGGGGTTTGCAAAGGCATTCGACCTGGCTCCCCTGGCGGCGCTCCGGATGCCCATCTCCCGGCCGATGGGCCTGGTGTGGATCGCGGCCGCGGTGGTGATCCTCGGGGCCGTGGCCGCCTGGTTCGCCATGCCCCGATGGTTCTGGGCGGCGGCCCTGGCGGGTCTGGCCCTGTCGCAGGTGGCGATCATCTCGTCCTGGAGCGATGCCCGTTTCGGCACGATCCCGAACGTCCTGCTGGCCCTCGCCGCGATCCACGGCGCTTTTGCCTTCGGACCCTTCGGTCTCCGGGCGGAATACGATCGGCGGGTCCGGCAGGGAATCGGGTCGGCGGCCAGGGATCCCGGGCCGGCGGTCATCACCGAGGAGGACCTCGCACCGCTCCCCCCAGCCGTCCAGCGCTACCTGCGGTTCGCGGGAGTCGTCGGCACGCCCAGGGTGCAGGGCTTCCGGGCCCGCATGGCCGGGCGCATCCGGGGGTCGGCCACCTCTCCCTGGATGCCCTTCCGGGCCGAGCAGCACAACTTCTACGACCCTCCCCGGCGGTATTTCTTCCTGGAGGCGACCCGCGGAGGCCTGCCGGTGGACGGCCTCCATGCCTACGATGCAGAGGGCGCGTCCATGCGCATCCGGCTGCTGTCGATCCTGCCGGTCGTGACCGTCGAGGGTCCCCGAATGCGCCGCGGCGAGACCGTCACCGTGCTGAACGACGCCTGCCTGTTCGCCCCGGGCGCCCTGGTGGATCTCCCGATCCGGTGGCGCCAGGTCGATGATCGCCGCGTGGAGGCCGCGTGGACCCACGGTCCCCACGAGGTCCGCGCCCTCCTGTTCTTCGACGAGTCCGGGGCCCTGGTGGACTTCCAGTCCGACGACCGCCCGGCACTGGCCGAGGACGGCCGGACGCTCCTGCCCCAGCGGTGGTCCACCCCCATCGGCGGCTACCGGGCCATGGGACCCTTCCGGCTGGCGTCCCGGGGCGAGGGGCGGTACGCCGCGGCCGGAGGGGAATACGCCTACATCGAGATCGAGGTCGAGGAGGTGACCACGGACATCCTTTCGAGCCAGGGAGGCGGGAGATGAATCATCGGGAGGAGCGTCGGGATCTGTTCCGGTCGCTCGTGGCGGACGCCGTCCTGGCCGCCTCGAGCCACAACACCCAGCCTTGGCGTTTCCTTTTCCTGGACGACGGGATCCGGATCCTTCCGGATTTCACGAGGCGCTGTCCCGTCGTCGACCCCGACGATCACCACCTGTATGCCAGCCTGGGTTGCGCGGCCGAGAACCTGGTCGTGTCGGCGGCCTCGAAAGGGTGGGACGCCACCGTGGAGGTGCGTTCCTCCGGCGGGGCGCACCATGTGGACGTCCTGCTGCGGCCGGCCGTTCCGGTGCCTTGCGCCCTGGCGAGGGCGATTCCCGAGCGGCAGTGCACCCGTGCGGAGTACGACGGCCGACCGGTGCCCCTGGAAGAACTGAGGGCGATCGAGGGGGCCGCCCTCGGCGAGGGTGTCGCGCCGATCCTGATCACCGAACCGGCCCGACTGGCCCAGGTGGCGGACTGGGTGGCCCAGGGCAACGAGATCCAGCTCCGGGACCCCCGATGGCGCAGGGAACTGGTGGACTGGATCCGGTTCAACGAGCGGGAGGCGGCCCGTTCCCGCGACGGTCTCTGGTCCAGGACCTCGGGGAACCCGGAGATGCCCCGGGTCCTCAGCCGGTTGCTGCTTCCCCTGGTCCTGACCCCCCGTTCCCAGAACCGGAAGGATCTCCGGTGGATCACCGGCTCGTCCGGCGTGCTGATCCTGGTGTCCGAGGCGGACGACGTGAGGCACTGGGTCGAGGCGGGGCGATGCTACCAGCGGTTCGCGCTGCAGGCGACCGCGTTGGGCATCTGCAACGCATTCATCAACCCGCCGGTCGAGGTGCCCGTTCTGCGATCGCAGTTCTCGTCATGGCTCGGCCTGGGGTCGGGGCGCCCGGACCTGGTCGTGCGGTTCGGATACGGCCCGGCGATGCCCCGTTCCCTGCGGCGGCCCGTCGAGGAAGTGCTCCTGGAGGGGGACCGGAACGAGGGCGACCCGCGGGGCGAGCCGGGAAGGGAAGAAGAGGACGGTCGCTAGGCCGGGAGGGCGGCGGTCCGGTCACTCGGGTCGGCCGGGGTCTTCCTTGCCGCCGTCGGGCGGGGGCTCCACGGGGTCGGTCGGATCCTCGGGCTTCTCCTCGCTGACGCACCCGTCCCAGTCATAGACCGGGAAGGATGCCGGGTCCAGGAGCGTCATCTCGGCCACCGGGCCGGCGGCCAGGTCCCGGGTGTCGTGGACCTGCAGCCCCAGGGCGCTCAGGCTGTACACGTAGTCCTCGACGAAGACGCCGCGGTAGATCTGGGCCTGCCAGTAGCCCGAGTAGTACCGGCAGTGGTCATTGCCGCCGAAGTCGTCGAAGAAGCCCATGTGGCTGATGGTCGGCAGGGTCTCGATGGAGTCCCGGGTCACCCGGAACAGGGCCAGTTCGGACTTGTACTGGCCCCACCAGGCCCCCTCGGTGCCCGACTCGACCCAGCCGCTGACGGGGATGGCCAGCAGGTTCCGGGACCGGAAGAACGTGAAGGCCTTGTGGTCCCACAGCACGTCGCTCCAGGTGTTCCATCCGTCGCCGATGACCGCCGTCCGGACGCTTTTCGGGTTCGTCGGGTCGGTCACGTCGAAGATATCGATCTTGACGCCGCCCACGCGTCCCTCTTCGTCCCCGTCGCGGCCCGCGGTCAGCAGGTAGCCCGGCTCGAGGGGGTGGATGTAGGACGAGAAGCCGGGGATCTTCAGTTCCCCGGCGACCCTCGGGGCGGCCGGGTCCCGGAGGTCCAGCACGTACAACGGGTCCACCTGTCGGAAGGTCACGACGTAGCCCTGGTCGCCCAGGAACCGGACCGCGAAGATCCGCTCGCCCTTCCCCAGTCCGGACACCACCCCGACCTGTTCCAGGCGGTCTTCGTTCTCCCGCAGCACCGTGACCCGGCTCTCGGTCTGGTCGTTGCCGTTCCACCAGCCGAACCCGTCGGTCGTCGCGACGCGGAGGTAGCCCTCGTTCTCGTCGAAGGCGAACTGGTTGATGGCGTATCCCAGGACCTCCCCCGAGGCCCGGTACCGGGCATTGCCCGAACGGTCGAAGGCGAACTTGTGCACGTGGGTCTTCAGGGGCGGGACCTCCTCGGCGCCCTGCCACCACCAGTAGAAGTCCCAGTTCGTCGAACCGATGTAGATGGCGTCGAGGCTCGCGTACACCGTTCCCCAGGTGCCCTGGATCGTGGACGCCGCCACGTCGCCCGATTCCACGTCCAGGGAGATCAGGCTCAGCAGCCCCTGGCCCGAGAAGACGCTCGGGGCGTGGACGTCGGTGCACGCGCCCATCCTCCGACCGTCGGCATAGGTGGGCTGGTCGCTTCCCGTGGCCGTCCAGACCCGAGGCAGCCACTCGTCCAGCGTGCGGGCGCGGATCCGTTCCTCGTTCCGGGCGATCAGGGCATCGAACGCGGCATCGATCGCCTCGACCGAGGGACGGGTCTCCTCGCCGTCGGGACCGTACCACGAGAGGTCCTGGGGCCAGTACTCCAGGTCGTAGATCTGCGGCTGGTTGTTCAGGGCCAGATAGGACTTGGCCTCGATGCGGCGGCTGTCCAGCATGTAGCCGTCGAAGACGTACTGCCGCGCGACGCGGGGGGCCGTCCGGTCGGCCAGGCTGACCACGAACACCGTCACGACCGGGCGGTATTCGTAGTACCCGTCGGGAGGCATCTCCGAGTCGCCGACGGCCTCCTCGTCCACGGCGGCTCCGCCGTCGGCGCTGCCGCTGTCCGCGGCGGGCTCGGGCTTCGGGGTGTCCCCTTGCTCGCGCCTGGTGTAGGGCACGCCCGACACCACCTCGTAGAGGTTGGCACTTCCGAGCACGATGGCTCGGTCCCCGTCCAGGAAGAACTGGGCCGGCCACCCGGCCAGGCGGACTCGCCCGACCTCCGCAGTTTCGGCCGCCGGCCAGGAGCGGACCACCACCAGATCCTGGTTGCTCAACACGTAGAGGTAGCGGCCGTCGGTCTTCACCCGATCGGCCTCGTCCACGCCTTCGACCTGGGTGTTGGTCTGGCTGTAGTCGTCGGGGGTCTCGTCGTCCTTCGGACCGCCGGGAGCCGGGGTGTTGGTCCCATCTTCGACGCCCATGTCCACGCCGCCGCCCCGGTACCAGCCGCACTGATCCGGCGTCAGGACGCAGCGTCGGTTCGCCTCCACCGCCAGTCGCATCTGGGCGATGGCGGCGTCCTCGAGCCAGGTCTCGGCCTGTTCGCAGTCCGTGGCGGCCGTGAGGGCCGCCGACCTTGTCCAGTCGAGGCTCAGGACCCCGTCACCCGACGGATCGGAACCTGGCGAGCCTGCCGTGCAGCCCAGCATGGCCAGCGCCAGCCAGGGAGCAGCCTTCCCGATTGCCAAGACGCCGCGTCTCATGAGGCACCTCCTCCCAAAAGATTTTCCGCAGATGCCTGCTCACCCCTGACCATCAGAGGCTACCGCATCGACCGGCGGAATGGAATGCAATGACCGGGCCAGAAGAAAACCCTGTTGTGGCAAGTGGTTGCGCGACCACGGTTCCCGGTCCCGCCCGGGACCATGACAGGAAGGACATGGTGGAACAGACCCGGCGCGGCTGGGGACTACCAGGTCAGGGCCGTCCAGTGGAGGTCCTGTCGGCTCGTCTTGCCGAATTCGCTGAGGGACCAGAAGCCGGTGCCCCCGGGGTCCATCGCGATGGCCTCCCCGGTCGGTTCATCGACGAAGAGGGGCAACTCGCAGGGCGCTGCAGCAAGGGCCAGTTCCAGCGGTTGTCCCTTCCCTCGCCGGTACAGGACCCCGTGGAAGGGGTTTCGGACGACCAGGACCGAACCGTCGCCGGCATGGGGGCCGGCGCCGCCCCCGACCTCCAGGTGGAAGGGGTTTCGGACGACCAGGACCGAACCGTCTTCGGACATGGACGCCCCCGTGGCCACCAGAGAAGGGATGCGGGCCACTTCCTGGAGGATCGTCGGGGTCGTGGAACGGGCATGGGGCGGGGCCTTTCGGTACACGGGATTGAGGCCTCCGTCCAAACCGGTCTTCGTCACCAGGTACAGGGATCCATCGACCGGATCGACGAAGAACGCCTCGCAGTCCTCGGGACCTCCCGGATAGGCCAGTTGCATGGAAGCGACGACCGGCAGAGTACCGGCCGGAACCATCTGGAGGTTGGAAGGTTCCTCCACGACGTGGACCGTGACGAAGAGCCTCTGCCGGTCGTTGTCGCCCACGTCGGCCACGAAGATGGCGTCTCCCTCGATGCCGT
>JAGOKF010000045.1 GCA_017994695.1 Myxococcota bacterium | reverse complement strand
CCGCCTTGGAATCCCGGTGCCGTTGCACATCGAACATCTGCACGATCTGGTGCATCGGCTCCACCAGACCCGGGCCCCTTCCACGGTTCGGCTGGTCCCCGCGGAGACGCCTCGCTGGAAAGACGGCATCGATCCCATCTACTGCCTGGCGGACTTCCTGGCCAACAGTCTGCGGTTCGACCTTTGTCAAGGGTTTTCCTTGGCGGAACTGGATGGACGCTGCCTGGACAAGACCGGAATCGCGCCCCGGTTCGGCAAGGAGGAGGAACTTCCGACCGCGATCGCTGCCGGGAGAGCCTGGGCCTGGATGCTGCAACCGTCCGGCAAGGTTCCGCCCTGCCGAACCTGGGCGGCCGAGCAGGCGGTGCGGTGGAGCCGGACCCCGTTCCCTTCTGCAGGAGAGGTGCCGTGATGACCTTGCATGAGGCGTTGCACGTGCTGGCCGCGCCGCCGGGGCAGGGGCACGGCGAAAGGCGTCGTGAGGCTTGTGACATCCTGTATCGGGCCGGGTTCTCCTGGCTGGGCTGCGATCCGCGTCGGCGGCCGGACCCGGAGAGGGAGGAGGACGTCGATCTCCTGGCCGATCTGTTGGCGCACTGGATGGCGAACGGCTTCGTTCTGGGCCGCACCCTGAACTCCGATGATGCGGCAAAGGCCTATGTCCTCCGGTCCCTTCGGAACCGGAGGCTGGATCGGCTGGAGCAGGAACGGAGGTTCGTTTCCCTGGATGATCCCGGGATGAAGGTTCCCTCGGTCCTCGACGAGACGATGGAAGAACGCGAGAGGGAGGAGGAGGCCCGGAGGACCGGGGACCGGTTGCGGCACGAGGATCTCCCCGACCTCCGGTCGGTGGTGGAGACCGTCTGGGCGGCCGTGCCCGGCTTCGGACGGATCCCCTGGCCTCCCGAGGACAGGGAGAAGGTCGCAGTGGCATTGGTCCGGCAGTTGGAGATCAGCGCCGGGTACTTCCAGCGGGAGGTCCTGGAGAACGGATGTGTCGGACTCGAACCTGCAGTGTCGTGGGATCGCCTGGTGGAAGTCTTCAGGGCCTACTGCTTCGTGATGGGGACCAGAATGGCGGGGATCGAGTCGGGTTCCTCGCGGCGGATCTTCGCCGAGACCTTCGCCCTTCTGGTCCGAATCCGTTCCAGGGAAACCACCGTGACGCGGTTGTTGAATGGGTCGTCGGGTCCGGAAGACGCCCCGGCCGACGCCCGGGAGTTTGCCCGCCACCGGAACCGTCTCTACCGGCGGATTCACGATCTCCTGAAGGGACTGGAGGACCTCCGGCGTGATCTCCTGATGCGTCCTGATTCTCTGGGGGACGCGGGTGGGTTCGGCCCGCGTGCCCTGGAGGAGGCGAAGGCCTGGATTGACGACCTGAGGGTCAAGGCACGCCGGGCATCAGAATCCCGCAGGCCGCGGGTTTCCAGGACAGAGGAAGCAACATGACGCCATCCCCTGACGAAATCGTTCTTGAGGAAGAGCAGGCCCGAGCCCTGGGATTCCCTGTTGGAGTCACTCCCCGATTGACCCTGATCCGGCTCCCGCGGGAAGCGGTGGAGAAAGGTTCCGCTGCGCCTCCTCCGGCCATTGAGTGGGTGGAAACGGCGCCGATCCACCCGAATCTGGTCGAGGAGTTCCGGTCCCTGGAGGAGTTCCGGATCTCGACCAGCGACGGATCCCCCTTCACGGTGACGGGGAAACTGGGGGAGGTCGAACTGAAGACCGAGCGTCCCGGGTTTCTGGAGGGCATTCTTGGGCCGGGAAGCGGGATCTCGGTGGCGGACTCCTCCGGGCGCGGGGTCACGATCTACCGCGCGGACCAGGACCGGATCGGACACTGCCCCTATCCGGAAGGAAATTCCGCTCCGGTGTTTTTTCACGACCTGAAGGCTCCGGTAGGGGAACTGCTCGCCGGGGTCCCCGACGGGTGGTGGAAGACCTGCGCGGCCCTCCATGGACGGCAGCCGGACACCCTCTCCCAGGCGATGTGCGCGGCCGTGATCCGGCGTTTCCGGACCCTCGCGTCGTCCCCCCGGGCGAACCGCGAGCGGCTGGAAGGGATGCTGCGGGGGGAGAACCCGCCGGATGAGGCCGTCGATCGCTGGATCGCCGGGTTGCGGGAGGAGGAGGTGCGGACCATCGAGGACCTGGCCATCGGGGAGGCCTCCAGGATGGAGGACGCCCTTCGGGACCTGGATGCGGACCTGGACCCCGAGGATCCTCTCTGGCTGAGGCGCTGGACCGAGTTCTGCGAGAACCGGGACGACCTCCAGGCCATCCGGACCCTCCTGTCGCTGCGGGGAATGGGGACCAGGCTGCGCACGGCGCTGGAGTCCCTGGATGACCAGGCGGAACTGTTCCTGGCGGGTCTTCCCCGGGGGCTTCCGGTGGACAGCATCCGCCTGCGGTCCATCACGGGCCTGGAACCCGGGGCGTGGTGGACGCAGTGCGCGAGGGAGACCCGGGAGGCCGATGCCTGATGCGTCGCTGGTTCACGCACGAAGTCCTGGCGCCCGATGACCGGGAGAAGGCCCGGAAAGCACTGAGTCTGGGACCCTGGTCGTGGCCCAGGGAAACCGACTCGGAGGCTTTTCGCAGGGCCCGGAGCATTGCGGAAACGGACCGACCCTTGCTCCGACCGGGGATGGTTCCCCTGGTCTCGGTGAGCCCAGCGACCGTGTCGCTCTGGCTGCTGGACCTGGAGGAAGGCGATTCCTCCGGGGGGGATCCCCCGGTGGACCTTGTGCAGGAGGCCCGGCAGGCGTGGCTTCAAGCCGTCGATGCGCTTCCCAGGCATCTCCCGGTGCTCTGGGACAGGCTGGACCGTTTCCGGGATGCCGGATTGCAGAGCGTCCGGATCCGGAAGATCGAGCGCCGCACGGATCGGGAGTCGGACCTCGCCGACCCCGTTGCCGGTGTGCTGGACGGCCCCTCTTTCGGTCTCTCGTTCGCCCTGGCGGTGGCCTCTTCGGCGATGGGCTTTCCGATCCGGGAGGACCTGGCGGCCACCGCCAGGCTGGATCCCCTGGGGAACGTCCACAGGGTCGGGGAGGTGGCCCGGAAGATCCGCGGCCTGCTGGAAATGGCTCCGGGAATCGCCCAGGTGCTCGTGGCGCAGGACAATGCCGAGGAAGCCACCGATGCGGCCGGGGGCCGGATCCGGATTCTCCCCGTGCGGCATCTGCAGGAGGCCCTATCCGTGGCCTTCGGGGACCGGCTGGAGACCTTCGTCGCCGGTTGCGGAAGCGACCCGCGACAGCGACGGCGGATCACGGAGGCCCTGTTCCGCCTTGCTCTGGGAAACCGCCGGGCCCTTTCGGTCTTAATCCCGGTGATGCAGACGGCAGACCAGGCGCTCGACCAGTGGCCGAATCTCCGGGGCAGCGAACGCTGGAAAATGGAATTCGCCCGTGCGACGGCAGCCCGTCACGAGGGCCGGGAGGACGTGCCATTGCCGCTTCCCAGGAACGTCTGGCTGCGCTCTCTGCCGGAACCGGTCTGCATCGATCTGGCGGCCCACCTGGTCCAGCAGGCTGCCGACACCGGGACGCCGGCTCCCGGGACAGTCAGGCGCTTGATTCAGCGCTTTCTCGTGCGGGGCAGGGGTGCCCACCCGGCCCATCTCCGACTGCTGGGTGCCTGGGCCCGCTGGGAGGCTGTCGCGGGCAGTCCCCGGCGATCGATGGATCTTGCCCGGGAGGCGGCCCAGGGATGGCATGACCGCCATCTCTACGAGGAGGTTTCCCATCCGCTGTGCCTCTGGTACCGCCTGGCCGCGGCTCTTGGCGATCGGACGGAGTTCCGGAGGGTGGAACGTTTCCGGGAGGAACTGGAACGGGCTTCCGCGACGGACCTGCTGGAAGCCAACGAGTACGTGCGCCTGGCGGTGGCCGCGGCCCGCGTGGAACTCGGAAACACCGACGACAGGACGCTGGACATGCTGGCCTCGATGGACCCGTCGATGGGCGGGCCTCCCCATGTCGGCTGGTGCGCGGTGCGATGGCTTGTCCTGGCCCTGCGGAAGCGTGGCGAAGGGGAGGAAGCGGGTCGGGTCATTGACCGAATGGATGCGGCCAGGGATTCCCCGGAAGACCGGGACCGATCGGTGACCTGCAACCGGATCCTGCTGGACCTCCGGCTGGCCGTCGAGTCCGGGGATCCGGAGCGGCAGAGGACTTTCCTGGACAATCTCCGGAGGGAAACCCCTGCCCTGGTGGATCTCCTGGCCCGTTCGGCGAGACGGGAATGCGATTCCGTGGGCCGGTACGTCTCGCGTTTCTACCCCTACTGAACCTTTCTCAGGCCAGAATCTCGCCCGTTTCCGGGCCGAAGTGGATCTTGTTGCCGGGAAGGATGGGAGCCGACCGGCCCGAGGGGACCTCGGCCAGGGTGCCGTCGGGTCTCGTCATCGCCCAGGCCTGGCGGGTCAGGTTCCGTAGCCCCAGGCGGGAGGGATCGCTCGGATGCCGGACCACCTCGGCCAGGGGAGTGGCTTCATCCTGGCTTCCACCAACGTGGTACCCGTACAGGCGAGTATCGGGGACAAGGACGACCTCCCGATCCCCGATCCGGATCCGGGGCGGCAGACTCAAGGTCCTGCGACACGACCAGCAGGTTGCCGCAGTGCCCTGCCGGGGGAGGGCATCCGCATCGTGGAAGTTCTCGGCCCGGCAGGATCCGCAGGGAACGATTCCGTCGATGGCTGCCGCGAAGGCCTTTCGCCATTCCGATTCCCTGACCCGTTTTACCGGGTAATGGAGTCCCTCGGTGAAGGAACGCAGGAAGAGATCCCGGATCCGCTGCGGATAGAGGGGGTGGAACGCGATCGGGTTGTCGTGGACCCCTTTCTTCGGCCGGTTCGAGTCATCCTGGGGATCGAAGATGTAGAGCGGATCGTATCCGTAGAGTTTCTCGAGCGCCGGCACGTCCAGGCAGCGGATTGCGGCCTCCCGGGCGCCGTCCAGGGGATGCCCCCCCATCAGCAGATAGAACAGCAGTACTGCCAGCGAGTATCGGTCCGTCTGGTCCGAGGGAACCGCCTCGCGGCGGACCACCTCGGGGGCCATGAAGCGGGGCGTGCCCAGCACTCCACCGGACGGAGTGCCGGGAATGTCCACGTTGTCGTTGTCGCAGATGCGCACGTCCCCGTTGGCGGGGTCGAAAAAGACGTTCGCGAAGGAAATGTCCCGGTAGCACAGGCCCAGGCTGTGCAGCCGCAGGAAACCGTCGGACATCTGCCATGCCGCCGTCAGGAGGGCCCGGAAACTCGGCACCACACGTCGGGCCATGAAATCCTCCAGGGGCCGGAACCGCTTCTCCCTCAAGGCCATCACGTAGCCGAACGACCGCGTTTCCCGATCCTCGACCATGGCCATGGGCCACAGGAAATATCCTGCGGGAGCCCCTTTTTCGACCAGGCGCTCGATGACGGCCCTCTGGTCCGGGGTTGCAGTATGTGCGTGGTAGATCTTGACCGCCACGGGCCTCCCTTCGAGCGTGGCGCGCCAGACCTGCCCCTGTCCCCCTTCTCCGAGCAGGGTTTCTCCCTCGATTGGGGTGTGATCCGGTATCCTCAAGAACGTCCGCACGATGTCCCTCCGTCCTGTTCAGGCTCCTGAAGGGGCTCCAGCCCCACCGGGGACCAGTAGAGCATTCCCACCGCGATGTCGTCTCCGCTTCCCCGTGCCGATACGGTTTCCAGGAAGCCGGGAAGCCGGTCGTGGACTCCTGATGGTCCGCTGTCCCGGAACAGGTCCAGATAGTCGGGACCGATTCGTTCGAAGTCCGAATCCGACGCGTAGGATTTCCCGTAGCCATCCGTCGCGAGGATCAGGAGCGCCTCGCCCTCCGGAGGACGGCGGGTCCGGAGACGCAGGGCCGCCCAGGCCTCTTCCTGGCACAGGCTTGCCGTCTCGTCGGCGAAACTGGCCGGATCGGAAGGGATCGGGCGGTGGACCCGTCCCGATCCATCGACGAACAGCAGGTCGCCATCCCCCAGTTGTCCCATCAGCAGCCATTCGGGACTCGCCATCGCGAACAGCAGCGTGCTTCCGTAGCGCTGCAGGTCCACGGCATCGCTTCCTGCGTGACGCCGCACGCGCCCGACCCATTCTCGGACCAGGTGGATTCGAAGCGGGTGCATCCCGAAGGCAAGGATCTCCTCGGGCGTGCGCCCCGGACCCAGCGCGTCCGCGAAACGCAGCAGTTGATCGATGGCGACTCCCACGGCAATGGCGGCCCCGACGTCTCCGCGGGCGCTCGTGCCGTGCCCGTCGGCCACCGCGACAGCCACCACGGCGTTCCGGCTGCCTCCGTGGACCGCGTCCTGGCAGGTACGTCCCTCCCGAAGATGGCGCGCGCCGGGGACGATGCCTTGCACCCGGTGCGGCAATGGAACCCTGGCGGCCGGCATGCGAAACAGGCTCTCTGGTGCTTGACCGTCCATTGCACTACCAGACGTCGTTCGGATTGTTGGGACTCGGCGGTGGCGGCGGAGGGACGGGGACGTTCGTGCCGGCCGGCAACGCCGCGGACTGGCTGGCGGGGGACGAGGCCGCCTGCAACACCGCGGTGGACGCCCAGCGGATGTAGTTCACCAGGTCCTGGGCGTTGTGGGCCAGCAGGGGCGCGATTTCCGGATTGCCGATGAACCGCTGCAGGACGTCCAGCGAGGCGTCCGTGCCGATGGCGATGGCCAGCCGCACCGCCTTCTTGCCCCAGGGCTGTGCCATCAACGTCCGGAGTCCTCCGTCGAAATCGTCCGTCGGCTGGCCGTCGCTGACCAGCACCAGCACGGGAGGCAGGGCCCGCTCGGGCATCGTGGAAGTCTGCAGCACGTCCGCCACCAGTCTCAACGCCTGCCCCATGTCGGTCTGGCCCGCGGCCTCCAGGTCGGTCCACTCGAACTGCTCGACGTTGGTCGGCTGCAGGTGGTGCCACTGGGCGCCAATCGAAAAGCGGACCGCCCGGACCAGGACCTCGGCGTTGGGATTCCCCCTGGCCACTTCCCTCATGTGGGGAATGGCCTCGCGGATCGCGTGATTCAGGGACTGGATCTTGCTGCCGGCCATCGAACCGGAGCAGTCCGCAATGAAGAAGAAATGCAGCGGGCGCGTTGCCAGGGGACCTCCGGGCAGTCTGGACATTTCCTTCCTCCTTCCGTTTCCACGGGTGCGGTGCCGATCCTACCTTGCCGCCTCCGGAGAAGCCACCAACGTTGCGCCGAGTCGGGAGGCGACCGGAGCCGCCCGGGAGAACTGCTCCCAGGTCCGGACCGCCAGGTAGCGCCTTCCCTGGAATTCGTAGAGTTCGCCCAGTTCGGGTGGCGCCTCCTTGGGAATCGCCGGGGCGGCCGCATCCAGGGGCGACGACGGTTCCAAGGCAGCCTCATCCAGTCGCCGAATGGCTTCGTTCAGCCTCTTCTCTTCCTCGCCCAGCGTCTTCATGTCGTCCCGGGCCCGCTGCACCGCGGTCCGTTCCTCGGCAAGGTCCTGGGCCCCCGGCTTCCAGCGATCCAGTTCCTGGACTTCCTTGCGGATACGCTCCAGTTGCTCCTGCTTCCGTTGGATCTTCTGCTCCACTTCCTTGCGCTGCTTCTTGGGTTTGTTTCCCGGAGCAACCAGTTCCTTGCGCGCGTTTTCCAGATCGGCCTCGGCCCGTTGCTGCGCCTCCAGCAGGGCTTTCCCACGGGATTCCCGTGCCTGTGCCTCTGCGGCCTTCAGCCGGGATTCCGCTTCCTGCAGTGCCCGTGATGCCATCTCCAGCCGTGTCTGAAGTGCTGCCTGCTCGGCTTTCTTGGCGGTCCGCAGCAGGTCCTGCACCTTCCGGCCGATCTCCGAGATTTCCCGGATGCGTTGGCCGGCGTTCCCAGGGTCCTGGGAGGGAGGGATCTCGCCCAGTTCCACCAGGCGGTCGGACAGCCGTTTCCGGAGGTCCCGGGAATCGTCTGAGACCTTGATCTTTCCCCGGATTCGTTCCATCAGCCCGCGATCCTCCTCCAGACTCTCCAGCGACTGCCGCAGCGAGTCCACCCCGCGTCGCGCCCACTCGTCCACCGCCCGCCATGCCGCCAGCAGCCCGTCCTCCCGGGCTCCCCGCGGAGGTGTTTCAGGCACCGCGGTCCATCGGTAGGTCACTTTCCGTGCCAGGATGGGACGGTCGGGCGGGGCTGCCGGTTCATTGGCATCGAAGGATGCCAGCGGGAGGACCCTGTCGGGGACGGTTACTTCGACATGGTCCTCGACCTGGATGGTCCCGCTGCCTCCTTCCAGCAGGACCGGTCCCGTGACGTCTGCCAGTCTCCTTGCCGCATGAAACGTCCACTCCGGCTTCTGCGCGGCCTTCGAGATGCGGTGAAAGAGGTCGACGGCCTCCTTGCGGGGCCACTCCAGTTGAAGACCGACAGGAAAATCCACCAGGTCCATCACGATCCGTTCCCGCGAGATCGCGGTCCGAGGCAGGCCGACATCGGTCCAGACGACCTTTGCCTGTCGTGCTGTCAGGGCTGCCGGCACACGGTAGTCTCTCTGGTCCGGCGGCAGGAAGAAGGTCGCCGCGTCCCCCGCGGGATCCCCGTCGGGAGCGATGCGGATCTCGGCTCCGGCCACGGGGTCCGGCAGCGCGACACCCACGGCCAGGCGACCCGATGCAAGGCGGACGTCCGTTCCGGGGTCCGGAAAGGGAGCCGCCAGCGGCGAACGAAAGGCGAAGGTTCCCCGTGCGTCGGGCATGCCCTCCCGGGCCGCATGGAACCAGAACAGCACCCGGAACGCCTCGAAGAGGCTCCTGGCCAGGTGCCCGTCGATCGAGATCTTCCACCGGCGGTCGCCCGATCGAGGTCCAAGGAACAGCAGGGCCTTCGTGCCCCCATCGATCGCGATCCAGTCGGCGGGCGGTTCGAGTCCGAGCCGCACGAGGACCAGTCCAGGACGTGCGGCCAGTCGCTGGGACAGGTCGGCATCGTTTTCCAGGGATCGCGATGCGTGGACGTAGAGGCGGCAGTTCGGCGGCAGATGCCCCAGCGCCTCCTTCAACAGGGTGTCCCCGACGGGACCCCGTCCCGCAGCGATCACCGCCATCGAGGCTGTGGCCAGCAGGTCGCCGATTTCCTTCCCCGACAGCGTCTTGGCAGATGCCCAAGGCAGGTCCGGGACCCGCGGATCCATGCCCTGTTCCCAGACTGGCCGGGCTTCCTGCGACAGATCGATGGGGGTCCGACGCTCTTCCCGGGAGATGCTTCCGCTGCGCACGATTCACTCCATTGCCAGATCGATCGGTGCCTGGAGAAGCCAACGGAGTCGGGCCGGGATCGTCGGCCTTGCCACGGCAACCACCCTGTCCGTGGACAGAGACTCCCCCGCCTGTTCCTCGAGCGGCGTGTCCGTCACCACGGCCCTCCACTCGCGTTCCCAGTTCGGGCGGGCCCAGTATTGGTCCTCCTCCTGCAATCGCTGCATCGTCAGAGCCAGGGCCCATTCCGTCGCCTGGGCCCGGTCGGCGGGTCCCACGGGGACGTCCTCGACCTCGACGTCCCGGAACGTGCCGAACGGGGTCTTGACCTCGGGGTAGCGGAAGGTTCGCAGGAACGTCTCCCGGCCACCTCGTGCCTTGCCGTCGTAGGCGGTTTCCACCCGGCCCGTCCGCCGGTTCCATCGGGGTTCCCACATCGGGAACAGGTCCCGGATCTTCTCCGGAGCCATGGATTCCGGAGGCGATTGAAACCGTACGTCGACATCCCCATCCCGGACGACGCCCTCCACTTGCCATCGGTTCTCGCCGGTTCCCGGGTCGATCTCCCAGAACAGGGTCGCCGGTGGCAGTTCCTGGACCCGGCAACGGGCAAAAGAACCCTCGGTTGCGGGGAAGGACCAGATGGAGAACCTTCGGTTCTTGTCGATGGCCGAGGTCCATACCGCGCAGCAATCCGGACGGAACCAGGAAGGGACCCGTTCGAGATTCTTCAGGTCCAGTTTCTTCTCTTCGTCTTTCCCGCGCCGGAAGTCCAGAAGGTGGAAGTCGAACAAAGGATGCCGTGCCACCAGGAAGAAGTAGGCTCCCAGTTCCCAGACGGGGGCTTCCCCGGTGTCCCGGCATCGCCGTCCCAGGTCCGTCAGAGTTCCATCTTCCTTCGTCAAGCGCCGGTAGCACAGGTGAAGGAGGAGGTTCCTCCTGGCGGTCGTGGAAAGTCCCGGAAGGACCCGGTCGATCTGGTCCGCTTCCAGGGGCTTCCCGTCGGGGACTGCGGCGAGCAGGCGTTTCAGTTCCGGCCGCTGTTCGAACAAGGCCAGTTCGGCGAAGACGGCGATCTGCAGCAGATCCACGTCGGATTTCAGCACCGCTTTCATTTCCTTCCTCACGGATTCCAGACCGGCGTCTCCCTGGCCAGTTCCGCCAGTTCCGGCGACGGACAGGCCTGATAGAACTCCCGGTGGCCAATCACGACCAGGAGGAACCGCGCCCGCGTGATGGCCACGTTGAGGCGGTTCGGACTGTCCAGATAGCCCATGCGGTGCGTATTGCGCAGACTCAGCAGCACCAGGTCGGCCTCGCGCCCCTGGAACCGGTCCACGGTGCCACAGACGATCGTCGTGTGGGGCAGGGAAAACCGCGTCTCGGCCCGGTGCTGCCCGGTGAGCCGTCGCAACATGTCCCGGATCGCCAGTTCCTGGCGGTGGTAGAACGAAAGGCAGGCGATCTCCCAGGGCCCCCCGTCGACACGCGGCGCCTTGTCCTGTTGCATCCACTGGCCCAGCACCCGCTCCATCGCCTGGATCTCTTCCCGGTTGATGCCCCGGTTCTCGGTGCCAGCCACGTGCAGCCAGAACCGGCGGGACGGTGCCTCGGGAAGGAATCGCCATTCCTGGCGCGTCTCCCGATCTTTCAGGGTGTTTGCATCCCGGAGCGCCTGATCCTGGTAGAACATCCTGCGCGGAAGTGCCGAGATGTCCCCGTGCATGCGGTGCTGGTAGGAGAGCAGCACGGAACGCTGGTCCCAGGCTTCCGGGGGGATCGCGTCGCTGAGGGCACTCCGCCGGCGGACCCGCGGGTTGACCCGAGGCACGCGCAGGGCCTCGATCACACTCTTGACGCCGACGTCGCGAATCGCGTCCACCGCCGATGCAACCCATTGCAGTTCGGGGGCTGCTGGAAGCAGATCGTCCACCTTCGCCTGGTAACGGTTTCGCTGGTCCTCGTTCCTTGCCCGTGCCAACTGGTGAATGCGTCCCAGACGCCAGGCCACCTGTCGAGCCCAGGTCTCCTCCTGAAGAAACTTCTGTTGGGCGTCCATCAACTCCGCAGCGTCGTGGTACTCGGTTCGGCCGTCCCGGATGGGACGAGCGAATCGTCCGGCGGCACGGAGCCAGTGACGAAAACGGTACGCGCGTGCCTCGTCGACGCCTTTTCCACCCCTTTTCGACGGGAGCAGATCGGGCGGCAGGAAGTCTCTGGCGGCATCGCCCAGACCATCAGGCAGCAGGATCCATTGTGCCGCCAGGAGCCTCAAAGCCGTCGGTGATCCGTTCCGGAGATCCGACAGGCTCAGGTCGAAAGGAAACCTGGGCGATTCGACGATCCGCACCACGTCCGAGGGGGCGATCCCGTCTGGGGGGCGGGAAGCGACCTCCCTTGCCAGTGCGACCAGCACCTCCGGCGGCTCCTCGATCAGCCACCGCACCATTCCGAGGCCGGAACCGTTCCGTGCCAGGCGGAAACGCAGCAGGCACGCCCTCTGGTGCGAATCGGGGAACCGGACCCGGTTCTCGTCGTGGATGTCCTGGATGCTGGACTCCAGATCCTTCGAATCGGTGAAAGGGGGCAACTGGCGGACGTCGCCAACGATGATCCACTTGCGGGCGATCTGGGCGGGGACCAGGAATTCCTGGAAGGTCGTCTTGCTGGCCTCGTCCAGGATCAAGATGTCGAAGTGAGGCCAGCGTAGTCCGTTCTTCCCGTCCATGCTCCGGATGTAGGGGTGGGCCAGAATCCCCGTCGTCGTTCCGCAGGTCAGATTCGCCGAGGCCAGCACGATGGACTCGGCGGCCGCCTCCATCCGGGTGTCGTCCAGTTCCGCCATCACCCCCAGATCGCGCCAGCGTGCGGTGAGCGCCTCGACCTGTTCGTCGATCTGGCAGGAGCGCACCGCGTGATCGACCCGATCGGTCAGGCCGATGCGCACGGCCTCCACCTGGGGAAACCGTCCCACGAGCCGCTCCAGCACGTTGTCCACGGCCACGTGGGTCGTCGAGCAAAGAAGAACCCTCAGGTTCCGGTCGATGCACTGGAGGACCAGTTCGCAAATCGCATGGGTCTTGCCCGAGCCGGGAGGCCCCTCCAGGAAGGCGAAGTCCTCCGTGCCCAGGGCCCGCTGCACGAACTCCCGCTGCTCGGATGTCCCGTCCCACCGATCGTCTTTCAGCAAGTGCCATTCCGATACGGGCTCGGGGGTCACGTCGGGCCAGAGCCGTTTCACCCGCTCCGGGTCCTCGCAGAGTCGCAGGAGATTCCGGTGATGCGGCAGCGGCTCGTCCCTGAGACGATAGACCGCCTGCAACTGGCGACTCAACAGGGCGACGTTCGACGGAAGGAACAGCGTGGACCCCTCGGGAGGCAGGCGATCCAGTTCCAGCCGGTACGAATCCCGGTGGAAGCCCAGAACGCGATAGGCGTGACGCTTGTCGTTCCCTCTGTGCGTTCGCACCTCCCGGACGCCCTCGTCGCAATAGGCGGACCGGGGGTCGACCGTTCCCTCGTCATCCCCGTTTTCCGGAGCCATCAACTGGATCCAGACCCCCCGTCCCCTTCGCCGGGAACCGACGTCCTCCTGCCATTGCCAACGGACTCCGTTGTCGGCGAGGAGAATCGGCGTGTCCGGGAGGGTGGAGCCCCAGATCTCGATCTCCCCGTTCCAGGGGATGGGGTCCCCGGATCCCTGCAGGTACGTGGCCCCGTCGCTTGGGGAAAGCACGCGGCAGGGCAACGGAGCGCCATCGACGGCGACCAGCGTGAAGGGATCCGTGCCTTCCACGACGATTCGAAGGCCTTTGCTGGTCTCGACGCGGTTCAGGACCCTGGCGGTCCCTCCGCCATCGAGCCGGGCCTCGATGCGGGATGGCCACTGGGATTGCAACGGTTCCAGGCGGCAGGGCCGGCCCGCCCACCAGACGGCATCCTGGGGCTCGATGGACTCGGTCAGCCAGATCCGCAGTTCCCCATCCCGACACTCCTTCCGAACCGGTTGGACCGGCCGAAAGTGAGGACCGACGAACAGCGGCATGTCCGGGGGGGGGGACCCTCCCAGCCGGCCAGGCGATAGCCGACCTCGGTCGCAGGCGCCTCCACCAGGGTATCCCTGGGAGAGAACCGCAGGAGCCGTTCCACGGGTACGGGTTCCCACCGGCAGGCCGAGCGGGCCTCTCGGACCCTCGCAGCCGCCTTGGCGGCGTTCAGGTAGGCGATGAACGGTCGCAGGGTCTCGCTGGCCTGATCCGCCAGGGCAGCCGCCACGTGGGGGTGAGCGAGAGCGCAATAATACAGGGTCTTCACCCTTCTCCCTCCGGGGAATTCGACCCTCCGGCCCTTTTCGCTTCTGCTCTCTCTCTGTCTTTCGCAACGTCTTGCAACCACTTCGCGGACAGGGAGTCCTTCGGAATCTTCAGCGACAAGGCATGGCCGGATTTCGTGGCGTCGATTGCGGAGAATCCGTTTCCGCGATTCCACAGGATCTTACACAGGTACACGTCGGTGGAGTCCTCCTTCTGAAAGAGTTCCTTCGGAGGCTCCCTCAGTCGGAGGACGGCATCCACGACCTTGCAGACCTCCCCCGTCTCGACAGGACGGATTTCGGAGCGGGTGGTCACCCCGTCCGGGAAGATGCTCAGGTTCACGTGAGCCTTCCCGGAGATCTCCGCCGCCATCTGGGCCCCGATCTGCTGGGACCAGGCCCGGACATCGGACTCGCTGGCCAGATAGACCTCCTCGCACCGCATCAATTCATGCTGCTTTCCACCAGCGTCTTCGAAGACGAAAGAAACGGTCAGTTTTCTCGGCAGACCCTCCTCCCACTCCTCCCGGCGTTCGCCGATCCAGATGCCAACCGCGATGGCGGTGGTGACCAGCCCCAGAAGTGCCTCCACCGACGCCCACCAGCCCTGGCCCAGCACCGCGAGGAGCAGTCCCCCCAGCAGCGACACGAACAATCCGACGAGCAGGATGGAGCGCTGCTGAGGCTGTTTCAGGCCGAACCGGACGACGGACCAGAACCCGAAAGGCCGGGGCATCATGTCTTCCCGAGAAGAGGATGTGCTGTCCACGCTGTCTCCTTTTCAATCTTCTCATCCCGAAGAACGGACTTGATATCGCGATCTGAGGAGTCGTGGCAACAGGCTGCCGGTCGGCCATCCCACAGAACCTTGACGAACCCCCGACCTCGGGGGATTCTTCGGGCGGAACCAGACTGGGGAGGTCTGACATGCTGCCGGGAAATCGACGGGTCTTCGTGGTGGGATACGCCCAGAGCCCCTTCGGCAAACTGGGGCCGATGACGATCGAGGAGGCCATCCGGACGGCGGCCCGGGAGGCCGCGGCGGCGGCGGGGGTGCCCCTGGAGGAGGTCGGGACGGCCTCGGTGGCGGGACTGCTGGCCCCGCTGCTCCAGGACCAGACGCTGCTGTCGGGGCTGCTGGCGATGGAGCCGGCCCTGGCCGGCAAGCCCATCGAGACGGTGGAAAACGCCTGCGCCTCGGGGGGACAGGCGGTGCTGACGGTCCTTCGGAGGCTGCTGCTGGGCGAGGCCGACGTGGGCCTGGCGGTGGGCATCGAGAAGATGCGGGACGACGAGGGCAAGGCCGACGGGAAACTGCTGGGGAAGGTGCTGGGCACCGCGTCCCACCTGGACGAGCGCCCGGGCAAGGTCTTCGTCTTCCCCCACCTCTTCGCTGAGGTGCAGGCCGCCTACATGGCCCACTGGGGGGTCACCGAGGAACAACTCGCCCACGTGCCCGTGACCTTCTACGCCCACGGCAACCACAACCCCCTGGCCCAGATGCAGAAGGTCCAGATGACCGTCCAGAAGGTGATGACCATCGAGGGCCCCAACCGCTACATCGCCGAGGGGCTCCCGCTGAAGACCTTCGAGTGCTCCCAGATGTCCGACGGATGGGCCGGCCTGGTGCTGGCCACCGAGGACGGCATGAAACGGCTGGGGATCCCGGCCTCCCGGGCCGTGGAACTGGCGGGATTCGGACAGGCCACCGACCCCCTGTCCACCCGGGGTCGGGACGTGTTGCATCCCGCGGGGGCCTACCGGGCCATGCAGGCCGCCTACCGGATGGCCGGCATCGGCCCGGCGGACGTGGGGGTCGCCGAGGTGCACGACTGCTTCGGGATCATGGGGGCCCTGGCGGTGGAGATCCTGGGCCTGGCGGAACCGGGACAGGGGGCCCGTTACTACGTCGAGGGACACGCCCGGGTCGGCGGGGGAAAGGTCCCCATCAACACCTCCGGCGGCCTGATCGCCAAGGGGCACCCCATCGGGGCGACCGGCGTGGCGATGATCGGTTGGAACTACTGGCAGTTGCTGGGACGGACCCCCGAACCGCTCCGGGTCCCGGGGGCCCGCTACGCGGCGACGTTCAACATCGGAGGCCCGATCTGCGCCTCGGTGACCACGGTGCTGAAGGCTCCGTGATCCGGCCGGTCCCTCGTCAGTCCTCCGCCTCCTGGACCCCGGCGTAGGCCTCGCGGTTCCGGCGGCCCTGGGGGCACCGGTAGCACGCCGACCGCTTCCGATCGAAGGCGTTGGCCTCCAGGTAGTCGTTCAGACACTTGTCCAGGGTCAGTTCCTTCCGCCGGGCTCGGCAGTGAAAGGTGTCCACCAGATCCCGGATGTCCTCGGACACGGAGGTGAATCTCATGGCCTTCCTCCCGGGTTCACGATTCGGACCTAATTGGTCCTAGAAAGGACGATAACGGCGGGAGCGGACATTGTCAACCGGAAAGATACTCTTTGCGGGGATTTCTGAAAACGCAGGGAATCCGAATGGTTCAAGCCACCGGGTGGCGCCGCTCCCACTCCTGGAGGATCCAGGCTGCCACCTGCCGGGGGGTCGTCCCGGGGCCGAAGCCGGCGTCGAAACCCAGTTCCAGGGCGGTCTCGTGGCGGATCCGGGGCCCGCCGCAGGCCATCAGCAGCCGGTCCCGGAGGCCTGCCGCCTCGGCCAGGTCCACCCATTCCGCCAGGTTGGACAGGTGGATGTCCTTCTGGGTGACCACCTGGGAGATCAGCACCACGTCGGCGTCCATCGCCCGCACTTCCTGGAGGAGCCTCTCGTTGGTCACCTGGGCGCCCAGGTTGCGGACCTTCAGGGCGGGGTACCGCTCCAGGCCGTACTCCCCCGCGAAGCCCTTCATGTTCAGGATCGCGTCGATGCCCACCGTGTGGGCGTCGGACCCCGTGCAGGCGCCCAGGACCCGCAGGGGTCGCCCGGCGACCTTCAGCAGCCGCTCGTTGATCTCCTCGAAGGAGGCCTCCTGGGCCTCCAGCCGGGGCACCAGCGTCCGGGTGACGTCCACCGAGTGGCGGCATTTCCCGTAGAGGATGTAGAACGAGAACCCGTAGCCCAGGTCCGCCTGGTGGTACACCTGGGGGTCCTCCAGGCCCATCCGCAGGGCCAGTTGCCGTGCGGCCTCCTCGGCCTCGGGACTCCCGGGCAGCGGCAGCGAGAAGGAGACCTGCACCACCCCGTCTCCGAGGGTGTCCCCGTAGGGACGGACCTGCTGGAGGTCCACGCCGGGAACGACGGCGAGTTCCGGTCGGTTCATCGTGCGTCCTCCCCTTCGGTCATCCGGCGGAGGATTCCCTCCACCGGGTTCTCGTAGTCGGGACCCCGCAGGGCGACCCCGTCCAGTCCCCGGCCCCCGTCGGGGGACCGGGGGATGTCCGCGAACACGCCCTCGGCGAGGGCCTGGAACAGGCCCCGGTCCCGGACCTGGCGCAGGAGGTCCCGAGCCCGATCCAGAACCTCCCGGGCCCTGCGCTGGATGCGTCCCCCGGGCCGGAACAGGACCTCCTCCTCCAGGTGACGGGCCGCCTGCTGGATCATCCGGGCCGAGTCCAGCGCCAGCACGCGGTCGTGGACGTGGGGGGTGTGCATCGCCTCGGTCATCATGCCCAGGAGGTGGATGCCCTGGCCGGTCCAGACGCTGGCCAGGTTGAACAGGGCGTCCTGGACGTGGCCCCGGAAGATGTCGCCGGTCATGTGGCGGGTCGGGGGCATGTACTTGATGGGGGATTGGGGGAAGACCTCCCGGACCAGGCGGGCCTGGGCGATCTCCCACAGCAGCATGTCCTCCTGCCAGGGGTTCATCTGCATCGCGTGCCCGAGTCCCAGCAGTTCGGGGCGAAGACCGCACCGCAGGCCGATCTGCTCGTTGATGAACTCCGATGCCAGCACGGTGTGCCCGGCGTGGTACGCGTCGGCCGTGGTCAGGTAGTTGTCCTCGCCGGTGTTGATGATGATACCGGCGGCGGCCGAGATGCGGCGGCTGAAGGCCTGGTCCGTCAGGGTCCGCTGCATGTTGATGTCCCGGAACAGGATCCCGTAGAGGGCGTCGTTCAGCATCACGTCCAGGCGCTCCAGGGCCCCCAGGGCGGACATCTCGGGCATGCAGAGGCCGGATGCGTAGTTGCAGAGCCGGACGTAGCGGCCGTGGGTCCGGGAGGCCTCGTCCAGGGCCTGTCGCATGATGCGGAAGTTCATCTGGGTGGCGTAGGTGCCCCCGTATCCCTCGGTGGTCGCCCCCTCGGGGATGAAGTCCAGCAGGCTCTGGGCCGTGCTCCGGATCACGGCGATCACCTGGGCGCCGGCCTTCACGCAGACCTTCGCCTGGAGCGTGTCCTCGTAGATGTTTCCCGAGGCCACGATGACATAGAGCAGGGGATGGGGTCCCTCGCCCAGTTCCCGGATCATCTCCTCGCGCTGCCGCACCGTTTCCCTGACGCGCCGCGCCCCCTGTTCGGCCAGGTTTCGGGCCAGGTCCCGGCACCGGGGAAGCAGCGAATCGGGGGGATCCTCCAGGGACAGCGTCCCGTCGGCGAGCCGGGAGGCGGTCTCCTTTGGCGAGGCGCCGCTGCGCAACAGGGCCCCCGCGAAGGGAATGGCCACCCCCCGGGCCAGGGCGCCGGCCTGCCGGGCCCCCTCGACGATGCGGTTCACCAGCGGCACGCCCTCGGGGTCGGCCCCCTCCACCCCCATCCATCGCAGCGTGGCCCGCTCGATGGAGGTGGTGGTCCGCGCCTCGGCGAACCCGGTGACCTCCCGGGCGATCTCGGCCGCCATCCGGCGGCACTCCTCGATGACGGTCGGGTCCAGGTCCAGCAGGTTCTCCATCGCTCAATCTCCGTTCGGGGCGGGCGGGTCCAGCACCAGGGCCGGGATGGGAGCGGCGACCCGGGCGACCGCTTCCAGGAGTTCCGGGGCGGGGAGGGTCCATCCCAGCACGCTGAAGGGGTTCACGGTGATCCCGATCACCGGGGCCCGATCGGCGACCCGGACGGCGATGCCGCGCCGCTGCCACCGGGCCAGGTCCCCGGGGGATAGGAAGACCCTCGTGGGATCCCGGACGACCACCTCCCCCGGTCCCGGGAGGGTTTCGGCCAGCACGGCCATGCGGTCCGCCGTCAGGGCGTCGGTGACGGCGATTCCAGGGACCGATCCGTTCTCGGGCGATGCCTCGGGGAGTCCGGGGATCGGCCTCTCCTCCCGGGCCGCCCGCCGGAGGTCCTCCCGGTCGGTGATCGGGAGCATCAGGCGGTCCAGGACGTCCCGGGTCCGGCGGGCCACCTCCTCGCAGGTGCGTCCCAGGACCGCCCCGGTGGCCAGCACCACCGCGTCCGCGACCCGGGGGTCGGCGGCCATCGTCCGCTGCCAGGCCCCGTCCAGGAACACGCGCCGGGCCCCGTGGCGGCGCATCCGGGCCGCCGCCTCGGCCAGGTCCCTGCGGGATCGGACCCCGGCCAGCAGCACGGTTCCCGGCCGGGTCACCTCCCCGACGACCAGTTCCCCCAGCAGGGTGCGCCCCCCGGTGCGATCCAGCACCCGCGTGCCGGCGGTGCCAGCCTGCAGGGCCTCCTCGGCGGTGGCCAGCAGCGTCCCCTCAGGGGCCCAGATCCGGGGCTTGGGGACCCCCAGCCAGAAGTCCGACTCCTCCCCGTCGATGCCGATGGACAGGATCCCGACCCGTTCCCCCCGGTCGGAGCATCCCCCCAACAGGGCGTTCAGCGTGGTCGTCTTGCCCGTGTTCTTGCCGCACCCGACCACCGCGATCGCGGCCGGGTCGACAGGGTCCACGATGGCCAGGATCCGCTTCACGGAAACCTCCCGGGGCATCCTATTGCACCAGGGACCCTTGCTGCAAGGCGTCATCACCTCCCGGACCGCCGTCGAGGCCCGCGCCAGGCGGAGGGGAGGGCGGGCGGCCGGCAGAGCCTCTCGTCAGACGGGGGAGGACCGTCGCTGGCCGGAGGGTCCGGGCCCGGAGGCAGGGATCCGGTCCGGGACGAGGGGAACGCGCCGTGCGGCGGGAACCGGAAGCCGGGGGACAGGAAGGAACGGCGGGCGTCGCCGAAGCGGACTACAGGGAGTGCTTCAGCTTCGGGGCGGGCTTGAAGCCGACCGTCTTGGAGGCCTTGATCTTGATGGACGCGCCGGTCCGCGGGTTGCGGCCCTTCCGCTCCTTGCGGGTCCGGACCGTGAAGGTCCCGAAGCCCGGGAACGAGAAGCGCTTGTCCTTCTTGATCGCGACGCGCATCGCATCGAACACCGCCGTCAGGACCGCTTCCGTCTGCTTCTTCGTCAGCTCCACGCCCTTCGCGTTCTGGATCTCCTGGATCAGCTGAGCCTTCGTCATGACCGTACCTCCTCCCTTCCTTGCCAGACCTTTGAGTGGCGCGGCCGCCACTCGACCGACAGCCCGAACCTCCAGACTGGAAGCCGTGCTGCCACTCATGACCATGAGCAAGTCCAAATCTGGCAAGAAGATCTTCGTCTGTCAAGAGGTTTTTTGAGGGACCTGAAAATTGGTTCCGCGCTCTGCCGCGCGGGGGAGCGGAGGACGGTCAAAAGGCAATGAAACTGGATTGTTGGAGCGGACCGGCCGGGTCAGGCCTCCTCGCCCAGGCGGGAGGCCAGCTGGTAGATCTGGTCTTTCATCCAGAGTTTCTTCTTCTTCTTCGTCGCCAGGTCCACCTGCTCCTCGGGGCTCAGCCAGGGCTTCCGTTCCAGTTCCGCAATCTGGACGTCCAGGTGGCGGTGCTGTTCCCGGAGCGCCTGCAGGTGCGCCAGGGACGACTCCCGATCCACCGGTGCCTCTTCGGTTCCCATCGGGGACCTCCTCTCCGACCGGAAACCTGAATGCTAGGCCGTTTGATTGGATGGGGTCAAGCCTTCTGCGGCAGCAGGTCCCAGGGCCCTTGAACGGTTCGACAGGTCTGGAGCAGGGAGTGGTGGAAGGCCGTTGGGCGTCCCGGTCAGTGGCAGAAGGCGTCAGCCCGGCACCAGGTGCCGTAGGGGCAGTCGGCGTCGCTCAGGCAGCCCTCCCGGCACTGCCCGTCGGCGGCGCAGTGGTAGCCGAGGCCGCAGTCGGCCGACTGCAGGCACCGGGCGACGGTCCAGCACCCTCCGTCGGCGCCGCAGTAGGCGTCGGAGAGGCAGTCTTCGTCCCGCAGGCAGGCCCCGGACACCGCGCACTGGCCACCGGCGCAGTACTGGCCGAAGGGGCAGTCGATGTCCCGGCGGCAGAGGCCCGTGGGCAGGCACCGCCCGTTGGCGGCGCAGTAGAACCCGGAGTCGCAGTCGTGTTCCGAATAGCACTGCGGGGGGACCCAGCAGAGGCCGTCGGTGCCGCAGTAGGTCCCGTCGGGGCAGTCGGCATCGGCCCGGCAGACCGGCGCCCAGGGGTCCCGGTAGCAGGCGCCATCGCCGCCGCAGCGATAGCCGCTGGCGCAGTCGGCGTCCCACCGGCAGCCGGTGTGGAAGCGGCAGGCGCCGGAGTCCAGGTCGCAGTACATGTCCGCGGAGGGGCAGTCCCAGTCGCTGGCGCATCCGGTGGCGTAGTACCCCGATCCGCCGTAGTCGTCGTCCAGGTCGATGAAGCAGCCGGCGGGGAAGAGGGAAAGGAACAGGATCGGCAGGAAGCATCGTCGAGTCTTCATGGCGCCCTCCAACGCGCAATCCGCCGGCATCGACGAGTGGCCCGCCCGGACTATTTTCCGGGGAGGTCACCGGGAGAGGGTGCCGTTGCTGGTGAAGGGGGAGACGCAGGTCGGAAGGCCCGCCGGCAGCGCGCACCAGGAGACGGGCCGTGCGGCGACGCGCATGGGGCACCTACGGCGACGGAACCGCCCGGGAACCGGGGGAGAACCCGGAACGTCGTGGGTCTAGCGCGGTTCGCAGAACCAGGGACCGGGGCACCGGGTGCCGCCGCAGCGGACGGCGTTGCAGAACTCCGAATCCCGGCAGTCGGCATCGGTCTGGCAGACCCGCTTGCAGACCGGCACCTCCTGGCAGGGCATCTCGCAGGGAGGGGTCTGGTTCACGCAGGGGGGGCAGACGGTGGCCGTCGTGCAGGCCATGCCGTCGGGACAGGACCCCGAGGGGTCGCACCGGACCGGAAGGACCGGATCCTCGCACTTCCCTGGGGCATCCGGCAGCAAACACAGGGCTCCCGGAGGGCAGATCCGGGCCCCCACGCAGGTCTGCCCCGCCTGGCAGTCCCGGTCGGTCCAGCAGCGGTCCACCTGCAGGCGGCAGGTCCCCTCGCAGGGCGGGTAGATCATGATGCAGATCTCTCCCGGTGGGCAGCAGGTCATCGGGTAGGTCAGTTCGATGATGCACCGCAGGCCCTCGCCGCAGTCGGCGTCGGACCGGCACTTCGCGGGATCGGGGACCACGGGAACGCACTGCCCGACCAGCGGGCAGGGAGGGATTTCGGGGATGCAGAAGGCGTTGGGCGGGCAGCAGGACAGCGAACCGTCCGCGGCGTAGTCCGGGAAGACGCAGACCTCGTTCGGGCCGCAGTCCTTGTCCGACTGGCAGCCGCCGCAGGCCTCGTCCACCATCCCGTTGCAGTCGTTGTCCAGGCCGTCACAGACCTCCAGGGCGCCGGGGAAGACCCCCGGATCGGCGTCGTTGCAATCCGTTTCGACGCAGTAGCCGTCGCCGTCCTGATCGATGCATCCGCCCCCGGGCACGCACTGCCCGCAGCACATCGCGATGCAGCCCATGTCCGGCGAGGCGTTCGGGCAGCAGGACAGGCACTGGGTCGTGTCGCAGACGTATCCCTTCGGGCAGGAGGAGTCGCCGGTGCAGGGGATGTAGGAATCGGTCACGCACTTCCCTGGCTGGTCCGCGACGAAGCAGTATGCTCCAGGCGGGCAGACGATGGCCCCTTCGCACCGCTGGCCGGGCAGACAGTCCCCGTCGGTCCAGCAGTAGCCCGGCTGGAGGCGGCAGACACCGGATCCGCAGGGAGGGATGTCGGAGGTGCAGCGGGCGTTGGGCGGGCAGCAGGCCAGGGTGCCGTCCGGCCCGTAGACGGGCTGGCCCAGGTCACAGAACTCGTAGGGCATGCAGTCGCTGTCCTGGAGGCAGGTCACCGGGGGCCTGCAATCCTCGTCCACCTGGCCGTCGCAGTCGTCGTCCAGGCCGTTGCCGCAGACCTCCGGCGAGGAGGGGTCACAGGCCGGGCCGCAGATTCCGTGGTCCGCCATGGGACACTCGCACAGGCAGTCGGGGCCGGCGGCCGGGTCGCAGTCGCAGGGCGGGCAGAGGCCGGTCCAGTAGCACCGCTCCCCGGGCTTGCAGTCCTCGTCGGTCCGGCACTGGCCGGGTTCCGGCGCCCATTCGCAGACGGCATAGACCCGGCAGGGTGCCCGGCACGGGGGATTCTCGTACACGCAGGGGGGACACTCGGTCTTCTGGACGCAGGTCATTCCCCGGGGGCACTGGTTGTCGTCGTCGCAGTAGAGGGGCTCCTGGTCGGGGACGCAGCGGCCGTAGCAGACGTCGCACACCGGGCAGTTGGGGTCGGTCAGGCATTCCCCGTCCCGAACCGAGCAGTGCGTGCCCTTGGGGCAGTTCTCGTCGGAGTAGCAGCCCGCGAGCGGTTCCTCGGGCTTCACGCACCGGCCTTCCAGGCAGGCGTACCCCTCGGGACAGGCCTGGTCGCCGGAGCAGGCGAGGTTCCGGAGGCACTGCTCGAACTCCGGGGTCGCCTCCCATCCGCAGGACCCGTTGGCGCCGAAGTTGCCGCAGCGGCTGTACTTCAGGCAGGCGAACCAGTCCAGGTACCAGCACGGCGACGCGATGTCGCTTCCCTCTGGGACGCAGAGTTCCCCGGAGCAGCCGCCGGTCACGCAGGTGGGCGGGGGCTGCTGGTCCTCCACGCAGGTTCCCTGGACCTCGCAGGGGGCCAGGCAGGGGATCGCCGTCTCGACGCAGGGCGGGCAGACCTCCTTCGTCTCGCAGTGCATTCCCTCAGGGCAGTCGCTGTCCTTCTGGCAGCTGGCCGGAGGCTCCTCCGTGCACTGGTACTGGCAGGTGCCCTGGAGGCAGAACCAGGTCCCCGGACAGCGAATCGGCGCCGGCTTGCCCGCGCAGTCCGCATCCACCGTGCACTCGCTGCCCGGCTGGCTGCACTGCCACTGGCAGGCGCCGTCCAGGCACTGCCAGGCCCCCAGACAGAGCACGTGGGGCAGTCCCTCGCAGTCGGCGGGAGCCAGACACTGGTCGCCGTCCGACGGATCGGGGTCGATGGGTCCGCACCCGTCCTTCGCGCCCATCGTGGCCAGGCCCAGCAGCAGCAGGCCGACTCCTCCGGAACGGGAAAGCGAACGCGATGCGATGTTCATGGCCAGACCTCCTGAAACGACTCCATTCTACCGGTTCCTCGACCCGGATTCCATCCCGATCCGGGACCCTTTCTCGGGAACCCCGGGCCGAAGACAAAGCAGGAACCATGCCGATCCTAACAATCGGAAATTACAGGAAAGAGCGCCGTCGCAGGGCATGGAGCGCCAGGGGACCATGATCGGCCGATCAGGGTGTTGCGGGCCGGATCGTTGTGGCGGGGCACTTCGTTTGAGATTTTGGGGCACTTTAAAATGAGACATAGCGAAACGCTATAGAATGGGGAACCTGGGGTCTGACGACCCCATCATGGGGTGGGAAGCGGAGGGGAGAACGGGCTGGCTCCAGCCCGAAACAGGGCACCTCCTGGGGGGATCGTGCCGATTCTGAGTCCGGCCAGCCATGCAGGGGTCTGGTAGGCCCGGGATACGAGGCCCCGCATGACGGGAAGACCGTAGCCGGTCATGGAAATCGAGATGTGATCGAAGGAGGCGGGAGGAGGGGAACCGGGGTCGGGGAGCCAGCCTGCCGGAAGATAGAGGTCTTCGAGGTCGAGACCTCCCAGGATCTCGCCCGTCGCCCAACCGCCGACGAGGCCTTGGCTGTAGCGGGTGCCCTGGGAGGGGTAGCAGACGATCGGCGTGGTGGACGGGTGAGCGCTCACCGGCGTCCCGTTGGCGCCACGTTGCACGGTGAGGCTGTCCCCCTGGACGTCCGTCAAGAGCAGATCCTCCGTTCCGCAGGCCAGGACCTGGCCCGGGGACGGTATGGCATGCTGTCCGTGATGGTAGAGCCACCAGGCGACGGAGAAAGTCGCGGGGGAATTGGTGTGGTTCAGTCCATTGCCGGAGACGAGAGCAGTCCAGCTCCCTGGCAGGATGGAGTGGCGGCGCTCGTTTCGCAGGACCGTAGCCGCAGGCCAGGCCTTTGCCGTGGACCAGTAGGCGCCCCTGGTGCATCCGACGAGGGTGGCGCGGTTGGGTTGCCCCTCCAGAGGCACCATCTCCTGATACCGGACGTACTCGATGGAGGGGTCGGTGTGGAGCACCACCACTCCGTCTTGCTGCGGCCATCGGCGGAACCGCGGCAGAAGGGGATGCGCGGGAGCGAGGTCCTCCACGACGAAGTCCTGGTCCTCTTCGTCGATGGACTGGACCAGTGCAGCCGGGTCCGTCACCACGATGGTGCCGTACTCGTACAGGCAATCGACCAGGTGTGGCCTTCCACCGAGGAGATCGGCAACGCCGGAGCGGAGGCCGTTGTGGAAACAGGATCCCGGCCCGGTTCCGGTCAGGCCGATGTCGCCGACCATCACCGGATAGGATTCCCAGACGTCGGGATCGCGGGGATCCTTTCCCCCGGCGCAGTTTCCGTGCAGATCATGCCCGAGGAGGCGGACCAGCCACACCAGGTGGCCCCATTCCCGGAGGGTCATCAAGTGCTCGTGGTCGCCGCGCAGGGCGATGGCGTCCAGGGCCGTGGCGACATCCTGGACCACTGCGGGCAACCGGAACGGGAGGGACTTGGCGACGTTCTCGTCGATGCAGTTCGGGAACTTGTCCAGTGCGAACCCGCCCAGCAGCAGGTCCTGGCTCGGCACGCCGGGCGCGATGGCACCGGCCGGAACCCGGAACGGAGGGATCGCCACCATCTGGCTACCCTGCGGTGTGCTCAGCTCCAGGCAGGAAGCCTCGAGCCTGGAGCGCAGCCACGCGGTGCGGTTCGCCAAGTGCCGATGGGGCAGGTTCGATGGCCCCTCGGGGCCACCCAGCACGGGGTCGGTCGTCTCCAACTGGTAGATCTCCGGCGACCAGGTCGCCTGTTCGGAAAGGCCAGCCATCGCCGCCTCCTCAGAAGGTGATGGTCCAGGCGCCCAGCACCTGGACCTGGTTGGTCTTGGGGATCTCGAAGCCGCCCTTGCGGGCGAACAGGATCTGCTTCTCGTCCTCGACGGCCAGGAGCCCGAACTCCCGGATCGTCTGGCCGTTGAAGACGGCGGTTCCGACCTCGAATCGGAAGAGCACGCTTCGCGGGTCGGGGAACTCCACCGCCGTGAATTCACCGAGGACCTGCTCCTCGAGGGGGGCCACGTCCCCAGGTTCCGCGGCCGCGCCGTTGGTTCCGATGCCGAACCGATTGATGCGGGTGGCGATCTCCCCAGCCAGGAATGCCCGTCCGGCGTTCACGACCAGGTTGGGCCGCAGCCAGTGTTCGAGGACCAGGCCTGAGGAGTCGGCGACCCACAACTCCAGTTGCCCACGAAACCCGCCGAAAGACGTCTGGAAGCCCCGTTGCACGGTCATTGAATCACCTCGACGCTCAGGGAATCAGCCTCTCCGTGGTGAGTCACCTGCCCATCGTGCTGGTGCTGGCCGTCGTACATCGGCACCGGCCACGAGTAGGGGTGCCAGGCGGTGGCCTCCACGCCGTAGGACCATCCGAAGGCATCTTGGGGCGCAACCGGCTCCGACCACGGGGCAGGTTGCAACACCAGGTGCCGGAGCATCGTATGGGCGGGCTTCCAGCGGTCGATGGTGGCCAGGATCCGTTCCAATGTTGGTCCGGAGAGAACGGTCCCGGGGTCGAAGGCGACGTCGAATAGCGCCCAGACCACCTCGCCATATCGGATGCGGCCATCATGGGCATGCGTGGCATCGTACCGCGCGGCGGTGCGGGGTTCTCGCACCTCGGCGGCCAGGCCCAGCAGCGCCATGGCCTCGGCCAGGCCGGGCACGGTGCCGCCTTTGCGGTGGGTTTCCCATGCGGCCAGGACACGGGGGCGGAAACTCACCAGGGATTCCCCGGGCAGACGCGGGATGCCGCGTTCGTTCCCCAGGATCTCCAGCACCTCTTCCGGAGCCAGCGCAACGATCCACGCTCGCCGGAGGCGGAAGACGGCCTGTCGGGCGTCCTCATAGAGGGTCCCGATCGCCTCGAGGACGCGGCGGATTTCGGAAACCGAGGCTTCCTTCCGCCGAAGCGGCTTCGGCAGGAGGCTCCAGAAGTAGTCTCCCCAGCGGCTCATGGCAGCCTCGCCACGCTGACGGTGATCTCCGTCGGCACGAACCATTCGTCTGGGGCCAGGACCAGGTCCTGGACCGGCTCGGCTACCAGGGCGTCGACGACCGGAGAGACGGACAGCGCCGCGGCGGCGATCCGCGAGCGGAAGGGCCAATGGCCGATCCGCAGCGCGTCGGCCCCTTGGCTGGCGAACATCCTGCCCAGGCGGCGCTCGATTTCGGCCTGGACAGCCGCCTCCTGGCCACCGATGGCAGGCAGGAAGGCTGCGACCCGCACCGGTCGCTGCACGGGCCTGGGGCCCCGAACCAGCACGTCTGCGCAGATGGGTCGGCGGGCATCGACATGGGCCTGGACGGTGGCGACCAGATCGTTTCCTGGCAGTCCTGAAGGCCCCAGGATCACGACATCGACGGTTCCGGGCCCCCGCGGGAAGCGGTCCAGGACCTGGACGTCGGCCACGCCGGGGACCGCCATGGCCCACGCGATGTAGGCATCTCGCGTGGCGCCCCCGAGTTCGGACCAACGCAGGAGGCAGCGCTGCCTCAGGCGTTCGTCCGGTTCCACGTCGGCGCCGGGGAGCGTGATCCAATCGGGGGCCTGGGAAATGCCATCGATACCCGGGATGGGAGTGAGGATTTCGGTGACCTGCCCCATCGGCACGTTGTACCGGGCACCGGGCGTTTCCGCCGCGACAGGGACCAGCACCGAGAGGGCCTCGGACGGCAACACGGCCTCTGCGATGGTCTGGTACCTCAATCGGTCGCCGCCAGGAGATGCCTGGGTGGCCAGGATCGTGCCGGCCGGGATCCGCACTTCTGTTCCAGGCTCCTCTCGCCAGAAACGAATGCGGCCCTCGAGGCGCCTCGCCGCCTGGCGTTGCAGCCCGAGTTCCGCTGCCTTCAGGTCGAGCCATCGTCCCGTGGCCGTCCGCACGTAGCCCTGGGCCACGACCCCTTCCAGGAGCCCATGAAGGTCCGCGAGGCCTTGGGACACGATCTCCAGGAACGTCCGGAAGACGCCGCCGGGGTTGAGGTTCGTGACGGGGGATTCTGTCTCCCGGAGCCGCTGGACCGCTTCGGCCAGGAGCGAAGCCAGATCCTTGGTGCCAAGGAGGTCACGCCAATCACCCACCGCCGACCTCCAGCACCAGGTTCATGGGATTGGGCTCGGCGATGGGCTTGCAGGTCAGGCGGAATCGGATGCGCTCCCGGTCCCAGCCCAGCACCTGGCATTTCGCCGTGCCGGGTTCCACCCGGGGGTCCTGTTCGACCTCCTCGGCCACGCTCAACTCGAAATCCAGCACGTGAGCCGGTGAGGCGTCCAGGTGGACGAACCGCTGGATGTCGAGACCGTAGCCTGGGTGAAGCCACAGGCCTCCCCGGGGCGTGTCGAGTCGATGTGCGAGGTCCTGCGCCAGGCAGGAGACCCCCTGGACCCGTTCGAGGTCGCCGGCCGGCAAGGGAACCAAGTCGCCAGCGTGGATCGCGATGTCGGTCCCGTAGAGGTCCATCACGTCCACCCCACGATCATGCCGTTCCGGACCTGAATGGTCACCGCGCTTTGCGGCGTGATCACGATGGCACCGGTACGGTCCGAACCCGGGACCTGGTTGTCGCCCACATAGAGGCTATCGGCCACGACCTTCCCTTCGCACCGGATCGTTACGGCCCGCAGCACCAGGTCGCCCGCGGGGGTCAGTTCCAGGACCGCCTCGTCGGAATACAGCAGCCAGCGGCCCCGAGGATGGTCGGGGACCTGGAAGCCCGTCGCGAGGACTCCCTCGACGTAGGGCTGGTTGCGGTCGCCCCGGTAAAATCCAACCCGCACGTGGGCCCCGACGTCCGGGACGGCCACCAGGCCGCGGGCCTTGCCGGCCCAGAGCGTGGGCAACTCGCAGTCGGGGATCACGGGCCATGCCGAGTCGGGCTGGCCGTCCTCGTCCAGGACCTCGACATCGACGCTGTAGCGGGGCTCATGGAGCGTCGAGCGCCCTCCTCGTTCATGGACCTTGACCACCCGGCCACGGACAGGCAGCTGGATAGGGGACTGGAGCCCTCGGACGAGCCGGCGCAGTGCGTCAATCAGCGCTTCGGTAGCAGCACCCATTCGAACCTCGTCCGGCCGCCGCCCCCATCGATCCGGTGCACGACGCGCTCGACGCGCGCCTCCACCTCGTTGTGCCAGAGGCGGTCGTCCCTGAGCCGAACGCGCTGCGAATGCACGAGCCCGGGCGCGAGCCAGGCCTCGGCCGTACCGGGACCCACGAGGCTCGGGGTCAACTCGAGGAGGTTCGTGCCGTACTCGAACAGAGGTGGATCCGCCACTGCCCGCGAAGATGTCGTTTGCCACGATATAGGGACCACCTGGAGGCCTGGTTTGCCAGCAATTAGGGACCAGGTGATTGCCACCAATTAGGGACCACCCGCGGACTGTGGAGTGGTAAAGCCACGTCGGGCTCTGG
>JAGOKF010000044.1 GCA_017994695.1 Myxococcota bacterium | reverse complement strand
AGTGGGCCGACGTCCGCCGCGACCTCCAGGCGCTTGCCGAGGTCACCGTCCGCGACGGCGACAAGTACTACAGGCTCCGCACACCCCTCCAGGGGGTCGCCGGAAAGGTCCTCCAGGCCGCCGGCGTCGCCCCGCCTCCCCCCGTCAGGCCCATCGACCCAGCCCAGTTCGTGGTGCCAACGCCCTAGTATGCCATCCCAACTGCCCGGAATCGTGCATGTTTGCGAAATGAACTGTAGAAGTCAGTCTTGACGGACGTGACCGGTAGCGGTGGATTTCATCGCTCAACTCTGTGACCCGACTTCTACAGCTCAGTTTCTACCGATGAAAATCGCTACCCAAGCATCCCTGGACCACAAGGTTGTCGATAAGCGCCTTACCATATGTTCCTGAACGTAACCCAAGGTAGATGCGCTTCGTATTCAGAGACGAAACGTCAATCACCCCCGAACTTGAAGCCAATCTCGTACCATCGAGGTAACATGTACCCACACCTCCAGCGCTCACCTCAACGGAAACTCGATGCCATGCGTCAAGGAAAGCATCCTTGTAGCCGCGATAATACTCCTCCCTCGTTCCATCTTTTCCAATAATCCAGCAATAAATTACTCCATGTCGTCGTTGTGCTGGCGGATCACCCCAGCAGGCATCCCCAATATAATCAAACCCAATTCCCGAGATCATCCACGCGTCAGTTGTGTTGCCATAATCTGCGGGCTCTCCTGTAGCAATCCCTGTCGCCGCACCAGTCCAGCATCCAACCGGATTGCTTTGAACCAGGAAATCCGCAGAAATTGTCGCGCCATTGCGAAAATCGAACTGAATTCTCGAAAGAGCGCCGCTATTGTAATTAGGGTCACCGTTGTTGTTGAAAGAAGGCGCCGGATTTCCCATCGACGTCTCAATAATCGGTTTCGGGCTTCCGAAAAGCCACCAATTCCCTAAACCCGTGGAGAAATCCTCATTCCAGGAAAACGATTGCCTCCCTGAACAAACAGTATCCCTCACCTCCAAGCCCATCGGATTCCGAGCCCTAGGGAGCCGCGCGCCCTCGCTCCGCCTCCTTGCTGCCTCCGCCTCGTCGGGGTACAGGCACTTCCCCTCGTAGCGGACCTTCGTCCCGGGACAGTCCCCCTCCGCCGCCGCCCGGCGCACCCCGCCCGCCACCAGCACGACCAGCGACACCGACCCCATGGATGCCATGACCCGACGCAACGAGCCCGCCGTCATCGCCGAACCCCTCCCGTTCCCGGACGGCCCCAATGATAGCATGCGACCCGACGCAACGTGCCCGCCGTCATCGCCGAACCCCTCCCGTTCCCGGACGGCCCCGATGATAGCACGCGGCCCGAGGCCGGCCCCGGGCGGGGGGTCCGGCAGGTCCGCGCTTCGGCGCCGCCCTAGCCCCCCCGGCGGGAGTCGTCCAGGGCGGCCCGGCGGCAGTGGTCCCGGTGGGACAGGACCTCCGGCTCGGGAAGCCCCAGGGCCTGGAGCACCTCCCCGAGCATCGCCAGCCCCCCCTCCAGTTCCTCGGTGACGACCCGGTGGGCCCCCAGGGCCTCCAGGCCGGACCGGTCGGCCAGGTAGCGGGTCCGGGCCAGCACCAGCACCCCGGGGGCCAGGCTGCGGACCAGGGGGACGATCCGGCGCACGGCCTGGTAGTCGTTGATCAGGATCACCACCGCCCGGGCCCTCTCGACCCCGGCGGCCTTCAGGGCCGCGGGGCGGGTGGCGTCGGCGTAGATCACCGGTTCCCGGGCCTTCCGGGCCAGGCGGACGGTCCTCGCGTTCAGTTCCAGCACCCGGAAGGGGATCGCCTCCCGGGACAGGGCCCGGGCCAGGAACCGCCCCGACGCCCCGTAGCCGATGATCAGGACGTGGTCCCGCGGCCCCTCGGCCGGCGATTCCGGTTCCGGCGGCCCCCGGTGGGGAAGGCGGCGGATCAGGGACCGGACCCACCGGCTCGTCGCCAGGTCCTCGGCCCGGTCCAGGATCAGGGGGGCCAGGAACAGGCTCATGGACCCCGCCGCCAGCAGCGCCTGGCCCGAGCCCCCCGGCAGCAGGCCCGCCGAGATCTCGGCTCCGACCAGCACGAACCCCAGTTCGCTGAACTGGGCCAGCCGCAGCGATGTCAGGAACGCCACCCGGGGTCCGCCCCCGGCCAGCAGCGCCGCCGGGAAGGCCAGGAGGGCCTTCCCGGGGACCAGGAAGGCCAGGAATCCCAGCACCCACCAGGGCTCCCGGACGATCTGGGCGGGATCGAACAGGGTCCCCAGGGACACGAAGAAGAGGCTGGTCACGAGCCCCCGGAGGGGCAGCACGTCGCCGAGGGCCCGGTGGGCGTAGTCGGTCCCCGCCAGCACGACCCCCGCCAGGAAGGCCCCCAGGGCCGGGGACAGGCCGAAGGAGGAGGTCAGCCAGGTCATGCCCAGGCAGATGGCCAGCACGGCCAGCAGGAAGACGTCCCGGCTCCGGGTCGCATCGACCCGTTCCAGCAGGAAGGGCAGCAGGACCCGGGACAGGAAGATGCCCCCGGCGATCGACACCGCCGACCCCGCCAGCAGCCATAGGCCCGAGGACCCGGAGAGGGTGCCCCCGCTGCCCCCCAGCACCGACACCAGCAGCATCAGGGGGATGAAGAGCAGGTCCTGGAAGAGCAGGATCCCCAGGGTCTGCCGCCCCGAGGGGGTCTCCAGGCTGCCCTGGCGGGACAGCACGGGCAGCACCACCGCCGAACTGGACAGGGCCAGGGCCCCTCCCAGCACCAGGCCCTGGGCCAGGGTCAGCCCCAGCCACGGTCCTCCGAGGATCACGAAGAGGGTCACCAGGGCCCACTGGACGCCGCCGCCGACCAGCAGCGGCCGGACCAGCGCCTTCAGGCGGCTCGGGTCCACCTCCAGGCCGATGGTGAAGAGCAGCATCACCACGCCGGCGTCGGACAGCACCTTCAGGGTTTCCAGGTCCCGGAGCAGCCCCAGGCCGTGGGGCCCCATCAGGGTGCCGGCCAGCAGCAGGCCCGTCACCGCGGGGAAGCGGAGGCGGTTCAGCAGCACCACCGAGGTCACGGCCAGGGCCGAGATCAGGAATGCCTGGAGGAGTGCGGGCTGGTCCATGGGAAGAGCCTATCACAGGCACCGCCGGGGTCGATGGGCCCCGGGCCCGCCCCGACGGTGCCCCCCCGCCCAGTCCCTGGTCCCGGGAAACGCCCCCCTCCGACCGGATGTCCTGCCGGGCCCGGAGGGCCTCGGAGGGCGTCATCAGGCCCGCATCCACCGCCACGGAGTGGCACGCCAGGGTCCAGTCGGTCGCCCGGCCCCGCCGGGTCGCCCAGGCCAGGCCTCCCGGATCGGCCGGCACCCTCACCGGACGGCGCCCCGTCCCCTGGGCCCAGAAGAGGCGCCCCCGGAGGAACAGGCAGTCCCCCCGGGTCCCCCCCGGGCCCCCGGACCGCCAGGACAGCCGCGTGCCCGGCACCGGCCGGGACCCCGGCCCCTCCAGCGGCCGATCCTCCCGGACCCCCTCGGCGCCGCCCGCCGCCCGGATGCAGTCCAGGACGTCCGCGACTGCCTGCCCGCAGCGCAGGCACCCGGGGGGACCGGGCAAAGGCCCGGCCTCCACCTCCGGGACCAGGCATCCCAGAACGCCCGCCAACAGCCAGCCCCGATGTCCCATCGACTCCCCCCGGGGTGCGGCCCGGCCGGGAATCGGGCCCGGGGGACGGGCCGTTCCATCAGCCCTTCGGGGGAGTCCGGTCCCGGGCGCCCCGGCGGGCCTCCCGCCAGGCATGGAGCCGTTCCGAAATCGTCTTTTCGTAGCCGGCGCCCGAGGGCTCGTAGAACCGGGTCCCCTCCAGCGCCGAGGGAAGATGGACGGCCTCGGGGACGAAGGCCCCGGGGACGTCGTGGGGATAGACGTACCCCTCCCCGTAGCCCTGGTCCTTCATCCCCTCCACCGGGGCGTTGCGCAGCGACAGGGGAACCTCCAGCGTGCCGGTCCGGCGCACGGCCTGCTGGGCCTCCCGGAGCCCTCGATAGGACGCGTTGGACTTGGGAGCCGTCGCCAGGTAGGTGACCGCCTGGGCCATCGGGATGGCCGCCTCGGGGAGCCCGATGGCCCGGAAGGCCTCGTGGGCGGCCACGGCCACCTGGAGGGCCCTCGGGTCCGCGTTGCCCACGTCCTCGGCGGCGAAGATCATCATCCGCCGGCAGATGAAGGCCGGGTCCTCCCCGCCCTCCAGCATCCGGGCGAAGTAGTAGAGTGCCGCGTCGGGGTCCGATCCCCGGAGGGACTTGATGAAGGCCGAGATGACGTTGTAGTGCTCCTCGTAGGCCCGGTCGTGGCGGACCCCGGCGGGCGTGGCCGCCGCCGCCAGCACCTCGGCATCGACGGCCGGCCGGCCCATCCGCCGGGCATGGCCCACCGCCGCCTCCAGCAGGTTCAGCACCCGCCGGCCGTCGCCGTCGGCGGCCCGGCAGAGGGACCGGATCGCCTCGTCGGGCACCCGGACCCCGCAGTCCCCGAGCCCCCGCTCGGCGTCGGCGATCGCCCGGCGGACCAGGGTCTCCAGGGCCTCCAGGGACAGCGGCAGCAGCCGCACCACCCGGCAACGGGACAGCAGGGGCGCGGTGACCTCGAACCAGGGATTCTCGGTCGTGGCCCCGACCAGGGTCAGGGTCCCGTCCTCGACGTGGGGCAGGAAGGCGTCCTGCTGGGCCTTGTTGAACCGGTGGATCTCGTCCACGAAGAGCAGCGTGCCCCGGCCCTCCCGGGCCCGGAGGGCCCGGGCCTCGGCCACCACCTCCCGGACCTCCTTGACCCCCGACAGGACCGCCGAGAAGGGCACGAACCGGAACTGCGTGCGCCGGGCGATCACCCGGGCCAGCGTGGTCTTTCCGCATCCCGGGGGGCCCCAGAGGATCATCGACGGCAGGGAATCGGCCTCGATGGCCTCCCGGAGGAAGCCCCCCGGCCCCAGCACCTCCTCCTGGCCCACCACCTCGTCCAGGGCCCGGGGCCGGACCCGCTCGGCCAGCGGCGCCGGCCGGTCGTCATCGGGCATCCCCGTCCCGGCTGGCCTCCGGACCGGGTCCGGCGCGGGCCCGAAGAGGTCGTCCATCCGGTCCATCCCGCCCCCTCCGGCCCTCCCCGACATGCCGTTCCTCCCGCCCGCCGGGCCCCGGTCCCCGCGTCCCGGCCCCGGTCCCCGGGGAGGAACGCTCCTTTGACAGGCGCAAGGGATTCTATTACAAGAGGCCTCCCGGGGGTCGGGTGTCCCGCGGACCTCCGGGAGCCCTCCGGAGGAATGCCATGCGCCTGCTGAGTCCCGAACCGGCCCTCACCTTCGACGACGTGCTGTTGATCCCCGCCTACAGCGAGGTGCTCCCCAAGGATGTCTCCCTGGAAAGCCGGGTCTCCCGGCGCCTGACCCTCCCGATCCCGCTGCTGGCCGCGGCGATGGACACCGTGACCCAGTCCGAGACCGCCATCGCGATGGCCCGCCAGGGGGGCCTTGGGGTGATCCACAAGAACCTGTCGATCCAGGACCAGGCCCGGGAGGTCGAGCGGGTCAAGAAGTCCGAGAACCGGGTGATCGAGAACCCCGTCACCGTCGAGGCCCACTCCCCGATCTCCCAGGCCCTGGACCTGATGCGGCGGCACCGGATCTCGGGGCTGCCGGTCCTGGACCAGGGCGTCCTGGTGGGCATCGTCACGAACCGGGACCTCCAGTTCGAGAAGCACCCGGAACGGCCGGTGTCGGAGGTGATGACGCGGGACCTCGTCACGGCCCCCGTGGGAACCCCCTGGGAGCAGGCCATCGAGATCCTCCACGCCCACCGGATCGAGAAACTCCCCCTGGTGGATTCCGGCGGCCGCCTCCAGGCCCTGATCACGCTGAAGGACATCGAGAAGGGGCTGAACTTCCCCAACGCGGCCAAGGATGCCCGGGGCCGCCTGCTGGCCGCGGCGGCGGTCGGGGTCGGGGACGCGGGCTTCCGGCGGGCCGAGGCCCTGGTGGCGGCCGGCGTGGACCTCCTGGTGGTGGACACGGCCCACGGCCACAGCCGGGGAGTCCTCCAGGCCGTCGAGCGGATGCGGGCGGCCTGGCCCCAGGTGGACATCGCGGCGGGCAACGTGGCGACCCCCGAGGCGGTCCGGGCCCTCGCCGAGGCGGGAGCCGATGCCGTGAAGGTCGGGATCGGGCCCGGGTCCATCTGCACCACCCGGGTCGTGTCGGGCGTCGGGATGCCCCAGGTCACCGCCATCGCCCGCTGCGCCGAGGAGGCGGCCCGCCACGGCATCCCGGTCATCGCCGACGGGGGCGTCAAGTACTCGGGAGACCTGGTGAAGGCCCTGGCCGCCGGCGCCCACACGGTGATGGTGGGCAACCTGCTGGCGGGCACCGAGGAGGCCCCGGGGGAGGTGGTCTATTTCCAGGGGCGGGCCTACAAGGTCTACCGGGGCATGGGCAGCCTGGCGGCGATGCGCATGGGGTCCCGGGACCGCTACTTCCAGGACGACTACGAGCCCGAGAAACTGGTCCCCGAGGGGATCGAGGGACGGGTCCCCTTCAAGGGACCCCTGGCCCGGGTCGTGTACCAGCTGATGGGGGGCCTGCGGTCCGGGATGGGCTACTGCGGCACCCGGACCATCGAGGAACTGCACCGGAAGGCGGTCTTCGTCCGGGTCACGGACTCGGGGCTCCGGGAAAGCCACGTCCACGGCGTGCAGATCACCGAGGAGCCCCCCAACTACAACCCCCGCTGATCCGTTCGAACCGCGCGGCGAGCGGACGGGCTGCCCGGAACCGACAGGAAGACCCGGATGTCCGGCCCTGGAGCGGGCGGGGGTCAGCGCCTCGCGGCGGCCCGGACCCCCGTCCGGCCCCGGCCCTTCCCCCGGCGGGAGAGGACCTGGTACGGCTGGTCGGGGAGGACCTCGGCCAGGGTGTGGCGGCCCAGGACCCCCAGGATGGCCTGCTGGAGCTCCTCCCAGACGTGGTGCACCTTGCAGTGCTCCCGGAAGCGGCACTCGGTGGGGTACATCAGGCAGGTGTTCACCGACAGCGGACCCTCCATGGCCAGGAAGACGTCCGCCATGTGGATCTCCTCCGGCGGCCGGGCCAGGCGGTAGCCGCCGGTCTTGCCGCAGGCCGACTGGACCAGTCCCGCCTGGGTCAGGTGCTGCATCACCTTGGCCAGGAACTGCACCGGCATGTCCTCGGCGACGGCGATTTCCTGGATCGAGTACCAGCGTTCCTCGCGGCAGGTCCCCAGGTACCTCAAGGCCCGGTAGGCGTATTCCGTGGCGCGGGTCAGTCGCATGGCCCCCTCCCCGACAGGCAGAGGCAACCTACCGGCATTCCCGGGGCAACGCAATCTGGATTCGGCGATCTTCCTGGCATTTCGCATGATATCCTCCGCTCCCCCGGGAGGGACCGGCGATGGACCCCGAGGTGCTGGTCGTCGGAGGCGGACACGCGGGCGTGGAGGCGGCGCTGGCCGCGGCCCGCCTGGGCTGCCCTGTGCTGCTGGTGACCCAGGATCCCTCGGCCCTGGGCCGGATGTCCTGCAACCCCTCCATCGGGGGCATCGGGAAGGGCCACCTGGTCCGGGAGGTGGATGCCCTGGGCGGGCTGATGGGACGGGCCGCCGACGCCGCCCGGATCCACGGGCGGGTCCTGAACACCCAGAAGGGACCCGCCGTCCAGGCCACCCGCATGCAGTGCGACCGCCGGCACTACAACCGCACGGTGGCGGAGTTCGTCCGGACGGCCGAGGGGGTCCGGGTGATGGCCGGAGAGGTCCGGGGGCTGGCCCTCCGGGGATCGGCCGTCGAGGGGGCCGTGCTGGCCGACGGGACCATCCTTCCGGCCCGGAGCGTGGTGCTGACCACCGGGACCTTCCTGGACGCGATCCTCCACTTCGGCGACCGGTCGGTCCCCGGGGGGCGGATCCGGGAGGCGCCGGCCATCGGCCTCACGGATTCGCTGCGGGCCCTGGGGCTCCGGACCGGGCGCCTGAAGACCGGCACCCCTCCCCGGATCCTGGCCTCCAGCATCGACTGGTCCCGGACCGAGGAACAGCCCGACGAGCCGGCCACGGTCCCCTTCAGCCTGTGGCCCCTCCCCGGGGTCCCGCTGCCGCGGCGGTCCTGCCACATCACCTGGACCGGCCCCGCCTGCCATGCCGTCGTCCGCGACAACCTGCACCGGGCGCCGCTGTTCAGCGGCCGCATCCAGGGGAAGGGGCCGCGGTACTGTCCCTCCTTCGAGGACAAGGTGGTGCGCTTCGCCCACCACGACCGGCACCACGTCTTCCTGGAACCCGAGGGGGCCGACCGCGACGAGGTCTATCCCAACGGCCTGTCCACGAGCCTCCCCCTGGAGGTCCAGCAGGCGATGATCCGCAGCATCCCGGGCCTCGAGGAGGCCCGGATCACCCAGGCGGGCTACGCGGTGGAGTACGACTTCGTGGACCCCCGGGAGGTCGATGCCTCCCTGCACTGCCGCAAGGTCCGGGGACTCTTCCTGGCCGGCCAGGTGCTGGGCACCACCGGCTACGAGGAGGCCGCGGCGCTGGGCCTGCTGGCCGGCGCGAACGCCGCCCTCCACGCCCGGTCCCTCCCGCCCCTGACCTTCTCCCGGGCGGAGGCCTACCTGGGGGTGATGGTGGACGACCTGACCCGCCACGGAGTGTCGGAGCCCTACCGGATGTTCACGTCCCGGGCGGAGTTCCGGCTGCACCTCCGGGAGGACAATGCCTGGGACCGCCTGTCCCCCGTCGCCGCCCGCCTGGGCCTGCTGCCCGCCCCGGCGATCCGGGACCTGGAGCAGCGGCGGGACCGCATCGCCCGGGCCCGGGACCTCCTGGCCCGGCGGCGGCTGCGCGCCCCGGACCTGCCCCCGGGGGAGCCCTGCCCCCCCGAGGGCCTGACGATGCGGGAATGGATCCGGCGGCCGGCGACCGCCTTCGAGGACCTGGCGGCCCGGGACCCCTCGGGGACGCTTTCGGCCCTCCGGCCCGACGAGGCCCGGGCCCTGGTCCACGAGGTGCGCTACGCGGCCTACCTGGAACGGGAACGGCAGGAGGTGGAACGCTTCCGGCGGTTCGAGTCCCTGCCCCTGCCGGCGGATCTGGACTTCGGCAGCATCCCCTCGCTGTCCCTGGAGGTCCGGGACCGCCTCCGGCAGCACCGCCCCGCCACGCTGGGGGAGGCGGCCCGCCTGGAGGGCGTCACGCCGGCGGCCCTCCAGGCCCTGCTGGCCCGGATCCGCCCGAGGGAGGGGACCCTTCAGGGGGAAGGGGGGGAGGGGATCGCTTCGCCGCCCGCCGGGGCATCGTCCCGGGGCTCGGGGGCCTTCCCCGGCAACTCGGTGGGCATCCCCGGCGGGACCAGCAGCGACGGGTCCACCGCCGGGTACGCGTAGATCCCCTCCTCGGGATACCAGAACAGCGGCAGGTAGGGAGCCGCCTCCAGGTAGGCCTTCTCGTCGAGGACCTGCATCTCCTGCCAGAGCCTCTGGAGGATGCCCCGGAGCCGATCGACCCACCACCGGCTGAACTGGCGTTTCTGATACACCTTCCAGGCATAGACCGGGGCCGGCTTCGTCGCCATCAGGAAGGCCCCCTCCAGGGGGGTCAGGTCCTCCGGCTCCTTGTGAAAGTAGGCCTGGGAGGCCGCCCGGATGCCGTAGATCCGCCGGCCGAACTCGATCACGTTCAGGTAGAGCTCCAGGATCCGCTCCTTGGTCAGCCGCCGCTCCAGTTGCCACACGATGATGGCCTCCTCCAGTTTCCGGGCCAGGGTCTTCTCCCGGGACAGGAAGAGGTTCTTCACCAGCTGCTGGGTGATCGTGCTGCCGCCGTACACGTACCATCCCCGGTCCAGGTTCAGCACGATGGCCCGCCGGATCAGCCCCAGTTTGAACCCCTGGTGCTTGAAGAAGCCCATGTCCTCGGTGGCCAGGGCCGCCTGCCAGACCGCCTCGGGGATCCGCTCCAGGGGGACGTAGGAGGGGGTGCCCGGCCCCACGTCGATGGGGGGCTCCTCCCGGGGCTTCTCCCCGGGGGGGATCCGGAAGACCAGGGGCCCGTCCAGGCTCTCCAGGCGGACCTGGCGCCCCAGGGTCCGGGCCTCGCACCCCTCCAGGTCCCCGTCGAAGCGGAGGGTCGCCCCCTTCACGACGGTCCTTCCCACGGGACCGCCGGACACGAAGGACAGCCCCGCCAGGTCCACGGTCACCTCCAGGTCCAGATCCATCGATCCCGTGAAGCGCATCCCCTCCAGGCGGGGAATCATGGCCGGGGGGATCGACGAGGCGACCGCCTGGCAGGGCTGGCGGGGGACCGTGAACCGGACGCCCACCTTGGGCTGGGGGTGGCGGAACCGCTCGAGCCACACCTCCAGTCCATAGACGGCGGGGCCGACGTTCCAGGGATCCAGCCGCAGGGAGACCCGATCCTGGTCCAGGTCCAGTTCCCCCGACAGGACCGCCGAGAAGGCCAGGTCCGTCAGGGGCACCAGGCAGATCTTGGTCCAGAAGTAGGACAGGCCCGTCCCGGACACGTCCCCCTCGAACCGGAATCGCCGCCCGTCCCCCTCGGCCGACCACCGGAGGTCCGCCGTCCCGCCGGGCCAGGGCAGCACGTGGCGGTCCGCCTGGGACAGCAGCCACGGGATCACGGGGCCTGCCAGGCGCCCCCGGACCTCCCGGGGAAGCCCGTCGGGCCCCAGGCGCAGCGTGACGTGGCCCCCGGATTCCCGCCCGTCGGGAGAGGTCACCCCTCCCTGGATCGCCAGCGTGATCGCCCCCTCCTCGTCCCGGTCCAGGTCCAGGCGGCCCCCGGACAGCCGGAACACGCCCGGGAAGGCCCCTCCGACCCGGACCTCCGCCGAGAGGCCCTGGATCACCAGGGCCCGCACGGGGGCGAACCGGTCCCCGGAACCCGCCCGCCCCGGGGCGATCACGCCTCTCGCCTCCCCGATCCGGAGGTGATCCACCGCCTCGATCCGGTCCCGCAGCACCTCCTCCCACCGGAAATGGTCCAGGCGCAGGTCCTCGACGGTCCAGAGCAGGGTCTCCCCGCCGGCCGGCCGCTCCGCCAGCACCCGGCCCGCCGACACCCCTGCCGGCAGGGTCCACCCGGGGACCCGGGGCAGCACCAGGCCCCCCTCGGTCCGAAGGTCCGCCAGCAGGCCCCCGTCGGCATCCCTCCGGGCCTCCAGGGTCCACGAGGACGATGCATCGCCGGACCCCTCGAGGACCCCCCGGCCTTCCAGGCGCCACTCCTTCCCGTCCAGGGAGGCCTCCGCCTCGATCCGGGCCAGCCGGAAGGCGACCTCGCCGGAACCGCCGTCCCGGACCTCCACGGCCCCGTCCCGGACCTCCACCCCCAGGTCCTCGAAGTCCCGGGACGGGACGGAAGACGCCGGACCGGCAGAGCCCCGGAGCCGCCGGGCCGCCTGGACCCAGGCCTCGGGGCGCCCTTCGACCAGCGACACCCCGGCCTCGAGACCCTCCAGGGTCACCCTGGCAGGCCGCCGCTCACCCCGGATCCAGGCCCACAGGGACCAGCGGACCCGGACCCGGGAGACCCGGACGAAGTCGCGGCCCTCGTCATCGAGGCGGAGGGAGAGGTTCCGGAGGACCAGCCGATCGGGAAAGCCGAACTCGACCGACCCGATCTCCACGGGGCGCTCCAGGCGGAGCGACAGGCGTTCGAGCCGTGACCGGACCTCCCGGGTGGCCACCCGGCGGCCCGCCGGCTCCGCCAGCAGCGCGATCGCCCCCAGGACGGCCACCGCCAGCAGCAGGGCGATGGTCCACCGCACCCCCGGCCACGCGGCCACTCGCTGCCGCAACCGGCACCGCACGCTGCCCTCCACCTTTCGCCGGGACCGCCGAAAGGCCCGCGGTGGCATCCGCGGGCCCGCATCTCCTCAGAGGTCGCCCGGATGGCCCCCGGAACGGTTCTCCTGGGAGATCCGGCTCCCAGGCGGCACGTCCCGGGTGACCCACACGTTGCCCCCGATCACCGATCCGCGACCCACCGTGATCCGGCCCAGGATCGTGGCCCCGGCATAGACGATCACGTCGTCCTCCAGGACGGGGTGCCGCGGGATGCCCTTGATGGGATGTCCTTGGTCGTCCAGGGGGAAGGAACGGGCCCCGAGGGTGACCCCCTGGTAGAGTCGGACGTTGTTGCCCAGGACCGCGGTCTCACCGATCACGACCCCCGTGCCGTGGTCGATGAAGAACCGCGCGCCGATGGAGGCCCCGGGGTGGATGTCGATGCCGGTCCAGGAATGGGCCTGCTCGGTGATGATGCGGGGGATCAGGGGCACCTTCAGCCGGTAGAGCTCGTGGGCCAGGCGCTGGCAGGTCACGGCCAGGATTCCCGGGTAGCAGAAGATGGCCTCGTCGGGGCTGGTGGCCGCCGGGTCCCCCTCGTAGGCGGCCTGGACGTCCGTGGCCAGCAGCCGCCGGACCTCGGGAAGCCGCCCCAGGAAGGCCTGGGTGATCTCCTCGGCCCGTCGGTCGCAGGCCGCACAGTCCCGGGAAGGGGGGCACTCGGCGAAGCAGAGTCCCCGTCGGATCTGCTCCTGCAGCTCCCGGAGGGCCCGGTCCAGCGTCGCACCGACCTGGAACCGCATCCCCTCCCGCGTCAGGTCCGGACTCCCGACGTAGCCCGGGAAGAGCACCGCCCTGAGGTCCTCGACCACCCGGGTCAGGGCCTCCCGGGAGGGGAGGCGCCCATCGCCCCGGACGCCCAGGCGGGTCAGGCCGTCATGGGCCGCGCAGAGGGCATCGACCACCCCGGTGAGCCCCGCGGGCACCGGCACGCACGTTCCATCCTGCTGGTTCACGTTCCACCTCCGGGAATCTTCCCTGGGTCCGCGGCGGTCGATTGTAGCCCATCCGGCCGCACTTCCGTCCCGGCAGGTCGCATCCTCGGCCGGAAATGCTATGCTTCCCCTCCATGAAGCGGCGCCTCCAGGTCGTCTTTCTCTGGCACATGCACCAGCCCTCCTACGAGGACCCCCGGTCGGGACTGCAGATGCTCCCCTGGACCTGGCTCCACGGGGTGAAGGACTACGTGGAGATGGGGGAGGTCCAGCGGCGGGTCCCGGAGATGCGGACGGTGGTGAACTTCACCCCGTCGCTGCTGGAGTCCCTGCAACGCTATCTCTCCGAGGACCCCATTCCCGATCGCACCCTGCGCCTGATGCTCCGGGATCCGGACGTCCTGAGCGCCGCCGATCGCCAGTTCCTGATCCGCACCTGCTTCGCCGTGAACCAGGAGGTCTGGTTCCAGCGCTTCCCCAGGTACCGGGAACTCCATGAACTGCGGAACGGGGCCCCGACGCTGGGCCCGGTGATCCACCGGTTCGGCGCCCGGGAGATGGTGGACCTGGAGGTCCTCTTCCTGCTGTCCTGGTGCGGCCCGACCCTCCAGGAGGACCCCCGGGTGGCGGCCATCGCCCGCAGGCAGCGGGGCTTCCGCCGGGAGGACCTGGAGACGCTGGTGTCGGTGGGTCAGGAGCAGGTCCGGCGCATCGTGCCCACCTGGAAGGAACTCCGGGACGCGGGCCGGGTGGAACTCTCCACCACCCCCTTCCACCACCCGATCCTCCCCCTGCTGTTCTCCACCCAGGCGGCCCTCGAGGCCCGGCCCGAGACCGAACTCCCCTCGGCGCGGTTCCAGGCCCCCGAGGAGGCGGCCCGGCAGCTGGACGAGGGCCTCCGGTACTTCACCGAGGTCTTCGGACAGGCGCCCCGGGGCCTCTGGCCCGCCGAGGGGGCCGTCTCCCAGCAGGCGGCGGACCTGATCGCCTCCCGGGGGCTTGCCTGGATCTGCACCGACGAGGAGATCCTCCGCCGGTCCCTGGGGGGGTCCTGGACGGCCTCGGAGAGGTTGAGGCCCCATTCCTGGTCCGGGACCAGCATCTTCTTCCGGGACCACTTCCTGTCGGACCAGATCGGCTTCGTGTACAGCCGGTGGCCCCGGGACCAGGCCGTCCGGCACTTCCTCCAGGAACTGCGCCAGAGAGCCGACGCCTGGAAGGACCCCCGGGCCATCGTGGTGATCGCCCTGGACGGGGAGAATGCCTGGGAGCACTACCCCTGCGGCGGCTTCCCGTTCCTCGAGGACCTCTACCGGGCCATCTGCGACAGCGGGTTCGCCGAGCCGGTCACCTTTTCGGAGTACCTGGAGCGCCACGGTCCCGGCAAGCCCCTGGAACAGCTGGCGACGGGGTCCTGGATCGACGGCACGCTGAACACCTGGATCGGGGACCCGGTGAAGAACCGGGCCTGGTGCTACCTGGCCGAGGCCCTGGAGGTGGTGCGGCAGGTGGGACCGCTGCCGCCGGAGAAGGATGGCCGGGTGAAGCGGACGCTGATGCGGGCCGAGGCCTCCGACTGGTTCTGGTGGTTCGGCGAGGGGCACTCGTCGATCCACGAGCCCGAGTTCGACTTCCTGTTCCGGGAGAACCTCCGGACCCTCTACCGGGAACTGGGACTGCCGGCGCCCGAGGCCCTGGACCGCCCCGTGGGACCCGAGCAGCCGGTACTGCCGATCCAGCCCCCCACGGCCCTGATCCGGCCGGAGATCGACGGCCGGAAGGGGGGGTACTTCAAGTGGGTCGGATCGGGGTCCGCCTCCTTCCAGCACGGGTCGATCCACCGCCTGGACCCCCGGATCTCGGCGGTCCGCTTCGGGTACGACGCCGGGAACCTCTACCTGCGGGTGGAGGGGTTCCGGGGCAGCCGCCTGCTGGAACCGGGGCAGTGGGTCCGGGTGCGTTTCCGGCGGCCCGTCCAGGCCACCCTCGAGGTGACCCGCCAGGAGGACCGGTGCCGGTGGTCTCTCCAGGACCCCCGGGGGGAGACGCCGGAGGGGGTCTGGGCCGCCAGCGAGGAGACGATGGAGGCGGCCATTCCGCTGTCGTTCTTCCAGGAGGACCGGCCGGGACCCCGGACGCTGGAATTCTTCGTGGAGATGGGACAGGGGGAACTGCCCGAGGAGCGGTTCCCCTGGGAAGGCACCCTGGTCCTCCAGGTGGACCCGGTGCGCCTGGCCCTCTCGAGCTGGAGTGCCTGACGCGGGCCCCGGAGCCGTTTGGGGAGGATCGCATGTCCGAGCTTCGCCACGACCCCGTGCAGAAGCGCTGGGTCATCATCGCTACCGAGCGGGCCAGCCGCCCCCAGGATTTCCGCCTAGAGAAGGGAACCTGGACGGGCCGGGAGGCCTGCCCCTTCTGCCAGGGGCACGAGGAGGCCACGCCGCCCCAGATCCGGGCCTTCATGGACCCGGCCCGCCCGGGGAACTGGCTGGTCCGGGTGGTCTCGAACAAGTTCCCGGCCCTGCGCATCGAGGGGGATCTGGAACGGGCGGCCGTCGGGCAGTTCGACCGGATGAACGGCATCGGGGCCCACGAGGTCATCATCGAGACCCCCGAGCACGACCTCGATCTCTCGGATCTCCCGGTGGAGCAGGTGGCGGCGGTGCTCCGGATGTACCGGGAGCGCATCCTGGACCTCCAGCGGGACGTCCGGTTCCGCTACATCCTGATCTTCCGGAACCGGGGCGCCGCGGCGGGGGCCTCCCTGGAACACCCCCATTCCCAGTTGATCGCCACGCCCGTGACGCCCCGGACCGTCTCGATGGAACTGGCCAGTGCCCGGGAGCACTTCGCGGTGAAGGAGCGGTGCATCTTCTGCGACATCATCGCCCAGGAACTGGACACCCAGTCCCGGATCGTCGCGAAGGACTCGGATTTCGTGACCTGGTGCCCCTACGCCTCCCGGTTCCCCTTCGAGATGACCATCGCCCCGGTGCGCCACCAGGCGGACTACGCCACGATGGACGACGGGCTCGCGATGGCCCTGGCTCGCCATCTCCGGGACGTCATCCGCCGGATGAAGGCCGCCCTGGACGACCCGCCCTACAACTTCATCCTGCACACGGCGCCGGCCTACTACCTGCAGCAGCGCCGGGCCGGGTACTGGTCCACCATCGAGATGGACTGGCACTGGCACATCGAGATCCTGCCCCGCCTGACCCGGACCGCCGGCTTCGAGTGGGGAAGCGGCTTCTACATCAACCCGACGCCGCCCGAGGACGCGGCCCGGTTCCTCCGGGAGGTCCGGCCTTGAACCCCGACCGGCCGGCGCCGGACCAGGATGCCGCGTGCGGAGTCCCGCCGGCGAACCGGGACGGCGTCACCCACCTGGACGTCAAGATGTCCTACGCCTGCAACAACTGCTGCATCCACTGCGTGATCGCGGACCAGCGGGACGAGGCCATCCGGCGGAAGGGGCGGGACTGGCGGGGCACCGCCGAGATGGCCCGCGAGATCCGGGACGCCGCCCGGCGGGGCATCGGGGTGGTGACCTTCACCGGCGGCGAACCGACCCTGCGAAAGGATCTGCCGGAACTGGTCCGGGCCGCCAGGGCCCTGGGGCTTCGGGTGGGGCTCCAGACCAACGGGCGGCTGTTGTCGATCCCCGAGGTCCGGGATCGGCTGGCGGGCCTGGATGTCCGGTTCGTGGTGGCAGTCCACGGGTCCGCCCCGGAGGTCCACGATGCCGTGACCCGGGCTCCCGGGTCCTTCCTCCAGACCCGGGAGGCCATCCGGGGGCTCCTCCGGGCCGGGGAGCGGGTGACCCTGAAGACCGTCATCTCCCGGCGAAACCTGGACGACCTGGGGAACATCGCCCGGGACTTCGCGGACCTGGGGGTCCGGCGGTTCAACTGGACCTTCCCCCACGCCCTGGGAAACGCCCGAAGGGAGTTCGAGGCGGTGGTTCCCCGGTACCGCGACGCGGTGCCCCGGGTGCTCAGGGTGCTGGATCTGCTGGAGGACCGGGGATGCGAGGCGGTCACCGAGGCCATCCCTCTGTGCCTGCTGGGTCCCAGGGCCCCCCAGGCCAGCGAGTGGCACTACCGGCGGCACGTCCGGAGCGAGGTGCACCAGCTGGACCAGGACCCCCGGGACTGGTCCCGGGACCGGGCCGTCGAGGGAAAGGTCCATCCCCCGGCCTGCGATCGCTGCTCCCTCCGGGGGGAATGCGAAGGGGTCTGGAGGGAGTATTTCGAGGCCTTCGGCGACGAAGAACTGGCTCCCGTCCCTTTTGACGAGGTCCCCCGCATCCGATAGGCTATTTCCGATGGACCGTCCCTATCGCATTCGGGAGGATGTCGTTCACCGCCACTGGCAGGGAGAGCACTATCTGCTCACGGCCGACGGCCGGTTCCACTCCGTCACCGACCCCTCGGGATCCTTCGTGCTGTCCCTGCTGACCCGCGGCAGCCGGACCCTCTCTTCCCTGTCCCGGGCGGTGATGAAGAAATTCGACACCCCCTCCCAGGCGGAGGTGGAACGCGACCTCCAGGATTTCCTGGAAACGCTGCGACAACGAGGAGTGCTGGAGGTGGTCGGGAAGGCCCCCGAGGAGCCCCCCTCCGGGATCGGTCCACGACGCGGACGGAGGAAGCGATGAGGAAGCCCTGGATGCGCTTCGGGACACTGGTGCATGCCCTCGCGGCGACGTGCCTTGTCGCCTCCTGCGGCGGCGGGGGATCCCCGGCCGCCGACGTCTGGGACCTTCCGGGCGGCGACCTCGCTCCCGATTCCGTCCCGGACGAGGGAGATCTGGTTCCGGACGGGGCGGACCTGGTCCCCGACGGGGAGGTGCCCCCGCCGGCCCCGGAGATCTCCTTCGTGTTCGTCACCGCCATCGGTCCGAAGGGCGAGGACGAGGAGGTGGTGCAACTGGTCGCGACGGACGAACTGCCGGACTACCTCGCCACCCCGGGCTTCCAGGTCGCCATCGAGGCGACGACCCGGCAGGTGGAGACCGGGCGTCCGGTCGAACTGTGGATCGCCGGGAACCGGATGGCCTCCGGGAACGTCGCGGCGGGGAACGAAGGCACCGGGATCGTCCGCTTCGAACCGGTGACCCTGACCCACAACCCCGCGGGCTACGAGGTCCGGCTGGTGGCGACCAATGCCGCCGGACAGGCGGCCGAGGCGGCGAAGACCGTGCAGGTGGACATCGGGGGCTGCGGCATCGTCCTGGCTCCGACCAACGGCACCTGCTGGCTGGAGGACGCCGATCCCGAGGCACCGGGGACCCAGGTCCGCTTCCAGGTCCGCAACCCGGACCTCACGTGCACCGACGCCCGGATCGAGATCACCGTCGGGGATCAGACCCTGACCGCCGGGCCGAACCCCCTGGACGACCAGGGGGTCGCGGTCTTCACGCTGACGCTGGCCGGGGACGGGGAGGTCCCCGACGGCCTCCCGTTCCTGGTCACCGCCGAGGTCTCCGACGCGGCGTCGCCGGAACGGACGGCCCGGTTGGACCAGGTCCCCTTCGTGGCCGACCTGGTGGACCCGGAGATCACCCTGACCGAGCCCGAGAAGGACCTTTTGACCCTGGCCGACGACCAGGACCTCGATCCGACCAACGGCCTCCAGTGGGATGCGGCAGGCACCGCGACGGGCCTCCCGGAGGGAGGCACGGTCCAGGTGACGCTGAACGGCGAACCGGCGGGGGAGGCGACCCCGGACGGACTGGGTCTCTGGCGGGTGGCGGGCCTGTCCTGCACGGCCGACGGCGGCTACGTGCTGGTGGCGACGGGACGGGACTCCTGCGGCCGGATGGGGCGGGCCGAGAAGCGGTTCACCGCCCGGGTCACCCAGGCGGCGCTGGTGCTGGCCTGGCCCACGGCGGGGGAGGCGCTGCTGGCGAAGGACGACCGGGATCCGGCGACCCCCCTGGTGTACGAGACCGGCTTCCGGGTCCAGGGAACCGGGGTCGAAACGGGAAGGAGCCTCTTCCTCCGGTGCCGGGAGGATCGCTTCGGGAGCCCCGAGGTGGGGGTCGGAAGCCTGGCCGTCGAGACCCTGTCCGAGGACGGCTTCTACGAGGTCCCCGTGGCGCTGCCGGTCCAGGCCCTGACCCAGAGGGTCCGCTGCCGGGTGCTCGACGACGGGACCAACCCCTCCACCTCCGGGGAGATCGCCTTCCGGGTGGGGCTCCCGGCCCCGCGACTGGCACTGGTCCGGCCCCGGAACGGGGACGTTTTAAAGACGGCCTCCCTCCCGGTCGCCCTGACCGCCACGGGGCTCAACGGCGTCATCCCCACCGTGTCGGTGCGGGACCAGGACGGAAACGAGGCCCTCGCCTACACCCCCCCCCGGGCCATCGCCTCCGGGTCCCTCTCCTTCACGATCCCCCTGTCGGTGGGCGGCATCCCCCTGGCGGACGGCTCCTGGCGGGTCCAGGTGGACGCCCAGGACGAGTTCGGCAACCGGGCCTCGGACCATCCCGACAGTCTGACGTCGGCGACCATCCTGCTGGACCAGACCCCGCCCGAGGTGGCGATCACCGAACCGGACCATGACGATCTGGACCCCGCCGCCCGGCCCGCCGACGCGGACGTCCGGCCCGAGGAGCCGGGATACCAGATCGACCTCGGCGTGACCGTCGCCTCGGGAGGAGGGGCCGGCACGAAGGTCTGCCTGACGGTCAACCAGGACACCTCCTGCCGGGTGACGGGCGACGGGGAGACGCAGGTCCGATTCCCGGGAGTCACGCTGCTGCCTGGGGCGAATGCCCTCTCGGCGACCGCCACCGACCCCGCGGGCAACACCGGCGGTCCGGTCTCCCGGACCCTGACGCTCTCCTGGCCCGGTCCCCGGGTGGCCGTCGTGACCCCGCCCCGGGACGGCCCCCTGGCCGGCGCGCCCTTCGACGTGCGGGTCCGGGTGGCGGACCGCGACGACCTCCCGCTGGAGGGCGCGGTGGTCACCCTGTCCCGGGACGGGGTGGACCTGGGCCAGGCCCCGTCGGACCCCCAGGGAATCGCCCTCTTCCAGGTCCCGGACCTCGCCGAGACGCCCCAGACCTTCCGGGCGCAGGCGACCTGGGGGGGCGAGGAGGGCCACTCGGCCCCGCGGGTCCTGTTCCTGAAGACCGCAGCGCCGCTCCTCGCGTTCGCGATGCCCAGGAACCAGCAGTGGTTCAACCTGGCCAGTCCCGAGTGCGAACCGGGGGAGGACAACTGCATCCTGACGGTGGAGGTGGACGCTCCGAACTTCGAGGACGGGTCCCCGGCATCGCTGGTGGTGACCTGCGGGACGGTCCGGAAGGCCACCTACCTGGCCTCCGTCTCGGGGGAGCGCCTGTCCTTCCCGGACGTCGTGCTCTACAACTTGACCCCGTGCTCCCTGACGGTGACGGCCACGGACGTCACCGGCCAGGAGGTCACCGAGGGACCCATCTCGGCCTTCGTGGACCGCAGCGCGCCTCGCCTCCCGGCCTTCGAGGCCCCGGACCCCAATCTCCCGAGCCTCACCTACATCCAGGACGAGGACCCCTCCCGGCCGGGACTCCAGTACACCTTCGTGGTCCAGGTCAGCGGCCTGGAGGCGGGTCGGGTCGTCACGCTGGACTACGGTCCCCTGGCGGGCCCCTTCGATCAGGTCACGGCCGAGGTGGCCACCGCCGTTCCCGACGGACTCCTGGGAAGCGTGCACTTCCCCCAGGTGACCCTGCCCGACGGGATCCTGCTGATCCGGGCCGAGGCCTCGGACGTGGCCGGCAACCCCGCCACCCTGTCCCGGACCCTCCAGGTCTTCGGGACGAGGCCCGTGGTCCGGATGACGCTCCCGGCCTTCGTGGATGCGGCCTCCTGCAGCACGTCGGCGTCCTGCGCCGCCGGGGGCGTCTGCGCCGGCGGACAGTGCGCGATCCCCTGGTCCGCCTCGGGTTCGAAGGCCGTCGTGGTGACGGTGGCCGACCTCCCGGCAGGGACCCAGAACCTGCGCCTGTGCGCCAGGGGCACGGGCCTGACGGGCCCCGCCTGCTCCACGACCGGTTATCGGCAGGTGGCCATCGGGAACAGCGGCGGGTCCGGCAACACCACGCTGGTGCCCGCGGGGATGCCCGACGGGTCCTTCTCCCTGGTGGCCGAAGGCAGACTGGCCGACGGCCTGCCCTGGGTCTCCTCCCTGGACGGCCCCAACGCGGGGGAGCGCATCCGGTACGTGTACCTGGACACCGTGGCCCCCTCGGTGACCTCGGTCACCTCCCCGTCGGACACCGAGGAGCCCTTCGGCACCCTGAACGCCGCGGAACAGGCGGCCCCGGGGCGCGCCTACCGGATCCAGGTCACCGCCTCCGAGCCGGGCACCCTGACCCTGTGGGTCAACGGCGCTGCCCAGTCCACCGATCCCGACTTCGCCGGTTCCCTGGTGGCCCTGGCGACGCTGCGGGAGGGAGGCAACGAGGTCCATGCCCGGGTCCAGGACCTGGTGGGCAACCTGAGCCCCCTGCCGCCGTCCACCCCGGTCTTCCGGCCCACGGTGGACACGATCCCCCCGACGCTGGCCTTCCAGTGGCCCGCCTCGGGCACGGTCCGAGCCGGGGACTCCCGGGACATCGTGGTCGTCTCCGACGCCATCGGCCGCACCGTCACCCTGAAGGATCTGGGCCTTCCGGTGGCCACGGCCACCGTGGACGCCGGCGGGAAGGCGACCTTCCCCTTCGCGGTCCATCCCGTGCTGACCGAGGGGGATCACCAGATCGAGGCCGGCGTCTCCGACGAGGCGGGCAACCCCGCGGTCACGACCCGGCAGGTCCGGGTGGACACCCAGGCCCCCGATGCCCTGCTGGCCCTCCCGGCCGACGGTGCGGTCTTCGGGGACGGCGATGACGCGAAACCCGCGATCCCGGGGTTCCAGGTCGAGGTCTCCTACGGCTCCCCCAGCCCCGACGCGGTCTCCTACCTGCTGGAACTGGCCCGGAACTGCGACGGGACCTTCACCCTGTGCGATCCCCCGGAGCGCCTGTCCCAGGGGAATCTGCAGAATCCCGGCGGCCTGGAGGCGTCGCTGTTCCCGACCCTGCCGGCGGGCGCCACCCCCTACTACCGGATGCTGCTGACGATCACCGACGGGATCGGGAACCAGCAGACCGCCGTCTCCTCTTTCACCGTGAACCTGACCGCCTGCCAGGTCGTGATCGGGGGCATCGGCAGCGGAGGCTACCTGTCGAACCAGTTCTGCCCGGCGCCGGGAACCGACTGCGCCACCGCTGCAGTGACCGTGCAGGTGACCGTCTCTCCGGCCTGCGGGGCCGTCGACACGGTCCGGCTGATCCAGACGGGACAGGCCAACCGGGATCTTCCCCTGTCGGGGCAGCAGGTCGATTTCCCCAGCACGGTCCAGGACGGGACGACCGTGCAGTTCGAGGCCCGGGCCCTGGAGAGCGGGGCCCTCGTGGGGTCCTCGGGTGCCGTGGTCCGGATCGTGGACCTCCGGGATCCCCAGGTGGCCTTCACGCTGCCCGGGGCGGGCAGCGAGGTGTTCTGGGGAATCGCGGCGGATCGCGGTCCGGCCCCGGGACTCCAGGCCCTGCTGCGGGTGCACCTCCAGGACGACCACCTGGCCGGCGGACAGTTGGCGGGCCTGGCGCTGGACGCCTCTCCGCTGGCCCCCGACTCCCCGGCCCTCCCGGTGATCCTCGGGGCCTCTTCCGAGGACCTGGAACTGCAGGTCTCCCTGGCCCACGACGCCGCGGGAACCGTCACGGTGACGGCCCGGGACGCCGCCGGGAACGAGGCGGCCAGCAATTTCACGGTCCACGTGGACCTCGTGGCGCCTGCCGCGCCGACCCTCTCGGTGCAGCAGGTGAACCGGCGGCGACCGGCCGTCACGCTCCAGTGGACGGACACCGGCGATGACGGCTCCGGAGGGGGGCCGGCCACCCGCTACGACCTCCGGTATTCCCCGCTGCCGATCCAGTCGGTGGCGGACTTCGAGGCCGCCTGCAAGGTCGAAGGGCTGGCCTACACCTCGCCGCTGCCAGGCCCCGGAGTTCCCGGAACCCCGGTGGCCTTCCAGGTCACCGGACCGGACCCCCGGTCCCCGGCCTATGCCGAACACGGAACGCCCTGCCGCTTCGCCACGGGGACCGACCCCAACGGCACCCAGTACGCCTTCGCCCTCCGGGTGGAGGACGAGGCCGGAAACGCGTCCCCGCCGGCCATCCTGGGCGGCATCGACCTTTCCCTGCGATACGCCCGCTTCTACGGCACCACGACGCCCTACTCGGACATCCTGATGCAGCGGCGGATCGCCACCGTCGGAGACCTGGACGGCGACGGTCTCGGGGACCTGGTGCTGGGCGGCGGGGGCGGCACGATGCAGAACACCGTCTGCGTGATCTACGGCTTCGGGGAAGGAGCGGATCGCGCGGTGCCGGATCTGGCCATTTCCGCCGCCACCGGTCCGCACCACCAGTGCCTCGCCGGCGGCACCAACTTCGGCATGCCCGCCGCATCGGCCGGCGACCTGAACGGCGACGGCGTCAGGGATCTGGCGGTGGGGGAGGCCAGCACCACCGCCCCGGTGCTGAAGGTCTTCCTGGGCGTCGCCGGGGGACGCCTGGCCGCCGCCCCGAACCTGACCTTCACCGGCATGCAGCATGCCTCCGGGGGCCCCACGGCGGTGGCCGTGGCGGGGGGCTTCGACTTCGACGGCGACGGCATCCAGGACCTGCTGGTGGGATCCTACGGGCAGAACCGGGCCTACCTGGTCCCCGGCAACTCCGCCTGGGGCCCGGCCACCTCGGCGACCATCGACCTCTCCTCGGCGACGGACCTGGGCACCTACCGGGTCTCGATCTTCCAGATGAACGGGGCCCCGGCCGGGACCTTCTTCGGGGTCCGGGTGGCCGCCGTCGGGGACCTGCAGCGAAACGGCCACGACGACATCGCCATCGGCACCGCCACCGCCCCCTCCCAGGTGCTGGTCTTCCAGGGACGCGCCGTCCCGACCCCGACCACCTTCGAGGTCAACTACGGGACCGGAGGCGCCGACGACTCCCGGGTGATCCGTCTGGTCCCGGACCAGGAGACCACCTCCGGCAACTTCGGGACCACCATCGCCGGCATGACCGATCTGGACGGCGACGGGCTGCCCGAGGTGATGGTCTCCCAGCCGGCCGCCAGCACCCAGACGCCTCCGAAGACCCTGGTGGTCTTCCGGGGCGGATACCTGGCCGGGCGGTACGGCCAGAAGGTGAAAGTCGATGCGAACACGGGCACCGGGACCGGCATCTTCCAGAACGAGCGGGGCCTCGAGGTGATCGGGTCCTACGACAAGATGGTCCCCGTCGGCAACCTGGACGACGACCCCTCGGGGCCCTCGGTGGATCTGGCCTACATCGTCTACACCACCGGGTCCACCCGAGGCAAGGTCTTCGTCCGGCTGAACCACGACGACCCCGCGGGGGCCTTCGACACCGGCACCTTCCCCTGGGAGTCGCCGGTGCTGGTGGACCCCCTGGACCCCTCGGGCACCCGGTTCGGCTACTTCGGAGCCGCCTCGCCCGGGGACTTCAACGGAGACGGCCTGCCGGACCTGCTGGTGGGCACCGACGGTTCCGGGTACGCGATGCTCCTCTACTGAAGGAGGGAAAGACCCATGAAGAACGCCCCGAAGAAGGCCCGGTCCGAGCCCCCGAAGGCGAAGCCGCGCAGGGCCTGGAACCGGCCGCGAGTGCAGAGCGGCGCCGCGTCGGAACGCAACGCCCTCGGCCCGTCCAATCCCTGCGGGGGAGGAGTCGACGAAGAGAACGGATGTGGCTTCGGTCCATGACGACGCGGACCTCCTGCTGGGTCCCCTGCGCCTCCGCCTGCGGACGTCCTCTCCGCTGCTGCGGGAGACCCTGATCCGGTTCCTCCCCGAGGGGTTGGACCCGTCCGGCGATCCGTTCCTGGAACCGGCCCGGGATCTGCCGGGGACGTTCATCGCCCTGGAGGCCTTCGAGGGCCCGCTGCGGAAGCGGCGGACCCGGATCCGCGAGGGGGCCCTGTGCCAGGGGGCCTGGCGGCGCGGGGAGCGTTCTTTGTGGATCCTGGAGGGACAGGGCCTCGAGGAGGCCCGGGCCCGCCTGCATGGCGAAAGTCCCGCGACGGCCCAGGCGGCCGTGAAGCAATTCCTCCGGGGCTTCCTCCCCGAGTGGTTCCTCTGCCACGGCGGGCTGGTGGTCCACGGCGCCACGCTGGTCCACCACCGGCAGGCCTTCGTGTTCCTCGCCCCGAGCGGCGGGGGCAAGACGACGCTGGCCCGGGATCACGGCGCCGAGGGCTGCCTGGGGGACGACGCGGCCTTCCTGTGGCAGGACCCGGCCGCGGGGCGGTGGTGGGCGCTGCCCTCGCCGCTCCCAGGGCGGGAACAGGTGCCCGTGACCGCGCCGGCGGCCCCGCTGGCCGGCATCTTCCGGCTGCGGAAGGCCCGGGGTGGAACGGGACGGTGCAGCGGGGTGCTGCGGACCCACCGGGCGATCGGCGAGGTCCTGGCCCGGGCACGGGTGGACGTGGGCCTGGCCCCGGTCCGGGCCCTGCTGCTGGACCGGGTCCTCGAACTGGTCCGTTCCCGCCCGGTCCGGGTCCTGGCGTTGCCGATGCATCACTCTCCCTGGCCCCTGGTGGACGAGGCCTGCGGGGTGGTCCACGGAACCCGGGAGGCGCCATGACCCCCGACGAGGCGCGCCGGTACCGGGAGTCCCTCCGGGCGATGGAGGCGATCTACCGGGACCGGGGCCGCCTGTTCCTGCTGCACCTGGACCTCACCTGGCGATGTCCCCTGGCCTGCGCGCACTGCTTCCTGGGACCGCGCCCCGACGCCGGTCCGGAACGTTCCGGCGGGGAGTGGATCGGCTTCCTCCGGGAGGCCCGGCAGCGCCAGGTGGTCCGCGTCGTGCTGTCCGGCGGGGATCCCTGTCTCCACCCGGACTTCCTGGAGGTGGCCGAGGCCTGCGGGAGGATGGGGTTCGCGACCCTGGTGAAGACCACCGGGTGGCGGCAGGGGGAATGCCTGGAACGCCTCTCCCGGATCCCCTTCCTGTCGGTGGACATCAGCCTGCACGACCTGGACCCGGAACGACACGACGCCTTCACCGGGCGGCCGGGTTCCCATCGGGCCGCGGTCTCCGCCATCGAGTTCCTGGCCCGCCGGGGCGTCCCGGTGCGGGTGACCCGGAGCCTGGTCCAGGGGGTGGAGGACGACGGCGGCGCCCTCCGTCGCTGGTGCGACGATCGCCGGATTCCCCTGTCGGAGAGCCTCGTGGTGCTGCCGGTCCGGCCGCCCGGGGACCGGGGGCATCCCTCGCCCCGGGGGCGCCTGGCGGCCGCCCTGCCCGAGGACCGGCAGCGCCGGGTGCTGGAACGCCTGCTGAAGGACCGGCCCGTCCCGCCGCCGGGCCCCGATCCCCGGGGATCCCTGTGCGCCGCCGGGGTCACGCGGCTCTACTCGGACCCCGGGGGCCGGATCTTCCCCTGCGTCGCCTGGCCGAGGCCCCTGGGCCATCTCCGGGACGGGCTCCGGTCGGTGATCCGGGGCGAAGCCCTCCGGCAGATCCGCCGGATCCGCCAGCGCCACCGGGCCGACTGCCGGGACTGCGGCCTCCTTCCCGTCTGCGACTTCTGCCCGGGTCTGGCGGAAACGGAAACCGGGGACCCGACCCGGCCCTATCCCCAGGCCTGCCGGAAGGCCCGGATCCTGGGGGATCTGCTGGCCGGCGGCAGGGAGGCCCGGCGATGACGCCACGGGTCCCTGGCCATGCGTCCCCGCCCCCGGCCCTCCGGGCCGACATGGTCCGGGAGCACCTGGGGAAGGGGCGCCGGATCTCCCTCCGGGCCGGGGGTCTCAGCATGGTCCCGCTGCTGCCGCCAGGGGTCGTCCTGACCCTCCGGCCGCTGGAATCCGGGGAGGAACCGCCCCCGGGCACCCTGGTCGTGCTGGTGATCGGGGAACACCTGGTCTGCCACCTCCTCCGGGAACGGCGGCAGACTCCTTCGGGAAGCCAGGTGCGAACCGCCGGCCTGCTGCCGGATCAACCCGACCCCTGGGTCCCGGCCTCGGAGATCCTGGGGATCGCCTGCGAGGTCCGGATCGGGTCCCGGGCCGCGCCTCTGGACGGCCTTGGATTTCGGACCTGGCAGGCCCTGAGCGAGGAACTGGCCCCGGCCCTCCGGGCGCTGAAGCGGGTGCTTCGTCCCCTGCTGCCCCCGGAGGTCCGCGAGAAGGTGTATCGTCTGCTGGCGACCCCCTTCGGGCCGTGAGCCCCCGGGAGACGGGAATGGACCTGCCCTTTCCGAACCATCCCCCGCGGCCGGCCTTCCCTCCGGGCTTCCTCTGGGCCCTGGAGGCCTCCTTCGCCACCGGGCCCTTCCGGCCCGGGCCTCCTCCGGTCCCCTGGGACCGCCTCGATGCCCTCCTCCGGTCCGCCGGCCTCTGGCCCGCCATCGCGACCCGCCTGGCCCGTCCCGACCTCCGGGACCTCCTGGACCCGGCGGGGACGGCCCTGGCCCGGCGGTACCGGCAGGCTCATGCCGAGGAGGCGTTGCGTGCCCTGTTCACCGCGGGCCTGGTGACCCGGATCGCCCGGCAGCAGGACATCCCCCTGGTCTTCCTGAAGGGCACCGCCCTGCACCTGTCGGGGCGGGCCCCCCCCTGCGGCCGGCCCCTGGCCGACGTGGACGTCCTGGTCCCCGCCGCCGCGGCCCGCCGCCTCGCTGCCCGGATGGAAGCCGCCGGGTTCCGGCGGATCGGCCGAAGCCTGTCCCGCCACCACCTGGACCCCCTCGGACACCCCGCGGGGATCCCGGTGGAAATCCACCTGCACCTCCCGGGATGCTCGCCCCCCGAGGACCCCGACCGCCCTCTCCGATTCGAGGACCTGGGCCCCGCCGGCCGGACCGAGGCGGTCCGCATCGGGGGCCTGGACACACGGGTCCCGGCACCGGACGTCCTGGCGGCCCACCTGGTCGTCCACGGGCTGCTGGACCACGGCCTCCGGCCCGATCGCTATCCTCCCTGGAGGTGGGTGACGGACCTCGCGTGCCTCCGGGACGACGGCGCCGCCGCCCGGTGGACGGCCTGGGTCCCCGGCCCCTCGGCCCCCCGATGGGGCCGGGCCGTCGAGTCGCTGCTGGATCACCTGCGCCACCCGCCGCCCGGGGAATCCCCCCTGCCCGGCGATCCCGGCGCCCGGCGCCTGTTCCTGCACCTGTCGGCCGGGACGCTGGATCCGGGGTACCGCCGGGCGCTCCGGGCACGCCAGTGGTGGCCCTGGCCCCCCCCGATCGACCTCCGGGAGGGGTTGGTCAAGGCCCTTCACCGCCTGCGCCATCCCGACCGGCCCGGGGACGATCCCGGTCCGTCCTCCCGGCTGGATCGAATGCGCACCGCCGTCCGGGCGCTGCTGGAGTTCTACCTGGCCCCGGGAGATTCGGCCGATCGCAGGCGGTAGAGGATCGCCTCCCCGGGCGCGCCGATGCGCATCGGAGGACCCCAGTAGCCGGTCCCCCGAGAGATCGACAGGGCCATGTCCTGGACGGCATGCCACCCCTGCACGTACCGGTATGCCAGGCGGTTGAGCCAGAGGAAGGGGGGCAGTTGTCCCCCGTGGGTGTGGCCGCAGAGCATCAGGTCCACCCCGGCAGCAGCAGCCGCCTCGACCTCCAGGGGCTGGTGGGCCAGCAGCACGACCGGCAGGCCCGGGGGCACCCCGGCCACCGCCGCGCGGATCGCCTCGGGGATCGCCTTCCGGCCCCCCAGGAACGTCGGGTCGTCGATGCCCGCCACCACCAGTCCCCCGTCCACCACCCGGTGGGACTGGCGCAGCACCCGGATCCCGGCCCGTTCGAGGGCCTCGACCGTCGCCTGGCCCCCCGAGTAGACCTCGTGGTTTCCCGTGCAGGCGAACACCCCGATCCGGCTCCGGAACGCCGCGATCCGCCGGAGCCCCGAACCGTCCCCGCCATCCCGCTCGTCGGTCAGATCCCCGGTGATCACCACCAGGTCCGCGTCCAGGGGGTCCACCACCGATGCGATCCGTTCCAGGAAGCGGCTTCCCACGGTCTCGCCCAGGTGGATGTCGCTCAGGTGCACCAGCCGGAACCCGTCCAGCCGGGCCGGCAGCCCCTTGAGCGGCACCTCCACCTCGGTCAGCAGCGGTCCCCGGATCACCACGAAGAATCCCCAGGCCGACGCCACTGCGGCCAGCCCGATGGCCGTCCGGGCGCTCCACCGCAGCACCTCGTGGACCGTGACCGAATCCAGCACCCCCTTCCGGGCGAGCACCGCCGCCGGAAGGGCGATCCCCAGGTCCCGGGCCGCGAAGACCGTCGCCGCGATCGCCGCGAAGCCCATCCAGAGGGCGCCCACCCACGTCAGTGCCGTGGCGCCGGCCTCCCATCGCCCCGACAGAAGCCGCCCCACCAGGTAGGCCAGGGCGAGTCCCGCCACGATCCCCTTCGCCACGGTCCGGCCGGTGGTCCCGATCTCCACCGCCGCGGTCACCCGGGTGTACAGGTATACGTGGACCGCGGTCCAGATCGTCGCCGCCACCCCGAAGAACATCACCGCCCCGAACCACCGCGGCATCGCCATCCCCCATTCGACCCGACTCTACCATCCCCTCCCGTTCGGATCACCACGAGCCCTCCCATCCCGGATCGGGCGCGGCGATCCCTTGCCACACACCACGGAAGACCCTGACCCGACTTCTACAGTTCATTTCGCAAACATTCACGATTCCGGGTAGTTGGGATGGCATACTACGGCGTTGGCACCACAAACTGGGCTGGGTCGATGGGCCTGACTGGGGGAGGCGGGGCAACGCCGGCGGCCTGGAGGACCTTTCCGGCGACCCCCTGGAGGGGTGTGCGGAGCCTGTAGTACTTGTCGCCGTC
>JAGOKF010000043.1 GCA_017994695.1 Myxococcota bacterium | reverse complement strand
CCGCTCCGGACACGGCGTCGCCGCGGGGGCGCTGCCCCCGCGTCGCGCCTGCGCCCTCGGCCCGCGCGGGTCGTCGATGGCCCCCGCAAGGTCGCGCGGGCCTGCGGGAGCGTCCTCCGCGGCATCCTCCCGGCCCCCTCGGGGCAGGGGGACAGTCCCCTGTTTAGGAAGGGCAACCTGTTGGAAACGCTCAGCGATTCCGGTGGGGAGAGGGGACAGACCCCTGTTCGTTTCTGTGGGTGGCCAGAAGTCCGGGCAGAGGGACAGTCCCCTCTTGGGGGGAAGGCCGGTCTCTGGTGGGGGACCGCTCGGGGCGTCGCAGGGGGATGGTAGGATGCGGTGCAGGCAGGTCAGGGTGCTGGAGGGAGGATGAGCGGGGCCGCTTCAGGGCGATGGGTAGCCGGGGAGTCGGGAGGGTGCGGGCGCGGCAAGGCATGGGCGCTGGCGGTGCTGGTGGCGTGGGGGTGCGCGGGGACCGGGGACCCGGGGACGTCGGTGGAGGTCCGGGACGCCCAAGACGGGGACCCGGGCACGGGCCGGGACGCGGGGACGGGCCGGGACGCCCGGGACGGGGGGAGGGACACGAGGGAGACGGCGGGGGAAGAGGTCTGCGAGGCGCAATGGGAGTGCGGGGAGTGGACGGACTGCACGTGCGCGCTGGAGCGGACGCGGGAATGCCGGGACCTGGCGAGGTGCGGGAGGGAGGAGGGGAGGCCGGTGGAGCGGGAGGCGTGCGAGACGTGCGGAGACGGGCGGTGCGGGTGCGCGGAGAGCGTGGCGACGTGCCCCGAGGACTGCCCGGTGGACCTCTACGTGGAGGTCCCCGGGGGGCCGTTCCTGCAGGGGTGCAACGGGGAGCGGGACCCGGTGTGCACCTGCGTTCCGAGGAAGCCGTGCTACGGGGAGCGGGAGAAGCCGCAGCACGAGGTGACGGTGCCGGGGTTCCACATCCGGAAGCACGAGGTGACGTCCAGGGAGTACCTGGCGTGCGTGGAGGCAGGGGCATGCACGGAGCCGTTCCGGAACTGGAGCAAGGGGTGGGCGCAGAAGTACCTGGACCACCCGGTGACGACGGTGAACTGGGAGCAGGCGCGGACGTTCTGTGAGTGGAGCGGTGGGCGGCTGTGCACGGAGTCGGAGTGGGAGAAGGCGGCCCGTGGGACGGATGGTCGGGTGTACCCGTGGGGGGACGAGGCGCCGGACTGCCGGCGGGTCCGGGCGGCGATCCTGGAGGAGTGCGGGACGAGCACGACGCTGCCGGTGGGGACGAGCCCGCTGGGGGCGAGCCCCTACGGGGTGATGGACCTCGCGGCGAACGTGGAGGAGTGGGTGGAGGACGACGGGCACGACCACTACGAGGGGGCGCCGACGGATGGGACCGCGTGGGTGGACGACCCCCGGTCCAGGGAGCGGGTGCTCCGGGGAGGCTGCAACCGCATGTTCGCCATCGAGACGGCCCGGACCTCCTCCCGGGACGCGATCCCCTGGGACTTCAATATCGACGACATCGGCATCCGCTGCTGCCGGTAGCCCGGGCATCCCGTCGCGGGTGCGGCTTCCCGGCGGCCTTCCCGGGCCGTCGAGGCTCAAGAAAGACCACGCCGGTCATCATTTGAGGCCAGGGAGGTCGCGGGCTTCTTGCCTGGAAGGCGGCGGACGCATACCGTTCCCGGCGGCGCACAGGGAGGAGCGGGGCATGGAACCGACGGCCGATTTCATCCGGGAAGAGGACATCTTCCGGGCGCTGGAACAGGGACGGCGGACCGACGGCGCGAGGGTCCGGGAGGTGCTGGCGAAGGCCCGGGAGGCGAAGGGCCTGGACTTCGACGACGTGGTCGCGCTGATGTCGGTCAGCGACCCGGAACTGCTGGAGGGGCTCTTCCACGCGGCCCGGGAGGTCAAGGAGCGGATCTACGGGCGAAGGCTCGTGATCTTCGCGCCCCTCTACGTGTCGAACCTCTGCAAGAACGACTGCGCCTACTGCGCCTTTCGGCTGCGGAACAAGGACGTGCGGCGCCGGGCCCTGACGCAGCAGGAGGTCGAGCGGGAGGTCCGGGCCCTGGTGCGCCAGGGGCACAAGCGGGTGCTGCTGGTCGCCGGGGAGTCGTACCCCGACGAGGGATTCGACTACGTGCTGCGCTGCATCGACACGATCTACGGCGTGAAGGAACCCCCGTCCGGGGAGATCCGCCGCGTCAACGTGAACGTGGCGCCGCTGTCCACCGAGGAGTTCCGGGCACTCAAGTCCCGGAAGATCGGGACCTACCAGTTGTTCCAGGAAACCTACCACCGGGAGACCTACCGGAAGGTCCACCTGGCCGGGAAGAAGCGGGACTACGACTGGCGCGTCACGGTGATGGACCGGGCGATGGAGGCGGGGATCGACGACGTGGGGGTCGGCATCCTCTTCGGGCTCTTCGACTGGCGCTTCGAGGTCCTGGCGCTGATGCAGCACGTCCGGCACCTGGAGGCCCGCTTCGGCGTGGGCCCCCACACGATCAGCGTGCCCCGGCTGGAGCCGGCCATCGGGTCCGACGTGGCGGCCCATCCGCCCTTCGCGGTGCCGGACACGGAGTTCCGGAAACTGGTGGCGATCCTGCGCCTGGCGGTGCCCTACACGGGGATCATCCTGTCCACCCGGGAGACGCCGAACATCCGCCGGGAGACCTTCGCCCTGGGCGTGTCCCAGATTTCGGCCGGCAGCCGGACCAACCCGGGCGGGTACACGGAGGGCGACTGCGACCCGTCGTCGGCGGAGCAGTTCAGCCTGGGGGACCACCGGTCGCTGGACGAGGTGGTCCGGGACGTGGCGGCGATGGGGTACATCCCGTCGTTCTGCACGGGGTGCTACCGCCTGGGGCGCACCGGGGCCGACTTCATGGACCTGGCGAAGCCCGGCGAGATCCGCCTGCACTGCGACCCGAACGCCCTGAGCACGTTCCTGGAGTACCTGGTGGACTACGGAAGCCCCGAGACCCGGGCGGCCGGCGAGGAGGCCATCGCGGCGACCCTGGCCACGATGGGCGACAAGGAACGGAAGGTTTCGGAACGACTGCTGGAAAAGGTCCGGGAGGGTCGCCGGGACGTCTTCGTGTAGGATCGGGGGCGTACCCTCCGGGATCGCGCGAGCCGGCGCACGCCGCGCCTGGCCGGCGCCGCGGTCCACGGGACCCGTCGGGGAGTGGGCGCGGCACAGGAGGAGGCCATCCGATGAATCACCCGCACGTGATCCTGGGAGTCCACGTCACCGATCGGCTCCAGAACGCGATGCCGGTCCAGGCCCTGCTGACGGAATACGGGGCCTTCATCAAGACTCGCCTGGGCCTCCACGAGGTCGGCGCCGACGGGCTCTGCGGCACGATGAACGGCCTGCTGCTGCTGGAGATGGTCGGCGGCCCGGAGAAGGCCCGGGAACTGGCCGACCGCCTGAACGCGATCGGGGGCATCGAGGCCAGGACGATGGTCTTCGACCATCCGGGCGCCTGACCGCCATGCGCCTGGAGCGGGACGAGATCGGGTCCCTGGAGGTCCCGGACGGGGTCCTCTGGGGCATCCACGGGGCCCGGGCCCGGCAGGTCTTCCGCATCGCCGGGCGGCCGGTGCACCGGGACCTGGTGCGGGCCTACGGGTTCGTGAAACTGGCGGCCATGCGCACCTGCCGGGAGGTCGGGGGCTTCGACCGGGACCCGGAGGCCGGCGAGGCGGTGCTGGCCGCCTGCCGGGAGATGGCCGACGGGCGCCTGGACGAGGAGGCCGCCACCGACGCCCTCCAGGGCGGTGCCGGGACCAGCCTGAACCTGGCGGTCTGCGAGGTCCTGGCGAACCGGGCCCTGGTGCTGCTGGGGGAGGTGCCCGGGGACCACCGGCGCGTGTCGCCGCTGGAGGATCTGAACCGCTTCCAGAGCACCAACGACACCTTCCCGACCGCGGTGCGCATCGCGGCGCTCTGGGGCCTGAAGCGGCTCGAGGCGGCCCTGGTGACCCTCCAGGAGTCCTTCCAGCGCAGGGAGCGGGACCTCGCCCACGTGGTCAAGATCGGCCGCACCGAGATGCAGGACGCGGTGCTGGTGACGCTTGGGCGGGAGATGGGGGCCTACGCCGAGGCCTTCCAGCGGGACCGCTGGCGCGTGTACAAGTGCGCCGAGCGCCTCCGGGTCGTCCCCCTGGGCGGGACCGCCGTGGGGACCGGGATCGGGGCACCCCGGCGCTACATCTTCCGGGTCGTCGAGGTGCTGCGGGAGGAGACGGGGCTCCCGCTGGCCCAGGCCGAGAACCTGCTGGAGGCGACCCAGAACGCCGACGTCTTCGCCGAGGTGTCGGGGATCCTGAAGGCCTGCGCGGCGAGCCTGGTGAAGGTCGCGACGGACCTGCGGCTGCTGTCCTCGGGCCCCTCGGGGGGCCTCGGGGAGATTCGGCTGCCGGCAAGGCAGCAAGGGTCGTCCATCATGCCCGGCAAGGTGAATCCCGTGGTGCCCGAGGCGGTGACCCAGGGGGCCCTGCGGGCGATGGCGCTGGACGTGGCCATCGGGCAGGCGGCGGCGATGGGGTCCCTGGAACTGAACCCCTTCCTGCCCCTGGTCGCGGACTGCCTGCTGGAACAACTGGACCTGCTGGCGGCCTGCTGCCGATCGCTGGCCGGGGACTGCGTGGACGGCCTCGAGGCCGACGAGGATCGCTGCCGGGCCCTGGTCGAGAGCGCGACGGCCACCGCCACGGCGCTGATCCCCCGGATCGGACACGGGGCGGCCGCCGAGGTGGCCCGGAAGGCCCGGGAGAGCGGGCGCAGGGTGCGGGAGGTCGCGGTGGGCGAGGGCCTGCTGTCCGAGGCCGAGTACGAGGAGTGGACCTCCCCGGAGCGGGTCTGCCGCCTGGGGTCGCCGGAGGTCCCGCCCGAGGCCCGGCGCGGCGGCGGCCCCGGGAGGGGGGGGACGTGAAGGGACAGGGAACGCCCCGGGGGTTCCGGCTGCACATCGGGATCTTCGGCCGGCGCAACGTCGGCAAGTCGTCATTGCTCAACGCCTTCGTCCGCCAGCGGGTGAGCCTGGTGTCGGACACCGCCGGGACCACGACGGACCCGGTGGAGAAGCCGATGGAGATGCTTCCGCTCGGCCCGGTGGTCTTCATCGACACGGCGGGCATCGACGACGTGGGGGCCCTGGGGGAACTGCGGGTGGCCCGGACCCGGCAGGTGCTGGACCGGGCGGACCTGGCCCTGGTGGTGGCCGTCGGCGAGGGCTGGGGGGAGTTCGAGGAGGGGCTGGTCCGGGAGTTGGCGGACCGGAAGGTGCCGGTGGTGGCGGTCTTCAACCAGGCGGACCGGGTGGTGCCGCCGGAGGGGCTGCGGCAGGACCTGGCCCGGCGGGGCATCCCGACGGTGGTCACCTCGGCCCTGACGGGCCTGGGGATGGGGGACCTCCGGGAGGCGGTGCTCCGGGCCGCGCCCCCCGAGGCCTTCGAGACGCCGACGATCCTCGGGGACCTGGTGCCTCCGGGCGAGATGGCGGTGCTGGTGGTCCCCATCGACAAGGAGGCGCCGAAGGGGCGCCTGATCCTGCCCCAGGTGCAGACGATCCGGGACCTTTTGGACCACGACGCCGCGGCGCTGGTGGTGAAGGAGCGGGAACTGCGGGCGATGCTGGACCTGCTTCGCCGGCCGCCCCGCCTGGTGGTCACCGACAGCCAGGCCTTCCTGAAGGTGGCGGCCGACACGCCCCCGGACGTTCCGATGACGTCCTTCAGCATCCTGTTCAGCCGCCTGAAGGGGGACCTGGTGTCCTTCGTGGAGGGGGCGATGGCGGTCGAGGACCTGCGGCCCGGGGACCGGGTGCTGGTGGCCGAGGCCTGCACGCACCACCCCATCGGCGAGGACATCGGCCGGGTCAAGATCCCGAGGTGGCTCGAGCGGTACGTGGGAGGGCACCTGGAATTCGTCCACGTCCAGGGCCACGATTTCCCGGAGGACCTGTCGCCGTTCCGGCTGGTGATCCACTGCGGGGCGTGCACCCAGAACCGCCGGGAGGTGCTGAACCGGCTGCTGCGCTGCCGGGCCCAGGAGGTGCCGATGACCAACTACGGGCTGGTCATCGCCTGGTCGCTGGGCATCTTCGAGCGGGCCCTGTCGCCGTTCCCCGGGGCCCTGGAGGCGTTCCGGGCCCGGAAGCGGGAGGGCCGGCCGTGATTGTCCTTTACGGACCCGGCGACGTGCGGCAGTGGCTCCGGGAGGAGGACCCGGGGCAAGTCGCGGCGCTGTTCCGGGAGGCCGACGAGACCCGCCGCCGGGAGGTCGGGGACGAGGTGCACCTGCGGGGCCTCGTGGAGATCTCGAACCACTGCGCGCGGGATTGCGCCTACTGCGGCATCCGGGCCTCCAGGGACGACCTGGCGCGGTACCGGATCCCGCCGGAGGAGGTCGTCGAACTGGCCTGCCGGGCGGCGGATCTGGGCTACGGGACCGTCGTGCTGCAGGGGGGAGAGGACCCCGGGTGGACCACGGAGGCGGTGACCGGGGTCGTCCGGGAGATCCGGGCCCGGACGCCGCTGGCCGTCACGCTGTCGCTGGGGGAGCGGGACCCGGCGGAACTGCGGACCTGGCGGGAGGCCGGGGCGGACCGCTACCTGCTGCGCTTCGAGACGTCGGACCCGGACCTCCACCGGCGCATCCACCCGCCCCTGTCCGAGGACGCGCCGGACCGGTTCGCGCTGCTCCGGGTCCTGCGGGACCTGGACTACGAGGTGGGTTCCGGGGTGATGGTCGGCATCCCGGGCCAGACCTGGGAGACGCTGGCCCGGGACCTGTGGCGGTTCCGGGAACTGGACCTGGACATGATCGGGCTCGGGCCCTGGCTGCCGCACCCCGACACGCCCCTGGGCGCCGGGGAGTTCCCGGACGCCGGGGCCGAGCAGGTGCCCAACGACGTGCCGACGGTCCTCCGGTGCCTGGCCCTGGCCCGGCTGCTGCGGCCCGACGCGAACATCCCCAGCACGACGGCCCTGGCGACCCTGGGCCGGGCCGAGGCCAGGGCCGAGGGGCTGCGCTGCGGCGCGAACGTGGTGATGCCGAACCTGACGCCCCGGAAGTACCGGATGCTCTACGAGATCTACCCGGACAAGGGTAGCATCGAGGGGGCGGACCCCGAGGCCCTGGAACGCCTGCGGCGGCAGATCGCGGACCTGGGCCGGACGGTCGGCCGGGGGGCGGGTCCCCGGAGGGGGAAGGGACGGTGACGGGCCGCGTGGTCGTCGCGATGAGCGGCGGGGTCGACTCGAGCGTCGCGGCGGCCCTGCTCCTGGACCAGGGGTTCGAGGTCCTGGGCGTGACGCTCCAGTTGCGCCCCTGCGGCGAGGGGGTCCAGGCCGGTTCCTGCTGCGGACAGGACGCCATCGGGACGGCCCGGGCCGTGGCCGATCGGCTGGGGATCGAACACCAGGTGCTGCCCGTGGGGGCGGAGTTCCTGGAGCGTGTCCTGCGGCCCGCCTGGGACGCCTGCGAACAGGGCCGCACGCCGAACCCCTGCGTGGCCTGCAACCGGGAGATCAAGTTCGGGGTCCTGTGGCAGTTCGCGGCGATGCTGGGGGCCGAGGCGGTCGCCACGGGGCACTACGCGAGGATCGACCGGGACCTCGACGGGACGCTCGCCCTGCGCCGGGGCCGGGACCCGACCAAGGACCAGTCCTACTTCCTCTACGACCTCCCCGAGGCGGCCCGGGGCCGGGTGCGCTTCCCCCTGGGAGACCTGCGCAAGGACGAGGTGCGCCGCATCGCCCGGGAGCGGGGCCTCGAGAGCGCCGACCGGGCCGACAGCCAGGACGCCTGTCTGGTGGCCGACGGGGACTTCGCCGAGGGGCTCCGCCGGGTGGTCGGCGGGGCGGTCCGGGAAGGGGAGGTCGTGGCGGAGGACGGCCGGGTGCTGGGCCGCCACCGGGGCATCCACCGGGTCACCGTGGGCCAGCGCCGGGGCCTCGGGATCGCCGCCGGCCGGCCGATCTACGTCCGGGACATCGACCCCGGGACCGGCCTGGTGACCGTCACGGCGGATCGCGATGCCCTGCTGTCCGCCGGGATGGTCGTCCGGGACGTGCGGTGGTGGATCTCTCCCCCGGAGGGCCCCATCGAGGCCGCCGTGCAGGTCCGCTACCGGTCCCGGGAGTTCCCCGCCGAGGTCTGCCCGCTTCCCTCGGGGGACCTGGAGGTGCGGTTCCGCTCCCCGGTCCGGGCGATCACGCCCGGCCAGGCCGCGGTGCTGTACCAGGGCGACCGCGTGATCGCCGGGGGCGAGATCCGCCTCGTTCCCGATCCTCCCCGCTAGTACTCGAGGCCGATCCGGAACACCGTCTCGTGGGCCCGGGTGTCGTAGTCGTAGGAGTTGGACCACTGGCGCAGGAACGAGTAGGTCGCCTGGATCTCGAGGCCGACGGGACCCAGGTCCCGCTCGAAGGCCAGGGTGGCCGAAGGCGCCAGGCGATGGTCCCGGCGGTCCTCCCCGGTATCGTTTCCGGCCGAGTCCATCGCTGGCCACCCGGGGAAGGTCACCTGCCGGTACTCCACCCGGGCGAGCAGGAAGAAGCCCTTGGGCAGCAATTGCTTGAACCCCAGGTACGCGCGGTGCCCCTCCCAGACGAAGTCGGAGGTCAGCAGCGCGAACTGGCTCTGGGTCAGTTTCCGGATCAGGGCCGCGCTGGTGGCGAAGAGGTGCCGGTAGTGATACCCCGCCTGGAGACCGGCCGACTCCCAGAGGGCCTGGCTCAGGTGGATGCCGGCATCGACCTGGTGGTCGTCTCGCTTCGAGAATCCCGCCGAGGTCGCCTTCAGGCCCGAGTTGTACCGGAAACCGTAGGCGAATCTGGGCGTCAGGGTGGTCCGGGTCGGCAGCGTGAAGCGGGCCTGGGTGGACACGAACAGGTCCGCCGCGTCGGCTTCCGGGTCGTCGTAGAAGGCCCGGTACCTGGCCTCGAGGCGGGCCTGCCAGGCCACCCAGTCGGCGGGTTCCAGCAGCACCCGGGCCGCCAGGCCGCCGCCGACGAAGTTCAGTTCGGCATAGGGGTCCAGGTTCCGCAGCGTCTCCACCCATGCCGAGACCTCGACCTCGTGGCGGTCCCCGGGTCCGAAGGAGGGGGTCGCCCGCAGTTCCAGGCGGTGCTGGTGGGAGGTCAGGTCGGTCTGGCGGGTGAAGATGTCCGCCTCGCCCTCGTACCGGACCGACCAGATCCCCGCGAACTCCAGGCCCAGGCCCAGGGAGGCGTCGATCGAGAGGTCCCACTCCGGGGTGCGCCGGACGAACACGTTGTCGGTCCATGCGGAACCGACCGAAGCGCCGGCCGTGAACTCGACCGCCGCTGCGGGCGATGCCGGGAGGCACAGGACGGGAACCGCCGCCAGGAAGGCCCATCGGATCCGGTGGGAGGCCTCCCGACGGGGATTCCGGCCGAGATTCATGGCCCGACTCCTCCTCTCTCCTTCATCTCTCCCCGCTTCCCGTCCCCGCCGGGCCCCTCGCCGCCGTGACCCGGACCCAGGCGCAGCCTCCTCATCTCCCGGCTCCCGGTCCCGTTCTCGGGCGTCGTCCCGGTCCGGTGCCGGGGGCGCTTGCGAAAGCGGTGCTCCTGCCCGTCCTGGATCCCGTCACCGTCCCGGTCCGTGAAGACGCTGCCCTGGGCCGGTTGTCCCGCCTTCTGGGCTTCCTGTTTCCCGTCCTGGCCCTTCCCGTCGATTGCTGCCGCCGGGGCGCCTTCGGTTTCGGCGGCCGGCTGCGGAGGCGTCGCCGGCGGATCGGCCATGGCCGTTCCGGGGACCAGGATCCCCAACACCCAGAGCGGAAGCATCCTGCGCAGGTTCATGATCGCCTCCCGAGCCGGGGGAGGCTGAAGCCTCCCCCGGCGGGTCCGTTCCGACCGTCACCGGGCTACCGGTTCCGGCCCTGCTGGCGGGACCCGGCCCCGGAACCGCCGCCGGCCGCGCCCGATCCGTCGCCCGCGCCCTTGCGGATTTCCTTCCCGGACTTGCCTGCGTCTTCCCCGGATCCCTGGCCGACGGCCTTGCCCTTGCCCTTCCCCTTGGCCTTTCCGTGGTGACCGGTCAGCGCGCCGCCCCGGTGATCGTTGATGCCGTCCCCGTCGGCATCCACGAAGCCCGTCCGGGTGCGGGTGCCCTGGTTCAGGCGGTCCCGGTCCCGCTGCCGGGCCTGGATGGCGTCCCCGGTTCCGTCCCGCACCTGGGCCTTGTCCTGGACCTGCTCCTGGGCCTGCTCCTTCGCCTGCGCCTGCTTGCGGGTCTGGGCCTTGTCCTGGACCTGCTCCTGCGCCTGCACCTGGTCCTTGTCCCGGACCTGCACCCGGTCCTGGGCGAAGGCCACGAGCGGCAGCCCTGCCACCGCGACCACGATCCCCGACCACTTCGATGTCCTGTTCATCGTGCACCTCCGTTGTTGGACTCCCATGCCGACCCGCCTTCGGGCCGACTCGAACGGAGGACATCGCAACCGCCGTGCCATTCCCTTGTCACCGTGGCAGAGTCAATGAAGACAAGTGCTTCCTTGAAGCGGTGCCGCCCCGGGGAGCGGACCGGCCCCCGGGATCCTCGACCATTTGGTCGAGGGATCGACGATCCCGTCGAGTCGAGGAACTCCCTCATGACCCTCCCAGCCCGTGCTTCCGCATCTTGTACCGGATGGCCCGCTCCGACAGGCGAAGTTCCCGGGCAGCGGCGCTCTGGTTCCCCCGGTTCCGCTCCAGGGCTGCGACGATCAGGGTCCGCTCCAGCCGGGCCACCTGGGCCTCGAGGCCGTCTTCCATCATTCCCCCTTCCTCCGGGGCGGGAATTCCGGGACCGTCAAGCGGGAAGTCCTCGGGCTGCAGGATTGGGCCCGATGCCAGTACCAGGGCCCGTTCCACCAGGTTCTCCAGTTCCCGGACGTTGCCGGGGAAGGGGTACCGTTCCAACCGTGCCAGGGCCTCCCTGGAGATGCCCGCCACCCGTCCCCCGGCCAGGTCCCCATGCCGGCGCAGGAAGTGTTCCGCCAGGGCCGGGATGTCCTCCACGCGATCCCTGAGGGGCGGAATCCGCAGCGTCATCACGTTCAGGCGGTAGAAGAGGTCGGCCCGAAAGGCGCCCTCCCGGATGCGTTCGGCGAGGTCCCGGTGGGTGGCCGCGATCACCCGGGCGTCCGTCTCCAGCGTCCGGGTTCCCCCCACCCGCTCGAACCGCCCGGTCTGCAGCACGTTCAGCAGCTTGACCTGGGCCGACAAAGGGATGTCCCCGACCTCGTCCAGGAACAGCGTGCCCCCCCGGGCCAGTTCGAACCTCCCGGCCCGCTGGTTCACCGCCCCCGTGAAGGCTCCCCGCTCGTGGCCGAACAGTTCGGACTCGATCAGCGTCTCGCTGAACACCGAGCAGTTGACCGTCACGAACGGCCCGTGGCGGCGGTCCGACAGGCGGTGGATCGCCCGGGCCACCACCTCCTTCCCGGTGCCGGACTCCCCTAGGATCAGCACCGACGCGCGCGTGGGGGCCACCTTCGACACCAGGGCCTTCACCTGGCGCGCGGCGGGCCCGTCCCCGACCCAGTCGGCGAAGGCGTCGGCCACCTCGGCGTCCTGGCGCAGCCGCCGGTTCTCCCGGGCCAGCGAGGCCTTTTCCAGGGCCTTCTCGATCAGCACTTCCAGCCGGGGCAGGTCCACGGGCTTGGTCAGGAAGTCGTAGGCCCCCGCCCGCATGGCCCGCACCGCGTCCTCGACGGTTCCGTAGGCCGTCAGCACGATCGCCTGGAGGTCGGGGTGTTCCTGCCGGAGCGCCCGGAGCAGTTCGACGCCGTCGGGTCCTCCGAGGCGCAGGTCCGTGACCAGCAGGTGGAGTTCGGCGTCCTTCGCCGCCTCGGTGGCCTGGTCCGCCGAGGCGGCCTCGAGAACCTCGTGTCCGGCCTTGCGAAGGAATCCCGACAGCATCCTCCGCTGGCCCGGGTCATCCTCGACCACCAGGATCGTCGCCCGGGAACCCATCGCCATCATTCATCCTCCTCGACGCCATCGTTCCCTCGCGGTTCCTCACGGGGCAGCAGCACCGTGGCGGTCGTGCCGATTCCCGGCGAGGACTCGATTTCCAGGGAGGCCCCGTGGGCCTCGATCAGCCGCCGGGCCAGCGGGAGTCCGAGCCCCATCCCGGACGCCCGGGTCGTGACGAAGGGCTGCTGCACCCGGGCCAGGGTCTCAGCGTCCATCCCGGGGCCGTCGTCCCGGATGATCACCCGGGTGGCCCCGTCGTCCTGGACGCCCGAGATCCGCACGGTGCCCCCCGGGGCCACGGCCTGGATTGCGTTCAACACCAGGTTGGTCAGGGCCTGGAAGAACCGCGGCCGATCGACCCGGACCGCGATCCCTTCCGGGCAATGGACCTCCAGGCGCTTCGACTCGGACTCCGCGGCCATCGCCAGCGATGCGGCGACTTCCCTCAGGAGGCCATCCAGGGGATGGCGTTCCGGGTGGAGGACCAGCGGGCGCCCCAGTTCCAGGAAGTCCCCGACGACCCGCTCGACCCTCCGGGTGGCCTCCCGGGCGAAACCCAGCAGTTCCCGGAAGTCCGGTTCGTCCCTGGGCAGGACCTGGACCTCCCGGTCCAGGCGCTGCAGCGCCATGCCGATCGTGTTCAGCGGATTCCGGACCTCGTGGGCCACCGTGGCAGCCATCTCTCCCAGGGCCTGCCAGTGGCGGACCTCCTGGTCCCGCCGCTCGATCTCCCGTTCGTATTCCTCGCGGTGGCGGGCGTTGCGGGCCAGAACCCCCGCGAGCAGGGCGCTCAGCAGCACCATCGCCCCCAGCAGGGACCCCATCCAGGCCAGGCGGCGGCGATTCGCCTGCCCGGCCCGGACCAGTTCCTGGGCATCCAGCGCGGTGCGGATCACCGCGGTCGTCCCGTCTGCCAGTTCCATCGGGGCCGCCATCTCGAAGAGCGTCCGGCCGTCCCGAGCCACCATGCGCCCCTCGAGGACCCGGGGGTTCCCGGAAATCGCCTGCTCCAGGAAGGGGTCCTCGGCGAAGGAGGAAACCCGTTCGACCCCCGGGGTCGCGGCCAGGATTCCCTCGGCATCCTGCACGACCACATAGGCGAGGTCGTCCCCCTCGAGCCCCGCCAGCAGCGGTCCGAGTCCCACCTCCCGCCGCATCTCCTTTAGTTCGCCTCGATCCAGGCAGGCGATCGTCCCCGGGGCGATCCGATCGTTCCGGACACAGAACAGATCGATTTCGTCCAGGGTCGCCTCCTCGGCCAGATTCTCCATCGGGGCCGCCTGGAACCTCCCCAGGAAGGCCGAGACGTCCGCGGGACCGAGGTCGGCTGCGCAGCCCCGCAGGCCCTCCCGGTCCGAGGCGACCCACAGGGCGACGTCGGGAAGGCCCCGGGCGATCGCGGCGCAATCCTCCTCGGGTCCCGGGACCCCCAGCAATGCCAGCGTGCGCATCGCCTTCTCGACGAAGGCCTGGTGGACCAGGCCCGTGGATCGGGCCGCCTGCTGGGCCGATTCCCGGACCATGCGTCCCAGGACCCGGGCCTGGTTCTCGTACAGGTCGCGCAGGGATTCGTACTGGCGATCCTGCTCGAACCGGGAGGTGGTCCAGACGCTCAAGGCCAGCACCAGGGCCAGCAGCGGAAGCCATCCGTAGCGACGCAGCAGCCAGTCCATCGTCATTCCATTCCGGGGAACGAGCGTAGCACGACCGGCCCCGGCGGGCAGCAGGGCCTTCCCGGCCGTCAGGGAACCGGGCCGAAGCCGGATCGGCGTCGATCCAGGGACGTTCCATGGACCTCTGGGGTTTGGACGGGCGCCGGAGGCGGTCCGTCAAGGGGCTGTGCCCGGAGCCGGGATGCCGGTATCATCTTCCCCGTCAGGGAGCCCCGAGGCGGGGCATGGAGGTTCCATTGCGCGAGGAACGGCGAGGCTGGATGGCGGTCGCGGTGATCGTGTTCGCGGCCTGCGGCGGGGGGTCTTCGACTCCCGATGCCGGACGGGACGTGGTGCAGGACGGGACTCCCGGCGGGGACCAGGGCCCCGGGGCGGACCTTCCGGGGGAGATGGGGACCGACGGGGTGGCCCTGGACGACGGGACCTCCGGCGACCTGCCCGGCGACGAGGGGACGCCCCCCGATGGGACCCCCGGGGACGGCGTGGTCGAGGACGGGACCGCCGAGGCGGGGGACGTGCACGAACTGCCGCCGCTGGTCCTGAAGCCGCCCCTGGCACCCCCTCCGGATCCCCTGGTGGGCAAGGGCGTCGAGTCGTGCCCGATCTACGAGGACACCCGGTGTGTCGGCGGGCAGTGGCAGGCCTGCCGGGTCTTCGATCCGGCGGCCGAGGCCTTCGTGGACGACCCGGATCCCCTGCTGCGGCGGGTGCTGCTGATGGAGCGCTGGAGGGACAAGTACGGGCGCCCGGACGGCCAGACGTCGGAAGTGGCCTTCAATGCCCCGACGCCCCCCGGCACCCCCGAGTCCGAGTGGTCCCGGCCCGAGCGGTTCGCGTCGCACGAGGGCATGGGGGATTCGGGGATCTGGACGGGATGGACCGTGATCGGGGACATCCTGCGGTACTCCCAGACGGGGACCGAGGCGGACTACCGCCGGATGGAGCAGGGCGTCCGCACGTTGCTGACGATGTACGACGTCTCGGGGGTCCCGGGCTACTTCATCCGGTACTTCTTCCTGCTGATGCCCGACGGGGCCCCGAACCCCCGGGAACACCTGATCCGGTACGAGAGCCGGATGGGCCGGATGAGTCACCACTACCGGGACGTGGACCCGGCGGCCCTCGACGAACTGCCGGCGATCTACCGGGACGGGATCACCGACGAGCAGGGCAAGACCTGGAAGGGGCGGCCGATGTGGCAGGGACGGCCCAGCATCGACCAGAACACCGGGCCGATGAACGCGCTGCCGATGGCCTGGGCGCTGCTTCGGGACGAGGGGCTCAAGCAGCGCATCGCGCACCACCTGACCTGCTATCTGAAGCGCCTCCAGCGCATCGAGATCATCAACCTGCAGCAGAACCCGGCCCTGCTGTCGTCGCTGACGCAGTTCTTCAACGCCGGGGAACTGATGCTGGACCCCGACGACATCGACCTGACGAAGACCGACCGCATCGTGGCCTACGTCCAGCGCCAGATCAACACCGCCAACGAGGAGACCTTCGACCGGTCCTGCCCGGCGACGATCCAGCTGGAGCCCTGGCGGGTGATCGACGCCGCGGGCGAGTACTTCGTGGCGGACTTCCTGGAACTGGTCAACGACATGGACACCAGCGCCGGGAACGAGAACCAGATCGACCACTACTACTTCCCGAGCATCCGGGGCGGGGACGTGATCCACCTGATGCACCTGGCGGCGATGGCCTACTGGTTCACCGGGGACGATCAGTACCGGTCGTTCCTGTTCGACGAACTGATCGGCAACCTCCAGGGAATGCGGGTGGTGTTCACCACCGGGGCCTTCGACCAGCCCAAGTTCTGCAGCCACTTCTTCGGGGACCAGTTGACCTACGGGTCCTGGTGGGTGCTGCTGGGGATGCTCCCGGACTCGGACCTGAAGCGGGACCTCCAGAAGGCCTTCTACGACGAGATGTACCTGAAACTGCTCCGGGAGAAGGGCAACGCGGACTTCTACGTGATGCTGGCCGGGGAGGTCCCCGAGGAACTGGCTCCCGAGCGGGCCCAGGCGTTGGCCTACGCCCTGGAGCAGATCCGGACGATGGGCGGCAACGGCTGGGTGGACGGGCAGCCGGTGCTGGACGACCCCCGCCGGTCCTACACGCTGACGCCGGACTTCGTGATGGAGCGGGTGCCCGAGGGGGTCACGGCCGACTGTCCGACCCAGCGGGAGTACGAACTGTGCACGACCGAGATCGACTTCATGGGGATCAAGATCCCCGGCCAGAACCTGATGGACTACGTTCCCTGCGACGACCAGGACCCCTGGCAGTGCCGGGTCCCGAACGGCAAGTGCACGGACAAGATGGCCTCGGATGCCCTGCCCGTGGCGTTGCGCCAGTACACGGACTGGCTGTGGCAGCGCAATCCCTACCAGTTGCGGAAGGGGGTCGGCATGGAGGGCGGCGTCCAGATGCCGGGCGCCGATCTTTCGGAGGTGTACTGGAACGCCCGCCGCTACGGGTTCCTGACCGAGGGCGCCGGGCAGGTCCTGGCCTGGCAGACCCTTGGGACCTGTCCGGGGGACAGTCACCCATTTGCACCACCTAACGCAAAGTGACTACTGACAGATCGCGTCTGGCGCCATGCCGATGATCCCGGGAGGCCGTCGGCAGGTTCCGCATCCGGTCCTTCGGGATCCCGAGGGATGCGTCTGGACGTCTAGGGGGCGGGTCCTGCCCGGGGGGAAAAGTCCATCTGGACAATGGGTTGGGGCAGGTAAATCGGTGACTGTCCCCGGTCAGGGAAGGGGGGTGGCCTCGAGGGACCGGCCGGTGCCGCGGCCGATCCGGTCGGCGATGTCCTGGGCGTGACGCTGCTTGACCTCGGCCTTTTCGACCCCCTCCTCCCAGAAGTTGCCCATCAGGGAATGATCCCGGTGCACCCCGGGGGCCGAGGCGTCCTTGCGGCTCTCGGCCGTGGAGTCGATGTACTCGTCCTTCAGGCCCAGCTGGTGGCCCAGTTCATGGGCCCGGACGATGGGCTCCGACTTGACGAACCAGTTCAGCACGTCATCCCGCCCCGCACCCTTGCGCAGGCGAACCTTCAGGTGGGGATCCCGGTCGGTGAAGACCAGCCGGACCTTCAGGGGCCAGGAGGTCCCCGAGGCCCGGTCCCGCAACTGGAACCGGTTGTCGAAGAAGGACTGGAAGGCCTTCCCGGTCTGCTGCTGGACGGCGGCCACGTCCTCGGGCGTCACGCCGTCCTGGGGTTCCAGGTGCAGGCGGATCGTCACCAGGCAGGCCTTGTCCTCGAAGGCGACGTCGAACCGGGCGGTCCAGCCGTAGGGCCGGTCCTCGACGTACTCCGAGATGGCGGCCGGGGCGGGGGCACGCCCGGCGGCCCGGGCCTGGGCCCGGGTCTCCGGGGCCTGTTCCCCGGGCTGGCGCGGGGACAGGGCCCGGCTCCCCTGGCGGAATCCCGTCCCGCCCAGTTGTCGCTGGACTCCCGGGCGGGGACCGGTCCGGTTCTCGGGGGGCTTCCGGGAAGGGGTCTCCGGGCGGTTCCGGGGGGCTTGCTGCAGATCCTTGGCCGTTTCCATCGGACACCTCCGCCGACGGTCAGAAGGGAAGTTCGCCGTTCGTGAGCCCCAGGACCAGGTCGTCGGCCTGTTCCAGCAGGCGATCCAGGGCCGGTAGGTCGTAGCGATCCGAGTGCCAGCACCGGGCCTGGACCCGGACCGCCCCGCGCTCCCGGACCTCGATGACGACGGGAGTGTCGCCAGGCACCCGGGGGCGGTCGCCGCCCGGCAGATTTCCCGGTTCCAGGGCCACCAGGCGGGACCCCAGTTCTCGGACCTGCTCCGCCGGAACCTTTCCTTCCCGAGGGGGCAGGTCCTGCCCGGCCCGCCGGTTCCGGATCCGGGCCGTGCCGTCGCCCTGCAGTTCCAGCGTCACGACCCCCTTCCGGAAATGCTCGGTCCCGGTGGTGATCCGGACCTCCCATTCCGGGTGATGGGACCAGTCGCTCAAGACCTGCTGCCAGGATGCGTCCGTCATCCCCGATCCCTCCTTCGTTCGCTGGTTTCCGGCGGCTCCGCAGGAAGTCAACAGCACGGTCGCCGCCACCCACCATGGGACTGTCCGGATCATGGAGTCAAGTCTAGTTTTCTGGTCGGCGGAATCAAGGGGCGGCAGCAGAGGGGGCGCCCCGGCGGGATGGTCCTGGAAGGGATGGCGCGTGGGACGCGGGACCTCCGGGGCCGTCATCGGGAAAGGAAGATGCGCCGGTGGAGATCCGCCAGGCGGTTCCAGACGCCGGAGTAGTACTTCCCCTCGTCCCGGCCCGCGCAGGCCTGCAGTTCCTCCGGGGTCAGGCCCGCGGCCCGGGCGACGACCGGAAGGCTTTCGGGGGGATCGGGGGACTCCAGCCGGGGAAGCAGGTCCAGGGCCTCCTCCCGGGAGATCCGTCCCAGCCGGATCTTCTGGGACAGTTTCACCGTCGGGATGCTGAAGCCGTACCGCCGGAACCACAGCCAGTTCACCGTCTCGGAGGCCAGGCAATCGGAGTGCTCGGCACCCAGGTGCACCCCGAAACGCTCCTCGAGCCTCATCCCGATGGCTTCCTCGTCCCAGTCGTAGTGGTCGGGAAGGCAGAGGACCTCCAGGCGCCCCCGGAGGGTGTCCGCCGCGAAGTCGAACACCGGGTGGTCGCCCCAGATGCCCCGGATCGCCGGCAGTCCCAGGCCGTCCTCCACCACGTTTCGGAAATGCCAGGGGTTCTTGCCCACCGGCATCAGGGGGTCGTTGCGCCGGGAAAGGCCCATCAGGACCAGACGGATGCCCTCCCGGCGGGCGGTGCGGTGGGCGCCGAGCAGCATGGGGATGAAGCATGCCCCGCAGGGCAGACCGGTCTTCTGGAGGAAGTGTTTCAGCAGCAACGGCTGCTCGGGACGGGTGTCGAGCACGTGGGGGACGTCCAGCGCCTCGGTGACGAGGCGGATGTTCTGGAGGGCCTGGGGATTCATCAGTCCGTTGTCGTAGGTGTAGGCCAGGCATTCGAGCCCCAGTTCCTGCCGGGCGATCCGGAGGACCTCCAGGCTGTCCTTGCCGCCGCTGACGGGGACGAGGGCGTCGAAGTGCCCCCGCTTGCGGGCCCGGCCGTTCCTCGTCGCCCGGTCCAGCACGGCCCGGGAGCGTTGCCGGACCTCGGGACTCCGAAGCCAGGGACCCCAGCGCTTCTCGAAGCCCCGGCAGTGGTCGCAGACCCCCTCAGAGTCGAATCCGAGACCGGGCCAGGTGTCCGGCAGGATGCAGCGGGTACAGCGTCGGGTCTCGGTGGGCGGGGGCATCCGGTCCTCCGGGTGGCGGACGTGGGAGCATTGTCCACCGGCCGGGATCGGAACGGAAGGCGGTGTCGCGAGAGGGCAGGAAGCACGGGCGCTTGGGCTGCAGGGCGCGGGATCGCGGGGAGCATCGCGGGAAACGGGCGCGGAATGGCCGGGGGAAGGTCAGGTGGGGTACGATGGGACAGCCTGGAGGGATGGCACCAGGAGGAGGCCGATGAAGGGGGCGACCCCGGCGGAAGGGGTTCGGGGAATCCGAGGCGGGAGGGTCCTGACCCCCGGGGGATTCGTGGAGGCCGATCTCCGGATCGACGAGGAGGGTCGCATCGAGGCCGTGGAGCGGGGGGCCTGCGAGGGATTGCCCGAGACGCAGGTGGTGGATGCCCGGGGACTGGAGGTCCGTCCCGGGGCGATCGACGTCCACGTCCACCTGCTGGAGAAGCAGGGCCGCTACCGGTCGGCGGAAGACGCCTCCCTGCTGGCCCGGGCGGCGCTGGAAAACGGGGTCACCACGATCGCGATCTTCGCCACGGCGCCCCGGGGGGGATCGATCCGGGAGGCCGTCCGGGCCCGGGAGGCCCAGATGCGGGAGGAGGCTGGGCGAATCCATTGGACCCTGCACCTGACCCCCCGGCGGTGGACGGCCCGGACCTTCGAGGACCTGGAGTTGCTGGCCCGCCAGGGGCTGCGGCGGGTGAAACTGTACACGACCTACCGTCGCCAGGGGTTGCAGGTCTCCTACCGCCGGATGGGGACGATCCTCCGCCGGCTGGCCGCGATGGACTTCACGGTGCTGGTCCACTGCGAGGACCCGGCCGTCCTGGAACGGGCCGATGCGGGGGTTCCGGGGGTCGCCGGGCCGGGCGACCATCCCCGGTTGCGGCCGCCGGAGGCCGAGGTCGAGGCGGCGGGCCGGGTGGCTGCGCTGGCCCTCGCGACGGGATGCAGGGTCCACGTGGTGCACGTCAGTCATCCGGACACCGTGGACGTGCTGGTCCGGTTCCGGGAGATGGGCGCCCCGTTGACCTGGGAGACCGCCCTGCACTACCTGGTGTTCGACGAGGGGTCCTACCGGGGGGAGCACGGGGGGGAGCTTCTCTGCACGCCGCCCTTCCGGTCGCCGGAGGCCCGGGAGGGTCTGTTCCGGCGGCTGCGGGAAGGCCGGATCGACATGCTGGCGTCGGACCACTGCCCCTTCGTCGTCGCAGACAAGGCCGGAGGGGATCCCCGGCGGGCGGCGATGGGCATTCCCGGGGTGGGGGCTCTGGGCACCGTGGCGGTGGAATGGCTGGAGAGGCAGGCGGGGGTGGCTCCCGAGCAGGTCCACCGGTGGATTTCCGAGGAGCCGGCCCGCCTGCTGGGCCTGTGGCCCCAAAAGGGCGCCATCCGGCCGGGGGCCGATGCGGACCTGGTTCTCTGGGAACGCCTGGAACGCCCCGAGCGGGCCTGGTCCACCCTGGCCCCGGTCGCCGACCCCTGGCGGCACTTCCCGCTGACCCGTCGCCCCCGCCTCGTCATCCGGGGACAGTCACCTGTTTACATAGACTAAGTATTCGGAAGGTTTAGCGATTCGCGTCGCTGCGTCCGCAACGGGCCCGGCCTGTCTCTCGGCCCGGAAACCGTCCTGAAGGCTGCCGGTCGGTTCGGACCGGAAGGGCCACAGGTGGGGAGGTGGAGATGAAGGTCAATGAAATCAAGTTGTTGGGTGCGATAAATCGGTGACTGTCCCCTCTTTGACGAGGCGGTAGGCGTCCCGGAAGGGGAGGCCCCGGGTGCGGACGAGGTCGAGGACCCGGGCGGTGGCCTGGAGGGCCGGGTCGGCGGCGGCCTGCCGGAGCCGGTCCTCGTCGAAGGACAGGCGGGGGATCACCCGGGCCATCACCCGGGCGCCGGCCAGGACCCCCTGGAGACCCCGGAAGAGGGGGGCCTTGATCCCCTGGAGGTCCCGGTGGTAGCCCGAGGGGAGGCCCCAACCGATGACCAGCACCTCCTGGAGGGCGGCCAGGGACTCGGCGGCCCGGCCCCGGACCCGCTCGAAGACGTCGGGGTTGCGCTTCTGGGGCATCATCGACGACCCGGTGGTGATGTCGTCGGGAAGCCGCAGGAACCCGTACTCGGCCGTGGCGAACAGGCAGATCTCCCCGGCCAGGCGCCCCAGGTCCCGGGCCAGAAGGGTCGCCTGGAAGAGGGCCTCGGCCTCGGCCTTTCCCCGGGAGATCTGCACCGCGGTCACCGGGTCCTGGGGCCGGTCGAACCCGAGTTCCCGGGTCGTCATCTGGCGGTCCAGCACCAGGCCGGGCACGCCGTATCCCGCGGCGCTGCCCAGGGGATTTTGGGCGGCCCGCTGCCGGGCTCGGCGGATCGCCTCGGCGTCATCCCGGATCTCCGCGGCCCAGCCGCCGGTCCACAGGGCCACGTCCTGGGGCATCGCCCGCTGGCCGTGGGTGTAGCCGGGCATCGGCACCGCCCCCTGGCGTTCGCCCCACCGGTCCAGGGCCTCGGCGACCCCGTCCGCCGCCTCTCCCAGCACCTCCAGCCGATCCATCAGCCAGAGCCTCATGGCCGCGAGCACCTGGTCGTTCCGGGACCTCCCCAGGTGCACGGCCTTCCCCGCCTCGCCGATCCGGGCCACCAGCCGGTTCTCGAGCGCCGTGTGGCCGTCCTCGTCCTCGGGCGCTATGTCCCACTCCCCCGCCTGGAACTCCCGGAGGGCCTCCTCCAGGGCCCCGTCCAGGGCGGTCCACTCCGGTTCCGACAAGTGTCCCAGGGAGCGGAGCATCCGGGCATGGGCCCGGGTCGCCCGGATGTCCCAGGGGACCAGTTCCCGGTCCAGGACCGGGTCGTCCCCCGCCGTGTACCGCAGCACTTCCGGGTCGAGATCGCCCCCCGCGTCCCACAGCCGGCTCATCGGGTCACCTCCCGGGCCCAGGTCCCGGCAATGGCCTGGTAGGCCAGGGCCCCGTGTAGCACCTCTTCCTCCAGCACGAACTCGTCGGCGGTGTGCGAGCGCTCCGTGCGGCCGGGCCCGATCTTGACCGCCGGGACGTCCCGGAAGGCCACCCAGTCCGAGACCCCCCGGGAGGCGAAGGGCCGGGCCCCGGGAAGGGCCTGGAGCACGGCCCGCACCAGGGGGGATTCGGGGTCGGTGCGGCAGGGGACGAACCGCCCGCTGTGGACCTCCGCCTCGCAGGAAAGGTCCTCGGACAGGCGGCGGGCGACCTCCTGGGCATCGATGCCGGGGTTGGTCCGCACGTCCAGGTAGCACGACGCCTCTCCCGGGACGACGTTGCGGGCGGTCCCGCCCTGGATCTGGGTCGGCTCCACGGTGACCGGTCCCAGGTCAGGGTCGTCGGCGCCCTCCAGGACGTCGGGCATCCGGGCGATCACCCGGGCCAGTTCCCGGATGGCGTTCCTGGCACCCAGGGCCCGGGCGTGGGCCGCGTGGCAGGCGTCGCCCCTGGCCACCACCCGGATCACCGCGAGGCCCTTCTGGGAGACCGCCGGTTCCATCCCGGTCGGCTCCCCCACCAGCACCGCCGCCGGGGGCCATCCCGCCTGGTCCATCGCCTGGCGGAGCGTCCGGCTGCCCTGGCCGGTGGTCTCCTCCTCGACGGCGAGGGCCAGGGCCAGCCGGATGCCGCCCAGGCCTCCCGGTTCCCGGCGGATGCGCAGCAGGGCCCCGACCATCGCGGCGACCGAGGCCTTCGCGTCGTTGGACCCCAGCCCCACGACCCGCCCGTCGCCGACCCGCGGAGTCCAGGGATCGCCCGTCCAGCCGGGGGCCGGAGGAACCGTGTCGAGGTGGGTGTTCCAGACCATCACCGGGCCGCCGGTCCCCAGGAGGGCCAGGATGCCGCCCCGGGGGACCACCCGGGTCTCGACCCCCGCCCGGGCCAGGACCTCGCCCACGAACCGGATCGCCGGAGTCTCCTCCGCGGACACCGACCGGGTGGCGACCAGCCGCCGGTGGAATTCCAGCAGGTCCCCGTCGTTCACCGCGCCCCCCCGGGCCCCTCCTCGGGCATCAGCTCGGCCAGGCTCCGGACCAGCAGGGTGCCTGCCCCGGCGTTCGTGAAGACCTCCCGCAGCAGGCCCAGCCGCTGCCCGTGTCCCACGATGTGGACCCGCCGGACCCCCTTCTGCAGGGCCTCGGAAGCCGCCTGCACCTTCGGCAGCATCCCTCCGCGAATCGTCCCGTCGGCCACCCGCTGCCGGATCCCCTCCTGGTCCGCCACGGACACCACCGACGACGGGTCCGACAGGTCCTCCAGCAGGCCCGGGGCCCCCGTCAGGAAGATCAGTTTCTCGGCTCCCAGCGCCTCGGCCACCTTCGCGGCGACCGTGTCGGCGTTGATGTTGAGCACCTGCCCCTGGTCGTCGGCGGCCAGCGGCGACATCACCGGGACGAACCCCGCCTCCAGCAGCCGGAACAGCGGCGCCGGGTCCACGGCCAGCAGGTCCCCCACCAGGCCGTAGTCCACCATCCGCCGTTCGCCCGCCTCCTCGACCTCGATGGGGGGACGCTTCCGGGCCCGGAGGATCCCCGACGAGATCCCCGAGAAGCCCAGGGCTGGCACGTCCATCTTCCGGAACGCCGCCATCCAGGTCGTGGCCACCGTTCCCGCCATCGCCATCGTGACCGCCTCCAGGGACTCCCGGGAGGTGACCCGCCGCCCGGCCACGAAGGACGTCCCGATCCCCAGGCGCCCGGCCACCGCCGTGACCTGGGGCCCGGCGCCGTGGACCAGCATCACCTTGATCCCCAGTTCCCGGAGCACGCCGATCTGCTCGGCCACCTCCTGGACGACCCCCGGTTCCTCGGCGGCCTCCCCGCCGACCTTCACGATGAAGGTCCTTCCCCGGTAGAGGCGAAGGTAGGGAAGGGCCCTTCGAAGCCCCGCGATCTCGGCGTCCGGTTCCAGGGATCGGTTCATCGGCAACCTCCCAGCATCTCCAGCAGCAGGGCCTTCTGGGCGTGGAGGCGGTTCCCCGCCTGGTGCACCACCACGCTCCGGGGTCCGTCCAGGACCTCGTCGGCCACCTTCACGTTCCGTCGCACGGGCAGGCAGTGCAGGAAGCGGGCCTCGGGACGGGCGTATTCGAACCAGGACTCCCGCACGCACCACTCCGACCGGAGCGGGGCCCGCATCGCCTGGTCGGCCTCGGGGTTCCCGTAGCAGGCCGGTGCGGCCCAGGACTTCGCGTAGAGCACATGGGCCCCCTCCATCGCCTCCCTCCGGTCCTCGGTCTCCAGGACCCTCCCCCCCGACCGCGCCGCCAGGGCCCGGGCCCCCTCCATCACCTCCCCCGGCAGGCCGAATCCCGGCGGGTGCAGCACGACCACATCCATGCCCCGACGGGCCGCCATCCGGATCGTCGATGCCGGCACCGCGTAGGGCAGCGGCTTCGGGTGCCAGGCCCAGGAAAGCACCAGCCGCCCGTTCCGGGGCACCTGGAAGTCGTCCAGGGTCCGCCAGTCCCCGAGGGCCTGGCAGGGGTGCGCCGCCGCCGACTCCAGGTTGACGAAGGGCTTCGGGCACAGGTCCGCCATCCGGCGGATCAGCCCGTCGGCGAGGTCCTCGGCCAGGTCCTCGCCCCGGGCGAAGCACCGCATGGCCAGCAGGTCCGCATACTCCGCCAGGACCGGGATCGCCTCCCGGATGTGCTCGGCCGCCGGGCCGTCCATCACCGCCCCGTCCCGGGTCTCCATCACCCAGGAACCCGCTCCGGGAGTGATCACGAAGACCTGCCCTCCCTGCTGCATCACCGCCGCCTGCATCGAGGCCAGCGTCCGCACGGACGGGTTCAGGAACAGCAGGCCCACGGTCCGCCCGGCGAGTCCCTGCCCTACGGGATGGCGCCGGAGGTCCCCGGCCCGTTCCAGCACCCGTTCCAGTCTCCCGTCGTCCAGGTCCTCCAGGTCCAGGAACCGTTTCATGGCGCGATCTCCTCCAGGGCGTCCCGCAGCCGGTCCACGTCGTCATCCTGCAGCACCAGGGGCGGCAGCAGTCGGACCACGTGGGGATCGCCGCTGCCCCCGGCCAGGATTCCCCGATCCCGCAGGGCCGCCAGGACCTCCGCCGCGGGGCGAGTGGTCCGCAGCCCCCGGAGGAATCCCCGTCCCTGGATCTCCCGGACCGGTCCTCGACGGCACTCCCGCTCGATCCGCGACGACAGCCGATCCACCCGCTCCAGCAGGCGCTCCTCCCCGATGGCCCGGATCACGGCCCGGATGGCCGCGCACACCACCGGGCCTCCCCCGAAGGTCGTCCCCAGGTCCCCCGGCCGGATGGCCGGCGCCAGGTCCTCCGACACCAGCACCGCCGCCGCGGGCAGTCCCCCGGCCAGGCCCTTGCCGACGGTCAGCAGGTCCGGTTCGAGTCCCGTCGCGACGCTGACGAAGGGGACGCCGCAGCGCCCCATGCCGCACTGCACCTCGTCGGCGACGAACAGCGCCCCCCGCCTCCGGGCCAGGTCCCGGGCCCCCCGCAGGAATTCCGGGGACAGGGCCCGGGCCCCGGCCACTCCCTGCACGGGTTCGAGGATCACGGCCCCCGTGTTCCCGTCGATGGCCCGATCGAGCCCCTCCAGGTCCTCCGGGGCGATCCGTCGCACCGGGAAGGGGGTCCCCGGGAAGCCGTACCACTTCTCCAGGGCGCCCTCGGTGACCGCCGCCGCGGCGGCCGTCCGGCCGTGGAAGGCCCCCTCCAGCCGGACCACCGTCGATCGGCCCGTGGCCTTCAGGGCGATGCGCAGGGCGTTCTCGTTGGCCTCGGCCCCGGAGTTGACGAAGAAGACCCGGTGGTCCGGGAGACCCGCGAAGGTCCTCAGATCCCGAGCCGCCTCCTCCCGGACCTCCAGGGGGAAGAGGTTGCTCTGGAAGATCAGCCGCGAGGCCTGCTCCCCGATGGCCTGCAGCACCGCCGGGTGGCCGTGGCCCAGGATCGCCACCGCGTGGCCCCCGTAGAAGTCCACGAACTCCCGGCCGTCCTCGGTCCACAGTCGGCTTCCCTGGCCCTGGCAGAAGCGCAGGGGGACCTGGGAGAAGACCTCCAGCAGCGCGGATCCTCCGCCCGAAACCATCCTGTCCTCCCGGATCAGCACCAGCCGATCCCCGGCTGCCGGAGACCCGTGTCGTCCGGCAGGCCGTGCTGGCGGTTCAGCCACTGGATCCCCCCGCCGGCGGCGCCCTTGGCCAGGTTGTCCAGCACCGAGGTCACCACCAGGGTCCGGTGCCGCACGAAGACTCCCAGGGCGGCCCGGCAGGTCCCCACCACCTCCGCAAGCCGCGGCGGCTCCTCCCGCACGGTGACCAGGGGACAGTCGGCATAGGCCTCCCGGGCCAGGTCCAGGGCCTCCCGGGCGTCCAGGGCCTTCGCCAGTCGCAGGTGCAGGGTGGCATGGATGCCCCGGACGAAGGGCCCCGAGTGGGGCACGAAGGCGACCTCCGGGACCTCGCCTCCGGCCAGCAGGCCCAGCAGCATCCCCATCTCGGCCTCGTGGCGGTGTCCCAGGGGCGAGTAGGCCCGCAGGTCGGACCGCCGTTCCGGGTGGTGGGTCCCGGGGCCCGGCTGGCGCCCGCTTCCCGAGGACCCGGTCACCGCCGACACGAAGATCTCCGGAACGACCACCCGGGCCTTCCAGAACGGGGCCGCCGCCAGCACCGCCGCGGTGGTGAAGCAGCCGGGATGGGCCACGAAGCGCCCCGCCGGTCCGGGGCTCCACTCGGGGATCCCGCACCGGAAGGACCCCAGGCGGTGGGGGGCCCCGTGGGCCTGGCCGTAGATGGACCGGTAGGTCGAGGGATCCCCGAAGCGGAAATCCGCCGACAGGTCCACGATCCGGAGGTCCAGGGCGCGCCGGTCCGCCTCGGTCGCCAGGCGATCCACCAGGGACGCCGTGGCCCCGTGGGGCGTCGCGACGAGGACCGAGATCTTCCCGCCGTCCGGCACGGCCTCCATCGACTCGTCCAGGGTCCGGAAGACGGCGGTTCCCAGGTCGGTGCCCTCCAGGTGGGGAAAGACATGGCCCACCGGTTCCCCTCCCCGGCTGGTGGTCACGGGCCGGACGTCCCGGAAGACGGGATGCCCGGCCAGCAGGCGCAGGCACTCCCCGGCGACGTACCCGCTGCCTCCCAGGACCAGCACCGGTCCCGGGTCCCGATCCGGCGGATCCCCCACGGCGTCCTCCCTGTCCGGGCGTCCCTGCCTCAAGCCATTCCCATCCGCTGCAGCACCCGGCCCGCCAGGCCCTCGCCGTCGGTCCGGGCGTTGTGGCCCGGCACCCCGGTCCGGCGCTCCACCAGGACCGACCCGGCATCGTTGTCCGTCGCCGGCCCCGTCACCACGTCGGTCTCGATGCCGTGCTGGTCCCGGAGGATCTGCACGCCGCCCCAGGCGGCCACCGGGTCGCTGGCGGCCAGCACCACGGCCCGGAAGGTTCCCCGGAGGTCGGAGGCGTCCAGGATCGCATCGACCCCGTAGAGGCCCAGCAGCCCGTCCCCCAGTTCCAACACCAGCACGTCCGGTCGGCTTTCCGCCAGTTCGGACAGCAGCGTCCGGGCGGCGATCGGGGCCGTTTCCGGCGTGGTGGTGACGATCCCCAGGTCCGTGAAGATCCGGACGTCCCGGGCCCCGGCATCCTCCATGCCCAGGATGTCCCGCCGCAGGGAGACCCCGGTGGCCTTCGCCGCCCCGACCGCCAGGCCCCGGCGGCGGAAGGCCTGGATCAGGGAGCAGGCGGCCGCCGTCTTGCCGGCGTTCATGCTGCTGCCCACCACCGCCACAACGGGGATTCCGCCCGTTTCCAGCCGTTCCCGCACCGGGATGGCTCCCTGGCGGATGTGGGCCGGGACCCCGATGCGCTGCTCCAGGTAGGGGAAGTGCAGCACCTGCCCCAGGACCTCGCAGACGAAGGGCTCCCCGAAGTCGGGGTTGGCGCTTTCGCACAGCCCCAGCACGCCGCCCAGGTTCAGCAGGTGCAGGTGGTCGCCGACCCGGACCTCCCGGGGCACCCGGCCCGCGAACCCGAAGAGGGCCTTCCGGTGTCCCAGGGCCACCGCGATCACGTCCCCGGGACGGATCTTGCTGAAGCGCCCCGAGGGCAGTTCCAGGGTGTTGTAGGAACTCTTGGAACTGAGCACCCGGACGGCCACCACGCTTCCTTCCTCGGCCAGCACCTCCGGCGACAGGCGCACCTCCCGGGGCAGCCGACAGTTCATCGTCACCGAGGCGATCTTGTCCAGGGAGAGGTTCTTCACGGCGCCTGTCCTCCTCGGTCCGGTGCCCCGGCGGTCGCCGCGGCGCCCGCCCGGGCGTGGATCATCGCGGGGATCGCCAGCATCCGGGCGAATCCCCGGGCGTCGGCCCCCGTCCATTCCCCCGCCGCCTCCCCGTAGTTCCCCGAGGAGGCCGCCTTCAGCGAGAAGGGCGAGGAGACGCCCAGGACCTCCGTCCGTCCCTGGCACAGCCGCATCCGGACCTCTCCGGTGACCCGCTGCTGGGACGACTCCAGCAGCGCCTCCGCGTCCCGGCAGGCCGGTTCCAGTGCCAGGGCCTCGTGGATCCAGTCCCCGTAGAGGGCGGCCACCTGGTCCTTCAGCCGCTGCTGCCGGGCCGTCAGGACCAGTTTTTCCAGTTCCCGGTGCGCCTCCAGGATCACGGTCGCGGCCGGGGCCTCGAAGGCGACCCTTCCCTTCAGGCCGAAGATCGTGTCGCCCAGGTGCATGCCCCGGCCGATGCCCCGGGGAGCCGCCAGTCCGTCGAGGGCCTCGATCAGCGCCACGGGGTCCATTTCCCTCCCGTCCAGGCGGGCCGGGACGCCGGCCGAAAATCCGATGCGGACTTCCCGGGGATCCCGCGGGACGTCGAAGGCGCCCCGGGTGAGGACCCAGGCTTCCTCGGGGAGCGGGTCCACCGTGTCCAGCGTCTCCCGGCCTCCGATGGTGCAGCCCCAGAGACCCCGGTTGATCGAATAGGCTGCCCGATCTCCCTGGACGTCATGGCCCCGTTCCCGGAGGAAGGCCACCTCCTGGGCCCGGGTGAACCCCTCGTCCCGGATCGGGGCCAGGACCTCCACCCCGGGGGCCAGCACCCGCAGGGCCACCTCGAACCGGACCTGGTCGTTCCCCGCGGCGGTGCTCCCGTGGGCGACCGCGGCGGCCCCGACCTCCCGGGCCGCCTCGGCCACCTTCCGGGCCTGGAGGGTCCGCTCGGCCCCGACGCACAGGGGATAGACGTGGCCCCTCCGGACGTTGCCGAAGACCAGGAACCGCAGGGTCTCCTGGAAGTAGGCGGCCCGGGCGTCGATGGTGCGGTGTTCGGCGGCCCCCAGCCGCCGGGATCGCCGGGCCAGGTCCTCCCGGGCCTCCGCCGACAGGCCCCCGGTGTCCACCGTGACCGTGATCACCGGCCGGCCGGTCCTCTCGGCCAGCCAGGGCACCAGGAAGGACGTGTCCAGTCCCCCGCTGAAGGCCACCACGACCGGGCCGTTCATGTCCCCTCCCCGTTCCGGAACCGCTCCAGCCGTTCCCGGATCCGGACCTGCGATTCCGGTCCCTCCACCGCCACCATCACCGTGTCGTCCCCGGCCACGCAGCCCACCATGCCCGGCCAGGCGGCCTGGTCCAGGGCGATGCCCACCGCCGAGGCCTGTCCCGGCGGGGTCCGGACCACCAGCAGGTAGGGCCCCGCGGAACCGATCCCCAGGACCCTTGCCAGGACGCCCGGGTCGGCCTGGGTTCCCGGGGAAGGTGCCGTGGCCGCCGCCTCCCGGTAGAACCCGTCCACCTTCCGGATGGCCAGGAACCGGAGGTCCCGGGAGACGCTGGCCTGGGTCACCTGGAATCCCCGGCTCCGGAGCAGGGTGCAGAGGGCGGCCTGGTCCGGAATGCGGCGTCGCCGCACTAGGGTCCGGATGATCCGGAGGCGATCTTCTCTGCGGGAATCCTTCCGAGGCACGGGATGTCTCGCAAAAGATGCGCATAGATTCATCAACAAGCGCATAAAGTCAACAGGAAAATGAAAAATGCTGTTGTTGCAAGGAGAAAACAGCATGCATCGCCCTGGCGAATCGACGACCCCGTGCCCGGGTCGTTGCACCGGGCCGCCCATGCCGGCCCGGTTCCCGGGGGTTCGGCCGGGATCGCCGCCCCCTTGATCGCGGTTCCCGCCTGGGGGATTCTTGGGAGTGACCTGGCATCGCATCGTTGGACCAACCGGGGTCTCGTCCGGGAGGAGGCGGGATGGAGGGCAAGGATTCGTGTCGGGAAACGGGCGAAGGATCGGGAGTGCGGCTGGATCCGGACCTCTTCCAGGGCCTCCTGGACCATCTCCGGGACGGCGTCGCGGCGGTGGACCGGGAGGGGTTCGTCGTCCAGTGCAACCCGGCGTTCCTGG
>JAGOKF010000134.1 GCA_017994695.1 Myxococcota bacterium | reverse complement strand
GAGCAGGTAGATGTTCTTGTCGTTGGTCCCCGGGTTGATCACCAGGGAGTTCCCGTTGGTCCGGAACGACGGCCCGGCCGTCGTTCCGGACCAACGGGAACTACCTGGTGATCAACCCGGGGACCAACGACAAGAACATCTACCTGCTCTGGGACACGGGCGGAAACGTGCAGATCAACGGGGCCCTCTACGCGGACATCATGTACGACCGCAACGGCAGCGGCTGCGTCAGCGATCCCAGCGGGACCACGGCGACGACCTCCGTGTACGGCAACCTGGGCTTCTTCAACCAGTTCCGGGCCGACCAGATCTACGCCGCGAACAACGTGCTTGTTGGGGACGCGGCAGGGGACACGTGGTCGTACCGGATGTACCGCGGACTGGTGGTGAACAACGGCAACGGCATCCGGCCGGTTTCGGACAACAACAGCTTCGTCGGGCTGCCGATGAAACGGTTCTATGCCTCGTGGATCATCAACCAGTACGGGGCCTCTCACCGGCACCTGAAGCGGGAGATCACCTACCTGACGGACGATCAGATCCGGAACCTGGGGGACATGGTGATGAGCCTGAAGCCGGCGACCTTCTACTACAACAGCGATGCGAAACCCGAGGAGGTCAACGAGGATAACAGCGGCAACGTCCGGTATGTTCCTCACATCGGCATGATCCTGGACGAGATGCCGCCCGTGCTGACCAATGGCGGTCATGACTGGAGCATTACCGACAGCGTCGGGTTCCTGCTGTCCACCGCGAAGTACTTCGAGATGCAGAACCGGGAAAAGGATCAGCGGATCCGGGACCTGGAGGACCGGGTCGCGGTGCTGGAGCAGGTGCTGGTCGATGCGGGCCTGCTGAAGTAGCCGCTCCCCCTCTCCCTCCCCTCCTCCGTTCCCCTTTCTGGAACATGGCAGTTCGACGCAGGCCGTTGCCCATTCCGGCGTTCCTCCGATAGGCTTTCCCCGGGAACGAGGGAGGCCGGACATGGACTACGCCGCATTGCTGGACGCCGCCTTCAGGGCCCGGGACGAGGGAACGGCATCCTCCGTGGGGGTGACGGCGCTGCCCGGGGACGCGTCGTCCCGGCGGTACTACCGCCTCGAGTGGGGCCCCGGAACGTCATGCATCTGGATGGCCCTGGCGGACGATCCCCTGAAGAGCGACGAGGTGGTGGACGGAGACCGGCCGACCACGCTGCCCTTCCTGGAGGTCGGGGACTACCTTCGGCGGGGCGGCATCCCGGTTCCCCGGGTGCTGCACGTGGACCTGGACCGCCGGGCGATCCTGCTGGAGGACCTGGGGGACGTGACGCTGGAGCGTGCGCTGCAACAGGGGAGCGACAAGCAGGGCCTCTACGGACAGGCCGTGGACCTCCTGGCGGACCTGCACGCCTGGGCCTCCCGGTCCCCGGACCCGTCCTGCATCGCCTTTCGTCGGCGTTTCGGCCCGGGACTGCTGGCCTGGGAGGTGGACCACTTCGAGACCTGGCTGCTCCGGGAGTGGGCCGGGATGACTCCGACCCCGGCCGAGGCGAGGGTGCTGGAGGAGTTCCGGAGGGATCTGGTGGCTCGCCTCGTCGGGCTGCCCCAGGGGTTCGTGCACCGGGACTACCAGAGCCGCAACCTGATGGTGGCGGAGGGCCGCCTGCGCCTGATCGACTTCCAGGACGCCCTCCAGGGGCCCTGGGTGTACGACCTGGTGGCCCTGCTGCGGGATTCCTACGTGTCCTTCACTCCCGAGGAGACCCGGGCCATCCGCCGGGCGTACCTGGAGGCCCGGCGGGACCGGGGACTCCATGCCCCGGGGGAGGAGGAGGCCGAGGAGGCCTTCCACCTCCAGGCGTTGCAGCGGAAACTGAAGGACGCCGGGCGGTTCGTGTACATCGACCGGGTCCGGGGAAACCCGAAGTTCCTGCCCAACATCCCCCGATCGCTCGCCTACGTCCGGGAGGCCCTGGACCACCTGCCCCGGTACCGCGCCTTCCGGGAATTGTTGGAGGACCGCCTGGGTCCCCGGGGGGTCTTCCCGGGGGACGGCCGATGAAGGCGATGGTGCTGGCCGCGGGACGGGGCGAGCGCCTCCGGCCCTGGACCGACGTGCTGCCGAAGCCCCTGTTCCCGGTCCTGGGGGTGCCGCTGATCCGGCTCGTGCTGTGCCGGCTTCGGGAAGCGGGGGTCACCGAGGCGGTGATCAACCTCCACCATCTCCCGGGGGCGATCGTCCGGGAACTGGGCAATGGCCGGGACCTGGGATTGCGCCTGGAGTACAGCGACGAGCCCATCCTGCTGGGAACCGGCGGGGGGATCCGGGCGGTCGCGGACTTCTTCCGAGGCGAAGGGGCCTTCTGGCTCCACAACGGGGACATCCTGGCCGACTGGGACCTCGGGGGGATCTGGCGGATGCACCACGACCGGGGGGCGGTGGCGACGCTGGCCATCGACGCCGGGGAGGACCGGCCCGAGGCCCGGATGGTGGAGACCGACGGGGAGGACCGGGTGATCGGGATCCGGGGACGGCCCCGCCAGGGGGATGGCCCCCGGGGGGTCTTCACCGGGGTGTCGGTGCTGACGCCCCGGGTCCTCCAGACGCTGCCGCCGGGGGAGGTGTCCTGCCTGGTGGAGCGGGGCCTGATCCCCCTGCTGGAACGGGGGGACCTGGTGATTGGTCCCCGGGTCCGGGGGACCTTCGTGGACATCGGCACCGCCGACCGGCTGCTGGAGGCCCAGTGGCGGATGATGCCCCGGGCGGGGGAGTGGTTCCGGTCCCTGGGACTGCCGCCTCCCCGGGAGGTGGCGCCGGGGGTCTTCCTCCACGGCGATCCGGACGTCCACCCCGAGGCCCGGCTGGAGGGGCCCCTGTGGATCTCCGGGGGCTGCCGGGCCGAGGCCGGGGTGCATCTGGGCCCTCGGGCGGTCCTGGGTCCGGGGACTGTGGTCCGGGGCCCGGCCCGGATCCGGGAGGCCCTGGTGATCGGTGGCGGCGAGGTGGGGGGAGAGGTCTCGGGCATCTGCATTCCGGGCTTCCTGCCGGACCCGGACCGCACGGGCTGACGAAGGGCCTACCCCAGGCCCAGGCCGCCCGGAGGCTCACCCGCGCCCAGGGACCGGTAGATCCGCAGGTCCTCCTCGGAGAAGCAGCAGAACAGGACCCGGTCCGGCAGGTCCGACGAGGCCAGGAAGGAACGGACCTCCCGGAGGGCGATCCGGGCGGCCGCCTCCCGGGGATAGCGGTAGATGCCCGTGGAGATGGCGGGGAAGGCCAGGGTCCGAAGACCGTGGTCCCGGGCCAGGGTCAGGCTGTTCCGGTAGCAGGCGGCCAGCAGGTCGGGCTCCCCGCGATGGCCGCCATGCCAGACGGGACCGACGGTGTGGATGACGTGCCGGGCCGGCAGCCGGTATCCCCGGGTGATCCGGGCCTCCCCGGTGGGACAGCCTCCCAGGGTCCGGCACTCCTTCAGCAGTTCCGGGCCGGCCCTGCGGTGGATGGCCCCGTCCACCCCGCCACCCCCGAGGAGGGAGGAATTCGCGGCATTGACGATGGCGTCCACCGCCAGCGTGGTGATGTCCGCGAGCACCGCCGCGATCCGGGGCCCGGAACCGTCCGCGTTCTCCATGGGCGTCCTCCGTTTCGGGAAGTCGGGAATCCATTGTCAGCAGGAACCAGGCGGATGACAATGGGGCGCCGGGAGTCCTGGTGGCCCCGGGCGGGAGGGCGCCGATGCGGTGGAACCTGGGCTGGCTGGGGATCGCGTTCTACGGGGGCATGCTGGCGCTTTCCCTGATCCTCGGCTGGTGGCTCCCGGATCTCTTCGGCCTTCCCTGGACCGGGCCCCTGGGCCCGGAAAGGGAAGCGGCTGCGGGACTGGCCCTGGGGGCGCTGGTGGTGCTGGCGACATGGGCCGTCGTGCGGTTCTCGGCCCGGGGCTACTGGCTGTCCCGGAGACTGGCCCAGGCCACCCGGCCCCTGCCGGCCTGGTCCCTGGCCCCGCTGGCCCTCGCGGCGGGGGTGGCCGAGGAGGCCCTGTTCCGGGGAACCCTCTGGAGCGCGGTCGAGTATGGCCTGGGTCCGACCTGGGGACCGCCGGTGGCCCTGGTGGCCACCTCGATGCTGTTCGCCTGGGCCCACGGCGGCGGCAAGTCCGGGCTCCGGTCCTGGACCCTCTTCGCCTTGGTGACTGCGGTGGGGATCGGGGGGCTTCGCTGGTGGACGGGATCCCTGCTGGCGCCAGTGGTGGCCCATGCCCTGGTGGACCTGATCCACCTGCCCCTGCTGCGCTTCCGGCTGGAACCGCTGGGAGAAGAGGATCCGGAATGAGGCCGGAGGATCCCCAGCGGCCGCCCGTGAACCCGGACCTGCATGCGCTCAGGGACTGGTACCGAGAAGTCCGGCGGCCGCTGCCCTGGCGGGACACCCGGGATCCCTGGGCCCTCTGGGTCAGCGAGGTGATGCTCCAGCAGACCCGGGTCGAGACGGTCCTGCGCCGTTTCGGCCCCTTCCTGGAACGGTTTCCGGACTCGGCAGCCCTCGCCGGGGCCACCGAGGACGAGGCCCTGAAGGCCTGGGAGGGCATGGGATACTACGCCCGCTGCCGCCATCTGCGGCAGGCGGCCCGGATCGTCGTGACCGAGTGGGGAGGCCGGGTCCCGGGAACTCGGGAGGCCCTCCTGGCGCTGCCGGGAATCGGCCGGAGCACCGCCGGGGCCATCCTCTCCTTCGCCTTCGGGCAGGCCGAGCCGGTGCTGGATGCCAACGTCCGGCGGGTGGCGGTGCGCCTGCTGGACCTCCGGGAGGACCCCTCGGGGGCCCCGGCCCAGGGCCGCCTCTGGGAGGCCGTGACCCGCTGGGTCCGGGAGGCCCCCGACCCGGCGTCGCACAACCAGGCGATGATGGAACTGGGGGCGCTCCTGTGCCTGCCGACCCGTCCCGACTGCGGCCGCTGTCCCCTGGCGTCCGGCTGCCTGGCCCGGGCCCGGGGATCCGCCGGGGACCTGCCGGTCCGGGGGCCCCGGAAGCGGACTCCGGTGGTCGAGGCGGCGGTGGCGGTGATCCGGGACCGGGAGGGCCGGGTCTACCTTCAGCGGCGCCCCTCCCGGGGACTGCTCGGGGGGCTCTGGGAGTTCCCCGGGGGGAAGCGGGAGGAGGCGGAGACCCCCGAACGGGCGGTGGTCCGGGAGGTGGCCGAGGAGACGGGGTTCCGGATCGAGGATCTCCGTTTCCTGGGCATCGTGCGCCATGCCTACACCCACTTCCGGGTCGTTCTGCACGCCTTCGAGGCCCGGGTGCCTGGGCGGCAGCCAGTGCCGCCGGCCCGGGAAGGGACCTTCCGGTGGCTGTCCCCGGAGGCCGTGGCGGACCTGGCACTGCCCGAGGCGACCCGGAAGGTCCTTCAGGCCCTGCGGCCCCTGCCCCGGGACGACGACCTGGAGGACGGTGCGGAGGGCCTTCCCCGGAGGGAGAGGAAGCCCAGCAGGGCTGCCAGGGCGGTGCAGGACCAGGCGAAGAGGTCGCCGAACCGATCGTAGAGGGTCCGTCCCTCCATCAGCGCGGTGTTCGCCACGAAGGTCTCGGGATGCTCCAGGGAAGTGCGGTGCAGGACCCGCCCGGCGGGGTCCACCACGACCGAGACCCCCGTGTTGGTCGATCGGACCAGGAAGCGGCGATGCTCCACGGCCCGGAAGGCGGCCAGTTGCATGTGAAGGTTGGGCTCGGCGGTCTTTCCAAACCAGGCGTCGTTGGTCAGGTTCACCAGCAGGTTCGGATTCCTGGCGGTCACCCGGCGGGTGAATCCGGGCAGGATGGCCTCGTAGCAGACCAGCACGCCGATCCGGGCATCGTCCAGGGACAGGACCTCGACCTCCTGTCCGGGGGTGAAGTCCCCGGCCTCGGGAAGCCACCGGCGCAGGAACGGGAAGCGATCGGCCAGGGGGAGGTACTCCCCGAACAGCAGCAGCAGGTTCTTGTCGTAGCGGCCCAGCACCCATCCGTCCCGGTCCACCAGCATCGCGGAGTTGAAGTCCTTCGTCCTTCCGGGATCCTGGGGGTCCGGGGCCGAGGTGATCACCCCGAAGAGGAGGGGGGTGGAAAACCCTCTCCGGGCGGCGTTCCGGTCCGCGTCGGGAGCCTGGTCGTCCCGGTCGACCGCGGCCAGGAGGTCTTCGTCGATGGACCGGGCGGGCAGGGGGTTCTGGGAGGTGTAGAGGCGGAGGACCGACTGGGGGAGGGGATAGCCCCGCTGTAAGGGGGGGCTCGCCAGAGCCACCACCCGGCCCTGGGCCCCGGCGACCGGCCGGGC
>JAGOKF010000133.1 GCA_017994695.1 Myxococcota bacterium | reverse complement strand
CCGAAGACACCGCTTTCCAGTACTCGCCCCGGATCAGCACCCGCCCCTCGGGGTGAGGGTCCGTCACCACGACGCCCTCCTCCCCGACCATCCCCTCCGAACCGGTCTTGACCCGCTTCTTCATGGCTTTCAACGCCAGCGTTCCCAGGAACACCACCAGCAGCCCGAAGGCCAGCGCCGCCGAGATGGCGATGGAGGGGGCCACCCGGAACTCGGGATCGGGCACGTCCACCAGCATGATGCCTCCCAGGGCCAGGGCCACCACGCCCAGCAGGCCCAGCAGTCCGAAGGACTGCACCACCACCTCCGCCACGAACAGTCCCAGGGCCGCCAGCACCAGCAGCAGGCCGGTGACCGAAACGGGAAGGAACGAGAACCCGGCCACCGCCATCATCAGCAGCAGCCCCCCGATCACCCCCGGCAGAATCAGGCCGGCGTGGGTGATCTCCACGTAGATCAGCAGCGCGCCCACGATGGCCATCAGGAACGCCACGTTGGGGTTCACCAGGACCGACAGCACCCGTTCCCGGAACGTCATCGGGACGTCCACGACGGGCTGGTCCGTCAGCGCAAGGGTCGTCACGGTCCCGTCCAGGCGCCGGACCTCCCGGCCCTCCAGGGCCCGGAGGAGTTCCGCCTCGCTGCCCGCGACCAGGTCGATCAACCCCGCCTCCAGGGCCTCGGTGGCGCTGAAGGACCGGGACTCGGCCACGGCCTTGGCGGCCTCTTCCGGGTTGCGTCCCCGCCGGGTCGTGATGTCCCGCAGGAAGGCCTGGATGTCGTTGGTGACCTTCTGCAACAGGATGTCGGCCTGGCCGCCTCCGGTTGGCGCGGGCGGGGCCTTATCCTGGCCGGGCTTCCCGTCGGTCTGGGGTTCCTGGGGAGGGCGGTTCGGTTCCTGGATCGGCAGAAAGCCCCCGATGGACAGGATCGGGTGGGCCGCGCCGGTGCGCGTTCCCGGCGCCATCGCGGCCACGTCGGCCGACACCAGCAGGAAGAAGCCGGCCGAGGCGGCCTTGGCCCCCGGCGGTCCGACGTAGATGGCCACGGGCACCCGGGACGACAGGATCCTCCGGAGGATGTCCTCCATCGCGTCCACCAGCCCGCCCGGGGTGTCCAGGCGGATCAGGACCAGGCGGGAAGACTCCCGTTCGGCCAGGTCCATCGCCCGGCCGACGTATTCCGCCTGGATGGGGTCGACGGTCCCGTCCAGCACCACCCGGTGGACCGCCGCCCGGGCCGGGATGGCCGCGAAGGCCAGCGCGATGGCCGGCAGGGTCTTGCGAACCAGCGATTTCGGCGTCATGGCTTCTCCCGGAGGGTCATCGGACCAGCAGCACCGGGCACCGGGCATGGGCGGCCACGTGGGCGGCGACGCTTCCCAGGGCCCACCGCGCCAGTCCGCCGGTGCCCCGGTTCGCCAGGACCAGCAGGTCGGCTCCCCGCTGTTCCGCCGCCTCGATGATCCGGACCGGCGCGTCCCCCCAGAGGATCAGGATCTGGTAGGCCTCGGGACTCCGGGGGGTGTTCTCCCGGACCAGTTGTTCCAGCCGCGTGGCCGCGTTCAGTTCGTTGGCCCGGTGGGTGTCCGTGTCCGGCATCGCCACGTAGTGGGGGAACAGGGGGCTCACCATCGCGGGCATCGGGAGGACGTGGCACACGGTCAACCGGGCATCGTCGCGCCGGGCCAGGTGATCCGCCAGGCGCAGGGCCTCGATGGAGGCCTCCGAGTAGTCCACGGCCACCAGCAGGTGGTGGAAGCGATGGGGCTCCGCCGGGTTCCGGGGGCGGTTCCTGGGGACGATCTCCCCGCCGACCATCACCCGCTCCGTGCGCCCGTCCTGGAAGGTCACCTCGAGGGTCGGTGCCAGCACCAGGAAGTCCCGGTGGGTCTTCGAGTGGTTCCGGCCCCCTCCCATGTCGGTGTTGTTCCCGAAGGCGACGTGGATCGTCCGCAAGGCCTTCTCGTCTTCCAGCAGGTTGCCGGTGACCCGTGCGCCGGGGTTCAGGCCGATGCCGAACTCCCCGATGCGGGAGGCCCCCGGATCCACCGAGATGACCTCCCGGACGCGCCGGGCGAAGGCCTCGTCGGCGCACTGGACCTCCGTGACCTGTCCCCCGGACACGCGCATCGTCACCGGGGCAGGAACCGCGCCCAGGTCCCCGATCGAACCGTCGCAGACCAGGACGCCCTCGGCCTCGTCCTCCACCGGGGCGCACCAGATCTCGCCGCAGGGGAGGTTGCCCCAGTGGCCGTCGGCCACCAGCGTGTCCGTGGAAAAGGGCCGGTCCTCGATTCGGAGGGACAGGTCGGTGCCGCCAGGGGCCTGGATGTGCACCGCCACGGCGCCCTCCAGGCGGTCCATCAGGTCCTTCGCGGCCATCGCCAGGGCATCGTAGTCCACCTGCATGGGTCCTTCCCGAAGCATCTCCTCCGTGATTCCCGGGGCGTGGCCGACCCTGCGGGCCACGCGCACCAGGCTTCGCAGCAGGGCGATGCGGAAGGGCGTCTCCTCGGCCCGACCCTCGAAGCACGTCACCGCCACGTCCACGTCGGGCACCAGCGCCGCCAGGTCCTCCGGAACCTCGGTCAGGGGGCGCTGGTCCTCCGGGAGGACATACCAGGCGGTCCGGGCTCCCAGGTTCTCGGCGGCGGTCCGGAAGGCCTCGCCGACCAGGAGGGTCTTCCGGTCCGTCACCACCAGCGCGTTCTCTCCCTCGCGCAGTTCCAGGACCTGTTTCAGGGCCGCCAGGGCGTTCTGCAGCAGTCGTTCATCCATCGAGGGGCTCCTTCCTTGCCGACGCCTTCATTGTGCGTCGATTCCCGGTCGTGACACAAGCCCCGCTCGCTCCCGGCCGCGGTCGGGGATCCGGGTGCGCCGGCACGGCAGCGATGTTCCGGGATGCCCGGCATCAGGGATGGCGTCCGCGGAATCCCTGGGCGGATCTCCAGGTCACACGGTGGGCCGTTCCGGCAGGTCGTCGGGCTCCTCCCGAGGCGGGGGAACCGGCGCCTCCTCCTCGTCGTCCGGGACGGCCGGTTTGGCACCGGAGGCACCGGGCGGCAGGTCGCTGACCGGAACCTGCAGCGGCGCGTGGACCAGGGCCTCCCCCTCGGGATGCTCGATGACGGCCTCCAGCAGGTCCTCCACCCGCCGGACGAAGACGAACTCCATTTCCCGGCGCACCTGCTCGGGGATCTCCGTGAGGTCCTTCTGGTTCCGCTCGGGCAGCACGACCCGGCGGATCCCGCCTCGCTGGGCGGCGAGGACCTTGTTCTTGATCCCCCCGACGGGAAGCACCAGCCCCCTAAGCGTGATCTCCCCGGTCATGGCCGTGTCGGGGCGCACCCGCCGGCCGGTCATCAGGGAGTAGAGCGCGGTGAACATCGTGACGCCCGCCGAGGGGCCGTCCTTGGGGATGGCGCCGGCGGGAACGTGGATGTGCAGGTCCGCGCTCTCGAAGGCCCCGGCGTCCAGGCCGAAGGCCAGGGCGTTCGATTCGAGGAACGACAGGGCGATCTGGGCGGACTCCTTCATCACGTCCCCCAGCTGCCCGGTCAGTTTCAGCCGTCCCTTGCCGGCCATCCGGGTCGCCTCGACGAAGAGGATCTCGCCGCCGGTGGCGGTCCAGGCCAGGCCCGTGGCGACCCCGGCCGTCTCGGTCCGCTCCACCGTCTCGGGCTGGAACTGCTCGGGTCCCAGGAACTCCCGGAGCATCTCCTCGTCGATGTCCCGCTGCTGCCAGGTGCCCTCGACGATCTTCACCGCGATGCCCCGGCAGATGCCGGCGATGGTCCGCTCGAGGTTCCGGACGCCGGCCTCCCGGGTCCAGTGGTCGATGGCATAGAGCAGCATCTGGTCCGAGATCGAGAAGACGCCCTCCGGGAGGCCGTGCTCCTTCTCCTGCTTGGGCAGGAGGTGCCGCCGGGCGATGGCGATCTTCTCCTCGGGGGTGTAGCCGGGGAGTTCCAGCAGCTCCATCCGGTCCAGGAGCGGCGGCGGGATCGTGTCGGTCACGTTCGCCGTCGTGATGAACAGGATCTGGGACAGGTCGAAGGGTACGTCCAGGTAGTGGTCCATGAAGGAGTGGTTCTGCTCCGGGTCCAGGACCTCCAGCAGCGCCGAGGTGGGATCCCCCCGCCAGTCCCGGCCGAGCTTGTCGATCTCGTCCATCATGAAGACGGGATTCTGGCTTTCGGCCCGCTTCAGGCTCTGGATGATCTTCCCCGGGAGGGCGCCGATGTAGGTCCGTCGGTGTCCCCGGATTTCCGCCTCGTCCCGGACGCCTCCCAGGCTGACGTGGATGAACTTCCGTCCCAGGGCCCGGGCCACCGACTGCCCCAGGGAGGTCTTGCCCACTCCCGGCGGGCCGACCAGGCAGAGGATCGGTCCCCGGAGGTTGTTCCGCAGCTTGCTGACGGCGAGGTACTCCAGGATGCGCTTCTTCACCTTGTCGAGGTCGTAGTGGTCCTCGTCGAGCACCTGCCGGGCATGGACCACGTCCAGGTTGTCGGTGGTGGTCTTGCCCCAGGGCAGGTCCGTGATCCAGTCCAGGTAGGTCCGGGCCACGGTGTACTCCGGCGAGGAGGGCTGGATCGCCCGCAGGCGCCGCAGTTCCTTTTCGGCGATCTTGAGGACCTCTTCCGGGAGTTTCATCTGGTGGATCTTCTCCTGGAGCTCGTCCAGGACGTCCCCCTCGTCCTCCAGGTCCCCCAGTTCCTTCTGGATCGCCTTCAACTGCTGGCGGAGCAGGTATTCCCGCTGGCTCTTGTTCAGTTCCCCCTTCACCTCGGTGTTGATCTTCTGGGTGACCTTCAGCACCTCCAGGTGATGGTGGAGGATCTTCAGGGCGGTCCGCATCGCCGCGGCGACGTCCGTCATCGACAGGATCTGGATCTTCTCCTCGGTGGTGATGGGCAGGTTCGACGCGATCAGGAAGACCAGCCGGGACGGGGACTGGACCTGTTCCACCATCTCGGTCGCGCTGCCGGGAATCTCCGGGATCAGCTTGAGTACCTCCTGGGTGACCGCCTTGAGGGTCTTCATCAGGGCCTCGGTCTCGACGGTGCGCTGGTCCTCCTCGGGGATCAGTCGAACCTCGGCCGCCAGGAACGGGGTCTTCTGGACGAACTGGATCACCTCGAAGCGCTGGATGCCCTGGACGACGATGTCCACGCCCTGCTCCCGCTCCCGGACGATGCGCAGGATGCGGGCGGTGGTCCCGATGGAGTACAGGTCGTCGGGTCCCGGGTCGTTGATGTCCTTGTCCTTCTGGGTCAGAACCCCGATCACCTCGTCCTTGCCGTTCACGGCGTCCAGCAGGCGCAGGGTCTTTTCCCGGCCGATCACCAGGGGCATCACCAGCCCCGGGAACAGCACCGAGTTGCGGAGGGGCAGGATGGGCATCGCCTTCACGGTGGCGTGGCCCTCGGTTTCCGGATCGGGTTTTTGAGGTCTGTTCGTCATGATTCCTCACTGGTTCCGAGTCGATGGCTCCGGCAGGGCCGGCGCCCCCCCAACATGGGCATTCGGCGCCTTGGGATCAAGGCTTCTGGAACTCCGTGGCCAGCAGCGAGGCCAGAAAGGCGTCCGCCTGGTCCTTCAGGTGGGTGCGGACTCTCTGGATTCGGGCCTCCCGGACGGACATCCCCGAGGCCGTGAGACCGCGGACCGCATCGGCCTCCCGCTGCACCATCTGCACGATGGCCTCGTAAGAGGCCCATCCCACCTGCATCTGGCCGTTGATGAAGAAGGACGGGGTGCCCTGGGCGCCCAGGCTCGCGGCGGCGTTCCCCTCGGCCTTCGCCCGCATCCGCAGCGACGGGTCACCGTAGTCCTTCCGGAAGCGGGTCATGTCCAGCCCGAGGGACTGGGCGGCGTTCATCAGGGAGGCCTCGTCCAAGGCCGACTGGTTCTGGAAGGCCCAGTCGGCGAAGGCGTCGAACTTTCCCTGGCGGGCTGCCGCCATGGCCGCGGCGGCGGCGTTCAGGGCGTTCCGGTGCATGTCCAGCGGGTTGTGCTTGAAGACCAGCCGCACCACGCCGGGCATCTGGTCCGCGATGGCCCGTAGGGGCTCGTAGGCCCTCCGGCAGACCGGGCACTGGAAGTCCGAGACCTCCAGCAGGATCACCGGCGCGTCGGCCGGTCCCTTGGAGGGACTGGGGTCCGTGGCGGGCTGGGTGCCGGGTGGCGGCGTCCACGGGGCAGGAGGCGGCGGCCGGACCGGTGCGTTGTCCACGCGGAAGACCTCCGGGGCCTGCCCCTGAGGCGGCGGGGCGGGGGCCCGGGCCTGGGGG